>CAZRSG010000067.1:0-3657 GCA_964602705.1 uncultured Oscillospiraceae bacterium
AAGTCTGAAAGTATAAATGCAAAAATCAGCAAGTATTTTAATCCTTGCTGATTCTTAACTGTCCTTATTTTCTTGTGTCTCCACTAACTAGGTCAACCACCACTGAAACTTTAAAATGCTTTTTCAGTACTTTTTTCTTGAAATTAGCCTCATCTTCTTCAAAGGCAAAATAGTCATGAAAGAGCTTAAATCTCAGGATTTCTACGAAATTTCCCTTTGTAGTAACGCTATACACTCCACATGCACCGTATCTGGGAACATATCTACAGGCTGTACTGTTTTCACACTATATCCAGCATCTTCTAATATCTTAAGATCCCTTGCTAATGTACTTGGGTTACAGGATACATACACAATCCTGTCTACTTCCATATTAATAATAGTGTTTAATAAGTTTTCATCACAGCCTTTTCTTGGGGGATCTACTATTACCATATCAGCCTTATATCCTTCTTTATATAATTTAGGCACTATATCTTCAGCTGCTCCCGTAAAAAATTCCAGATTATTAATATCATTAATTTTAGCATTTTCCTTGGCATCGTCTATTGCTTCTTTAACAATTTCGACTCCTATCACCTTCTTAGCTTTTTGTGCAAAAAATAATGATATTGTACCTATTCCACAATATAAGTCAAAGATTGTCTCGCTACCATTTAGTTCTGCATATTGTAGGGCCTTCTTATATAGAACTTCCGTTTGCACTGGATTGACTTGATAAAATGACATGGGAGATATTTTAAATTTTATATCCCCTATATAATCTACTATGCTTTCTTTTCCCCATAATACTTTATTAATATTTCCTAATATTACATTGGTTTTTCTTATGTTTATATTTTGTATAATACTTTTTATATTGCTGTCAATAGCTCGTATCGTATCTACAAATTCTTGTTTTTTAGGAAAGTTCTCATTGTTAGTTACTAATACGACCATTATCTCACTACTTTTTACCCCTATTCGTGTATATATATGACGTATGAAACCATTGCCACTTTTCTCATCATAGGGTTTTATATTATTGTTTGTCATCCAGGTTTTTATCTTTTTTACTATTTCGTCGTTAATTGGATCTTGTATATAACAATTTTCAATATCTACAATATCGTGACTTTTAGGTTGATAAAATCCAATACTAATTCCACCTGTTCTTTTATCAATTCCAACTGGAAATTGTGCTTTGTTTCTATATCTTTGTGGTTGTTTCATTCCTATTGTTTCGGATACAGTAAATTCACTTTCTAATCTTCCTATTCTTTGTAGAGCATCCATAACTTTTTGTTTTTTAAAGGCAAGTTGTTCAGAATAACTTAGGTGTTGCAACTGACAACCACCACATTTACCGTATATGGGGCATATTGGTTTGGCTCGGTTAGGTGAAGGGGTAATTATATCGATTATCTTTCCATATGCATATTTTTTCTTAACTTTTAATATTTTAATTTTTACCTTATCTCCCGGTAGTGCCAAGGGTACAAATATAGTAAAGTTATCTATTCTTCCTATACCTTGTCCTTCATTTCCTAAGGCATCTATTTGTAATTGATAATAATTATTCTTTTTTACCGGTATTAAATTTTCCATAAGAAGATTCTCCTATATGATAAATTGTATATATTACATGATATTTTAAAATACGGAAGGGTTTAGAACCCTTCCCTACAGGGATATTGTTAATTTTTAAATATTGTTTACAATATTTTTCCGATATCTTTTCTATAGTGCATATCTTTAAATGATATCTCCCCTACTGCCTTATATGCTTCTTTAGATGCTTTTTCTATGTCTTTGCCTACTGCTGTTATTCCAAGGACTCTACCGCCTGCTGTTATTAATTGATCTTCTTTATATTTCGTTCCTGCATGAAATATAATTACATCTTCCTTCTGGTCTATTTCTTTTATTCCCTCAATAGAATATCCAACTTCATGCTTTACCGGATAACCTCCTGATGCTATAATAACGCATGCTGCTGCCTTATCCTCCCATTCGATAGTTATATCGGATAATTTCTCATCTATAATTGCATTAATAATTTCTATAATATCTGTTTTTAATAATGGCAATACTACTTGGGTTTCTGGGTCTCCAAATCTCGCATTGTATTCTAAAACTTTTATACCGTCATTGGTCATTATTAAACCAAAGTATAATATTCCTTTAAATTTACGTCCTTCTTCGTTCATTGCCTCCATTGTAGTTTTAAATATATTCTCCATGCAATATTCTTCTATTTCTTGTGTGTATATTGGGCTTGGTGAAAATGCCCCCATCCCCCCGGTATTTAAACCTTTGTCTCCATCTAAGGCTCTTTTATGGTCTTGCGAACTGACCATAGGTATAATTGTTTTTCCGTCTGTAAATGTAAGAACTGATACTTCCTGCCCTATTAAAAATTCTTCTATTACTACCCGATTTCCGGCTTGCCCAAATACCCTATCTTCCATTATTTCTTTAACTGCTGTGATTGCTTCCTGATAGTTTTGTGCAATAATAACACCTTTCCCTAATGCTAAGCCTTCAGCTTTTACTACTATTGGATATAAAGACTTTCTTAGATAGTCAATTGCTTCTTTGCTGTCCTCAAACACCTGATATTCTGCAGTTGGAATATTATATTTTTTCATAAGGTTTTTTGAAAATACCTTACTTCCTTCTATAACTGCTGCTTTTTTATTAGGTCCAAATACCCTTAATCCTTCTTTTTCAAATTCATCTACTATTCCCATTGCCAGAGGATCATCCGGTCCAATAATTGTTAAGTCTATTTTATTTGCTTTTGCAAAGTTTATTAATTTATTTATATCTGTTGTTTTAATGTCTACGCATTCTGCTATTTTTGATATGCCGCCATTTCCGGGGGCACAGTAGATTTTATTAACATTTTGACTTTGCCTTATTTTCCATACTAATGTATGTTCTCTACCGCCTCCACCTATTACTAAGACTTTCATTATTCTATTACCTCCATATGATAATATAGTTGTGATATATAATTTTGGGCGGATAAAGTCGTCCGCCCCTACATTCTAATTAGGTGTTATAAATAATATACAAATAACGACACCTTATATTTTTAACTTTACTTTTTCTTCTTATTAATGTTTAAAATGTCTCATTCCTGTAAATACCATTGCAATGCCATATTTATTGCATGCCTCTATTGATTCTTTATCTTTTATGGAACCACCGGGTTGTATTATTGCAGTGATACCAGCTTTTGCAGCGGCGTCTACACAGTCAGGAAATGGAAAGAAGGCATCGGATGCCATGACTGAACCTTTTGCTTCTTCACCTGCATATCTAATTGCAAGATTTGCTGCAGTAATTCTATTTGTTTGTCCCGGTCCTACTCCAGTTGTTTGCATATCTTTTGCAATAACTATAGCATTCGATTTTGTATGTTTTACTACTTTCCATGCGAATATCATTTCTTGTAATTCTTGTTTTGTAGGTTTTTTTTCTGTTACATATTCTAATTTTTCTATATCTAATAGCTCATTATTAATTTCCTGTACTAAGAGCCCTCCTGCTACCTTTTTCATATCAAATGTTCCTTGATTATATTTTCTGGCTATATCAGGTAATTCTAATAATCGTATATTCTTTTTTCGGCTAAGGGTTTCTAAAGCTTCTTGGCTAAATGAAGGTGCG
>CAZRSG010000067.1:3667-6037 GCA_964602705.1 uncultured Oscillospiraceae bacterium
ATTTCTACAAAAATTTTATTTATTTCTTCTGCTGTTTTGATATCTATTTCACGATTTGCTGCAACAATTCCACCAAATATGGATATGGGATCTGCATTATAGGCTTTTATGTATGCATCATAGATATCTAACCCACTTCCTACTCCACATGGATTAGCATGTTTTACTGCTACTATAGTAGGTTCTTCAAATTCTTTTAATAGGTCTAAGGCTCCATTTGTATCGTTAATATTATTATATGATAATTCTTTACCATGTAATTGTTTTGCCGCTGTTAGACAGTTACTATTATCTTCTATTTCTTTGTAAAACACTGCCTTTTGATGGGGGTTTTCTCCGTACCGCATATCTTGTACTTTTTCATATGTTAAAGTCAAAGTTTCAGGAAATAAAGTTTCTCCAATTTGCTCCCTTAGATATTTTGATATTAATGTGTCATAATGACTTGTGTGTTCAAATACTTTACTTGCTAACCTAAATTTGCTTTGTTGGGATATGTTTTTCTTTTCTTTTATTTCTTCTATTATATTAGTATAGTCCTCGGGATCTATTATTACTGCAACATCTTGATAATTTTTTGCTGCTGCCCGTAACATAGTAGGTCCACCTATATCGATATTTTCAATAGCTTCTTCTAATTCTACATCCCTTTTTAAAATCGTTTGTTTGAAGGGATATAGGTTAATAACAACCAGGTCTATAGGCTTAATATTTAATTCATTTAGCTGTTTAAGATGTTCTTCATTATCCCTCATAGCAAGAATTCCTGCATGTATGTTAGGATGAAGAGTTTTTACCCGGCCGTCTAAGCATTCTGCAAATCCGGTAATATCGGATACTCCTATAACATCAATTCCGGCTTCTTCTAATGTTTTGGATGTTCCTCCTGTTGATATTATTTCATAACCTAAGTTTATTAATTGGCTTGCAAATTCAACAAGACCGGTTTTATTTGATACACTAATAATTGCTCGTTTTGACATTTATATTCCTCCTTTTTTCGGCAGATAAAGTCGTCTGCCCCTACAGTGCTTATATATATCGTTCCTCTATTGTAAATGAGATTGTCTCCCCCTATAATTCAATGTGGTTATTTATTTACACTTTTAACTTTTAATTATAACCTTTCGTTTATCAATTTTTACTTTACCTTGACAAAATAAGTTAATAGCCTTTGGTAATATTGACCATTCTGCTTCTTCCATCACTCGTTTTTGTAATGTTTCCGGTGTATCATTATCTTTTACTGCTACTGCCTTTTGTAATATTATAGCTCCGCCATCAGTAACTTCATTTACAAAATGGACTGTCGCACCGGTGATTTTCACCCCATATTCTAATGCTTGTTTATGAACATTTATTCCATAGGATCCTTTACCGCTAAATGCAGGGATAAGTGATGGATGGATATTTATAATTTTATTAGGATATTCCTTTATCAATTTCTTCCCTATAATTGGTAGGAAACCTGCCAATACTATAAGGTCTATCTTATTTTCTTTTAGATGTTTAAGTAAAATTTCATCATATTCTTTTATGCTTGGATATTCTTTTTTGCTTATAACTTTATAAGGTATTTTATTATTCTTAGCCCGTTCTATTGCATATGCCTTTGGATTGCTTGCTACAATTGTTGCTATTTCTACATTTTTTATGGTTGAGTTCCTTATTCCGTCAATGATAGCTTGTAAATTACTCCCGCCACCCGAAACCAAGATAGCCATTTTTAACATATTTGCACCTCTTTTTCTCCTTCGACTATGCTACCTATGATAAAAGCTTCTTCTTTTTCTTCTTGAATAGATTTTATAATACTATCAACATCATTTTCATTTACAGATAAAATCATGCCTATACCCATATTAAAAGTATTAAACATATCTCTTTCTTCTATGTTTCCTAACTTTTTTATTAATTCAAAAATTGGTGGTATATTCCAAGTCTTTTTATTAATTATAGCCTTGGTATTTTGATTTAAAATTCGCGGAATGTTTTCTATAAACCCACCACCTGTAATATGTGATATTGCATTTATATTAAATTTATCTGTTAGTTTGTTTAAGGTCTTAACATATATTTTTGTAGGTTTTAAAAGTTCTTCTCCTATTGTAGTAGCTAAATCTTCTATATGGTTTGATAGTTTTTCTTCGTCTTTGTTTCCATTTAGATTGAATACTTTTCTTACTAAAGAATAACCATTACTATGTATGCCTGATGATGGCAAGCCTATTAATACATTTCCCGGCTTTATTCCTGCATTGTCGATTATTTTATCTTTATCTACTACTCCTACTGAAAAACCGGCTATATCATATTCATTATCATTAGGTTCATATACTGACGCAAACATGATCGAATCGGAATGTTATG
>CAZRSG010000067.1:6047-7363 GCA_964602705.1 uncultured Oscillospiraceae bacterium
ATATTCATTATCATTATAAAACCCCGGCATCTCAGCTGTTTCCCCACCTATTAAAGCACAGCCTGCATCTAAACACCCATCTGCTACACCTTTTACTATTTGTGCTATCTTTTCCGGTTTATTTCTCCCTACCGCTATATAATCAAGAAAAAATAAGGGCTTGGCTCCTGAACAAACAATATCGTTTACACACATTGCTACACAGTCTTTGCCTATAGTATCATGCTTGTCCATAATGAAGGCTATTTTAAGCTTTGTCCCTACACCATCAGTTCCGGATACTAATACAGGGTTCTTATATCTTTTTATATCTAATTCAAATAAGCCACCAAAACCACCAATACTTGACATTACGCCCGGTATAAATGTCTTAGCTACATCTTCTTTCATCAGCTTAACTGCCTTATAACCGGCTTCAACATCCACACCTGCTGCTTTATATGCATTCACAATAATTCTCCTCTCAACATCTATGTTAATTATTTCTTCCTGATAGTCCCTCTATTGGGTAATCTCCGGTAAAACATGCTGTGCAAAATTTAGATTTAGCACCTACACAGATTTTAGTAAGTTCTTTTATACTTATATATTCTAAACTATCTGCCCCTATCATATCCCTTATTTCTTCCATGGAGTGGTTAGATGCCACTAATTCTTTTCGAGAGGGTACACTTGTACCAAAAAAGCATGGCCATTTAAAGGGTGGTGAGCTTACTCGTAAGTGTACTTCCTTTGCCCCTGCTTTTTTTAACATTTGTACAATTATCCCACTTGTTGTACCTCTAACTATAGAGTCGTCTACTAAAACAATTTTTTTATCTTTTACATTTGTTTTTAGAACACTAAGCTTAATTTGGACTTCTATTTCCCTTTGACTTTGGGTTGGTTGTATAAAGGTACGTCCTATATATTTGTTTTTTATTAAACCATAGCCATAATCAATACCTAAGGCTTCTGCATAACCCATAGCAGCTGCAATCCCTGAATCCGGTACACCCATAACAATATCTGCCTCTACAGGGAATTCTCTTGCTAATACCCTACCTGCCTCTTTTCTTGATTCGTAAACGCTTATCCCATCAATAAAGCTATCAGGACGAGCAAAATAGATATATTCAAATATGCACATTTTCGATTCTTGCATACAATTAGTAGTGTCAGACCGTAAGCCGTCTTTATCTATAATTACTATTTCACCCGGCTTTATGTCTCTTATAAATTTCGCATTAATTGTATCAAAGGCACATGTTTCGGAAGCATATAAATAGGAGTTTTTTAATTTGCCTATGCTTAATGGGCGGATACCTAATGGGTCT
>CAZRSG010000068.1:0-7297 GCA_964602705.1 uncultured Oscillospiraceae bacterium
GCTACCTTTTCCCACCTTGTTTGTTTGTTTAAGGCGGTTTTATTATTTGTAATTTTAAAAATAGTCCTTTTTGTTATAATAGGTGTAATTTTATAAATTCCTATTTCTGTGTTTTTTTGAATTATATATTCCATCTTAATGGATTTAGGAATACTTTGGTATAGGGTAATATTTATTGTTGGCTCAGTCTCGGAGGCATATTTTTTTATAATTTCGGTTAAAACTTTATCTTGTTCAATCTTTTTTATGATAAGGTCATATTCTTTACCTTTACCGTCACTAACTGTTAATGTATCTTTTTCTTTTAAACGCAATACTTTTGATATATGCTTTACATCTTCTCCATTAATAATTATCTTATTATCATAAATGTTTTCATCTTTTACAAAAAACTTTGCCATATTTAAGCTGCCACCTTGTTTCTCTACTTGTTTTTACATACCTAAAGCATTTTTCATTTTTTCAAAAAAACCCTTTCTTTGCTGATGAATATTATCTGTGTCTAATTCTGAAAACTCCCTTAAAATTTCTTTTTGTTTTTCACTAAGGTTTGTTGGAACTTCTATAATTATTTTTAAATATTGGTTGCCTCGTCCATAACCTCTTATATTTGGTATCCCTTTATTTCTTAGTCTAAATACTGTTCCTGATTGTGTTCCTTCCGGCAAGGTATATTTTACTTTACCGTCTATTGTAGGTATTTCTAAGTTATCCCCCAATGCTGCCTGAACAAATGTTACAGGAAACTCACATATTACATCAAATCCTTGACGTTGAAATATTGGGTGTGGTTCTACGGCTATATTAATATATAAATCTCCCGGCGGACCGCCTTTAATACCCACATCACCTTCACCACGTAAAGATATAGTTTGACCATCGTCTATGCCGGCAGGTATTTTTACTTTTATCTTTTTTGATTTGCGGACTTGCCCCTTGCCTCGGCAGGTATTACATGGTTCTTTTATTATAGTGCCCTCACCTTTACATACATTACAAGTAGTTACATTAACAAATTGTCCAAATGGGGTGTTTTGATTTTGTTTTATTTGACCACTACCCTTACAGGTTGAGCATGTTTCTTTTTGTGTTCCTTTTTTTGCACCTGTTCCTTCACAAGTGTTACATGGTTCCATTTTTCTGATATTGATTTCTTTTTCTACACCAAATGCTGCGTCATTAAAGGAAATCTTTATATTATGGGTTATATCTCTGCCTTTTTGTGCCCCACCTCTTCTTGCTGAACCACCAAATCCACCACCAAAGAAACTTTCAAAAATGTCATCAAATCCAAATCCTTCAAAACCACCTGAAAAGCCTTGGTTATATCCGGAGAAGTTTGCTGCATCATGACCAAATTGATCATATTGGGCACGTTTTTTTGAATCATTTAATACTTGATAAGCTTCACTTGCTTCCTTAAATTTTGCCTCGGCTGTTTTATCACCGGGGTTTACATCAGGATGATATTTTTTTGCAAGCTTTCTATATGCTTTTTTTAAATCATCATCACTGGCATTTTTATTAACACCTAAGACTTCATAATAATCTTTTTTAGCCGCCAATTACTTCCTCGCCTCCCAAAAAAACTTTCTTAAACAAAGCTAAAGTTTATAAACCTTAGCCTTGTTTTATCAGTTCTTTCATTATTATCTATTATTTTTATTCCTTGTTTTCTTCACTATCTTCTTTAATTTCTTCGTAATCAGCTTCATAAACTTCTTCCCCATCAGGACCCTTTTCACTTGAATCTTGAGGAGGTTCTTCTTGTCCTTCTCCTTGCTGTCCTTGATACATCTTAGATGATATTTCATAGAACTTTTGGGTTAATTCTTCTGTAACATTTTTTATATTTTCTGTATCTGTTCCTTTTAATGCTTCTTTAAGTTTATCTACCTCAGTTTGTACCTGTGCTTTTTCCTCTTCTGAAACTTTATCACCTAAATCTTTTAGTGTCTTTTCAACTTGATATACCATGGAGTCAGCGTTGTTCCGTACCTCAATTTGTTCTTTTTGTTTCCTGTCTTCTTCCGCAAATTTTTCTGCTTCTTTAACTGCCTTATCAATTTCATCATCACTTAAATTACTGCTTGCAGTAATAGTTATTTTCTGTTCATTGCCTGTTCCCAAGTCTTTGGCTGAAACATTTACTATACCATTAGCATCAATATCGAAGGTTACTTCTATTTGTGGAACACCTCTTGGTGCAGATGGTATACCTGTTAGGTTAAACCTACCTAAAGTTTTATTATAGGCTGCCATATCCCTTTCACCTTGAAGTACGTGAATTTCAACACTTGTCTGTCCATCAACAGCAGTTGAGAAGATTTGGCTTTTATTGGCTGGAATTGTTGTATTTCTTTCGATTAGTTTTGTGCATACTCCACCCAAGGTTTCTATTCCTAAAGATAGTGGTGTTACGTCAAGTAGTAGTATATCTTTTACTTCACCACCAAGTACACCTGCTTGTATGGCTGCACCTGCAGCAACACATTCATCAGGATTAATACCCTTATGTGGTTCTTTTCCTATTAATTTTTTAACAGCTTCTTGAACTGCCGGTATTCTTGTAGATCCTCCTACCAATAAAACCTTATCAATTTGACCCGGGTTTAATGAGGAATCAGCTAAAGCTTTTCGTATGGGTTCTATTGTTTTTTCTACTAAGTCTGATGTTAATTCATCAAATTTAGCCCTTGTTAGGGTAATGTCTAAATGTTTGGGACCGGAAGCATCTGCAGTAATAAAGGGTAAGTTTATATTTGATGTTGTAAGTCCTGAAAGTTCTATTTTTGCCTTTTCTGCTGCTTCTTTTAGCCTTTGCAGTGCCATTTTATCATTTCGTAAGTCTATACCATTTTCTTTTTTAAATTCGTCTGCCAAATAGTTCATTACTCTATCGTCAAAGTCGTCACCACCTAATCGATTGTTACCGTTAGTAGCTAAAACTTCAAATACTCCGTCACCAATTTCAAGAATTGATACGTCAAAAGTACCACCACCAAGGTCATATACTAAAATCTTTTGTTCATGTTCTTTATCTAAACCATATGCTAATGCAGCAGCTGTTGGCTCATTAATAATTCTTTCTACTTCTAAACCTGCTATCTGACCGGCATCTTTGGTTGCTTGCCTTTGTGAATCACTAAAATATGCAGGTACTGTAATTACAGCCTTTGTAACCTTATCTCCTAAGTAGTTTTCTGCTTCTGTTTTTAATTTTTGCAAGACCATTGCAGATATTTCCTGGGGTGTATAGTTTTTATCATCTATCTTAATCTTTTTATCTGACCCCATATCCCTTTTAATAGACATAATTGTTCTGTCGGGGTTAGTTATAGCTTGTCTTTTTGCTATGTTTCCTATCAATCTTTCACCTGATTTTGTAAACGCAACTACTGATGATGTAGTTCTGTCTCCTTCAGCATTTGCTATAATAGTAGGTTCACCGCCCTCTATAATTGCTACACATGAGTTTGTTGTCCCTAAATCTATTCCTATAATTTTAGCCATCTTATATATACCTCCTAAATATTTGTTGAATTAGTTTAATTTTTATTATTTATTTTAATTTGCTACTTTTACCATGCTGTATCGTATAACTTTATCTTTTATTTTATATCCTTTTTGAAATTCTTCTACAATAATATTATTGTCTACTTCTTTATCTTCTATATGCATAACAGCATCATGATATTTAGGGTTGAATTCCTGGCCTACTGATTGTATTTCTTCAACTCCTAACTTTGAAAATACATCTTTTATGCCTTGTAAAATCATTTCTACCCCATGTAATAAGTTGCTTGCTTGGGCATCGTCCTGACAGGAATTAATTGCCCTTTCTAAATCATCTAAGCTGGGCAGAAATTGTGATACTGTATCAATTAAAGCATTGGTATATATTTCTTCTTTTTCTTTAATTGTTCTTTTTTTATAGTTATCAAATTCCGCCACCTTCCGCTGTAGCATATCCAAGTATTCATCACACATCTTAGTCTTTTCTTTTAATTGTTTTTCTAAATCCAAAAGTTCCGGTTCAATTATTTTATCTTGATTATTAACTTCTCCTTGACTCTTGTCTTCATCCTTACTTGTATTAATTCCGATTCCTTTATCTTTTTGTAGCTTATCTTCCTGTACTTGCTTTTTTTTCTTTCCCTGTTTTTTTATTGTTTCCATTATCTCCATCCTCTATATAAAAACTTTTCTTAATTACAACTTTTAAATAATTTCCTCTCCATAAAAAAGTTTTAATAAAATATTATTAAAGTTTGTCGTTAAATATTTTAACGACGAAACAAGTTTTGAGTATTCCATTCGTGTAGGACCAAGAAATCCTATTACGCCTAAAATTTTATCGTCTATCGAATATGCTGATGTTATTAAACTACAGTTTTTTAGTTCTTCTATTTCACTTTCGTTTCCTATAATAATATTAATTTTATTGTTATCATACCTATAGCATAAATTTTGTATATTAGCTAATAGATGATCCAGGTTATTTTTCTCTTCTATAAAGGAAAATAATTCTTTAGCCCTTTGTATATTATTATATTCCGGAAAGTTAAGCATATTTGTTATCCCGCTTAAATATACTTCAGCATTATCTATTTTATTAATATTATTTATAATACTTTCTAATATTGATATCAGTATTTCTTCATTTAAGTTCAAACTTTCCTTTATTTCGATAATTTTTTCAATATTTATTTGTTCTACTGTTAGGCCTTCTAACTTTTCGTTTAATATCTGTGAGGCTTTGTTTAAAATCTCATTATTTATTTTGTTAAAAATTCTTATAGTTTGATTTTTAACAACCCCGGAATCTGTTATTATTACTAATAATATTGTATATTCATTTACCGGTAAAACCTTTAGATATTTAATTGTGCTTTTTTTAAATTGTGGTGCTGATATAAGTGTTATATATTGGGTCAATTTAGATATTTCTTTTGTTAACTGCCTGATTATTTGGTTTGTCTCTTGCCTTTTTATTTCCAAGGCTTCTTTTATCATCTGTGTTTCTACTATATTAAGAGCATATTGTTCCATTAGTTCATCGACATATAACCTATAACCTAACTGCGAGGGTATTCTACCGGCAGATGTGTAAGGCTGTTCTAAATAGCCCATTTCTTCAAGGTCTGCCATTTCATTGCGTATTGTTGCTGAACTTATGCCTAATTGATTTTCTTTTGCAATGGTTCGTGACCCTACCGGTTCGGCAGTATTAATATAATTATCTATTATTGCCTGCAATATTTGTCTTTTTCTTACCCCCAATTCCATTAAACTCACCTCAATTTTATTAGCACTCTCATTAAGTGAGTGCTAAAATCTATTTTTAAAATATCATTACTTTATTTTTTTGTCAAGTATATTTTAAAAAATTTTAAATAAATTCAAGAAAAACTTGATTCGAAAGATCCAACCCTAAGGGGGTAAGCCTGTAATTATCAGCTTCTTGCACTAATAATCCTTTTTTTATAAGTTTATCTATTTTTTCGCTAAAGATTTCATTAAAATTAAGCTTGAATATTTTATTAAACTTCTTTATATTAAGTCCTTTAATTAATCTTAAATTCATAAATATATATATTGACATCTTATCTTCTTTGTTAATAAAATTTTCCTCACTTGTTGCAAATTTTAATTTTTTTATTCTGTCTATATAGGCTATAGGTGAAGAAAGGTTTGAGTACCTAAGCTCGCCAATATATGAATGTGAACCGGCACCTATACCTATATATTGATTTGCTTGCCAATAAATTAGGTTATGCTTACATTCAAATCCTTTTTTTGCAAAGTTAGATATTTCATAATGATCATAACCTTTTTTTATTAGGGTGTTTACTGCATAATGGTACATTTGTCTATCTTGCTCATCATCAATTAAATTAATTTTATTGTTTATATAATCATTATGCATTTTAGTTCCTTCTTCAAGTATTAAGCCATATGATGAAATATGTTCTGCTTCTAATTTAATTGTTTTGTTTAAGGTTTCAATCCATCCTTCTCTTGTTTGTCCCGGCAATGCATATATTAAGTCTATATTAATATTATCAAATCCCACTTTACGTGCCTGTTTGTAAGCTGTTAAAAATTCGTTTACTGTATGCCTTCTTCCAATTTTTTTTAATAGGTGGTCATCCCATGTTTGCAGTCCTATACTTAACCTATTGATAGCAAGTTTTTTTAAAGCAGTTAGTTTTTTATAGTTTATTGTATCGGGATTTGCCTCTATTGATATTTCAGCATTATCCTCAAGTTCAAATGTTTTATATATGGATTCCATTATTTTATATAACATTTTGTCGCTTAGGTATGTAGGAGTGCCTCCCCCTATAAATATTGTTGATATTTTTATATTTTTTATTTTCTCTTTATATAACTGAAATTCACCTATTAATGCATCTACATATTCCTCCATAAGGTAATCTATATTAGGATATGAATTAAAGTCACAATAATAGCATTTACTTTTGCAAAATGGTATGTGAATGTATAAAGCTAAACTTTCCATATGTTTACCCCTATTTATTTGTAAAGTTTTAAAACTTTTATAAGTATCTAATTTTAAAATCAACTTTTAATCTAATTTTAGAACAGCCATAAAGGCTTCTTGGGGAACTTCCACTGAACCTATCTGTCTCATCCTCTTTTTCCCCTCTTTTTGTTTTTCTAAGAGTTTTTTCTTACGTGTTATATCTCCGCCATAGCATTTTGATAATACATCTTTTCTTAATGCTCTAACTGTTTCTCTGGCTATTATCTTATTGCCTATTGCTGCCTGTATTGGTACTTCAAACATTTGCCTTGGTATGGATTCTTTTAATTTTTCTGCTATCTTCCTTCCTCTTGCTATTGCCTTATCAGTGTGTACTATAAATGATAGGGCATCTACTATTTCACCATTTAGCAATATATCTAATTTTACAAGCCTTGATTCAGCATATCCTATTAGGTCATAATCAAATGATGCATAGCCTCTTGTCCGGGATTTTAAGGCATCAAAAAAGTCGTAAATGATTTCATTTAGTGGTAGTTTGTAGGTTAACATAACCCTATCTTCGTCAATATACTGCATGTCCTTATATGTACCCCGCCGTTCTTGACAAAGTTCCATTATATTGCCAACGTATTTGTCAGGAACCATTATAGAAGCTTCGACAATGGGTTCTTCCATATAGTTAATTTCTGTTACTTCCGGTAAGTTGGTTGGATTATCAACAAATATTTCTTTGCCATTATTTTTAATAACCTTATATATTACGCTTGGTGCGGTTGTTACAAG
>CAZRSG010000069.1:0-7270 GCA_964602705.1 uncultured Oscillospiraceae bacterium
AATAGGAGGGAATAAATGGGGCTTGAAATATAAAGCAATCTATATTATAATAAAGTTTAGCCGTACTAGTCGGGGAGGTAGCGGTGCCCTGTACTTGCAATCCGCTATAGCAAGGGCGAATTCCCTTTTGAGGATTATTCTTTGTATGGTCCGGCTTTTGTAAGTGGTGATGAGAATTAAGTCTTACGCAACGGGAACTCGTGAACTTCGTCAGGTTGGGAACAAAGCAGCGATAAACGGGCAATCTCGTGTGCCGTAAGGGTGCTTAATTTGAGCTAACTGCAAAAGTATCGCATGTGAAGGTAATTCGAGGAAGGGTGTACGGTTTTTAATATATAGGTCAGTAATTTTACATTAATATTCTTTTTCAAAAAGAGGTGTAGTAATGTCATATCAGGCATTATATAGAAGGTGGAGGCCACAGACATTAGAAGATATTATAGGCCAAGACCACATACAAATACTTAAAAATCAACTTATAACAAATAGGATTGTACATGCATATCTATTTTGTGGTACAAGAGGAACAGGTAAAACATCAACAGCTAAAGTGTTCAGTCGGGCAGTAAACTGTATATCACCCCAAGAGGGGAACCCATGCAACAAATGTGAAATATGCAAAGGAATTACATCGGGTAGCAATATGGATGTTATGGAGATAGATGCTGCCTCTAATAACGGTGTAGATAACATACGTGAAATAAGAGAAGAGGCAGTTTATACACCTGCACAAAGCAAGTATAAGGTTTACATAATAGATGAGGTCCATATGCTATCAACAGGAGCATTTAATGCACTTTTAAAAACATTAGAAGAACCACCAAAACATGTTATATTTATCTTAGCAACGACCGAACCCCATAAACTTCCCGCAACCATTTTATCACGTTGTCAAAGATTTGATTTTAAAAGAATTACTACACATAATATTATAGAAAGACTTAAACACATAGTAGACAGTGATAATATAAAGATTGATAAAGAGGTCCTTAATTTAGTTGCAAGACTTGCAGAAGGCTCTATGAGGGATGCCCTAAGTATATTAGACCAATGCATAGCCTTCAGTGATGACCATATAAAATATGAAGATATTGCCCCGATAATAGGTATAACAGATAGTGCCTACTTATTTAATATAACAAAAGCAATAGCCGAAAATGATACAAACAAAGCTATTGAACTTATAGATGAACTTAGCGAAAAAGGGATAGATATAATTAATTTTATTGATAATTTTATAAAGCATTTTAGAAATTTACTACTATGTAAAATTTTAAGCAAACCGGAAGAAATTATAGACATGGCAGAGGAAGAAATTAATAACTTAATTGAGCAAGCCAAATATCTTTCACAGGAAAGACTATTAAGTTGTATTGATACCCTATCCCAATCATATTCTAACCTTAAATGGTCTGAAAACCAAAGAATATTACTTGAAATTACAATTATAAAATTATGTAATATAGAATTAGATACATCTGCAAGTACATTATTAGCAAGAATATCAGAAATTGAAGAAAAACTATCACAAGGGATTCAACACATAAACAATACTGAAACAAGCAAAAAAACACCCATTACTACTGAGAAATTGTCAAACTATAAAATTGATAAAGACCAACAAGATAAAAAAGATATAAAAGTAAAACCATTAAAAGAGCTGGAAGACAATACAAGTGTAAATATTAATAGTGACCCTAATCAAGTAATAAAAGCATGGCCAAAGATTTTAACCGAACTTCAGAAATTACAATATGTTGGATTAGGTGGATTTCTGGAAAATGCCAAACCTATTATTAAAAATGAAAAGGTAAATGTAATTTTAGAAAACTCTTTTATAATAGACCAGGATTTAAAAGATGGTAATAAAAATTTAAAGACACTAAAACAAGTAATAAAAGATATTACCGGCAAGGACATAAAGGTAATATTTTGTACAAAACAGCAAGTAAAAGATAAAGAACAAGCGAAAAGTGAAGATATAATACAAGAACTTATAAAAGATAAAGACAAATTAGGGGATAAAATACAAATATACGAATAAGATTTCCCATACTTAAATTTAAAAAAACCTTTGAACCTTTAAAGGTTAAAATAATAAAGCAAATCAAATAAAATGGAGGTAGAAATAGATGGCAAGAGGAAGATATCCCGGTAGGGCTGGAGGAATGGGTAATATGAACCAGGTACTAAAACAAGCCCAAAAGATGCAAGAAGATATGGCAAAAAAGCAAGAAGAATTGCAAGAACAAACAGTTGAGGCATCTTCAGGAGGCGGAGCTGTTACTGTAGTAGTAAATGGTTCTAAGGAAATACAAGAATTAAAAATTAAACCGGAAGTTGTAGATGTAGAAGATATAGACATGTTACAAGATTTAATTATAGCAGCAATTAATGAGGCTATGAGAAAAGCAGATGAACTTGCATCTTCAGAATTAGGCAAGATAACCGGTGGCTTAAATATACCCGGGCTTTTTTAAAAAACAGAGGTGAAATGATTGAATTATTATATAACACCGGTAGCAAAACTAATAGAAGAATTTGCAAAGATGCCGGGAATAGGGAATAAGACTGCCCAAAGGCTTGCATTTTATGTATTAGGCCTACCGAAATCAGAAGTAAATACATTTGCAAATACATTGTTAGAAGCCAAAAACAAAATAAGCTACTGCTCCTTATGTCAAAACCTTACGGATATAGATCCATGTGCAATATGTACTAACACAAAAAGGGATAAAACCACAATATGTGTTATGGAAACACCAAAAGATGTTATAGCAATGGAGAAGACACGTGAATATAAAGGCATTTATCATGTATTGCATGGTGCAATATCACCCTTAGAAGGGCGTGGACCGGCAGACATTAAAATCAAAGAATTATTAGAAAGAATAAAAAAAGAAGATATAAATGAAGTTATAATGGCAACCGACCCTGATATTGAAGGAGAAGCAACAGCCATGTACATTTCAAAATTATTAAAACCATTACAAATTAAAGTTACAAGAATTGCCCATGGTGTCCCTGTAGGTGGAGACTTAGAATATGCAGATGAAATAACACTAATAAAAGCCATGGAAGGACGTCATGAAATTTAAAAAGAAAAGCTAAAAGATAAATAAAATTATCAATTAGCTTTTTCTATATTTAACAAATAGTTTTTAATAGAAAGACCACCACCATAGCCAATCAAGCTACCATTAGAACCTATAACACGATGACAGGGAACAATAATAGAAATAGGATTACGATTATTTGCCATGCCCACAGCACGAGCTGCCTTTGGGTTTCCAACCTGTATAGCAATTTCTTTATAAGAACGTGTCTCACCAAAAGGAATAGTTAGCAGGGCCTTCCAAACACTTTTTTGAAAATCTGTCCCCTCCAATAATAGGGGTAAATTAAAAGACTTTCGTCTCCCATTAAAAAATTCATCAAGCTGCTTTGCAGCTTTCTTAATAAGGGGAGTTTCTTGGATTACAAAATTAAAAGGTCTTTTATCACTATCACCAAAAAGAACATTAGTAATAGCACCATCCTTTTCACCAATCCAAAGCTTAGCAAAAGGATAATTATAAGCCCACATATAAACCATATTTATTAACCTCACTTTATCTGATATAATCATATATAATTATATCAGAACAGTAAAAGCATGGCAAGGAATGGGTCGATGTATGTAAGGCTTGGTCATAAATACAAATACATTTAATAAATTGTTAATAATTAGTTAAGAGATATTCAAGCCTAATAAGATATTATATAGTTAACAGATAAATATTTATCCAAAATAAATAAGAAAACAAATAGAGGGAGGCAAAACTTATGAAACATAAGCGAACCACAAAAACTATTGCCGCTATTGCAATAGGTATTACAATCCTATTAACGGCAGCCTTTGCAGATATGATGTTAGGCTCCGGGTATTATGGTTTAAAAGACTCGGCAAAAACAACAATGGCAAAACTAAGCAAGGAAGTAGACAACTTTAGTATGAATATGATTTACTCATTTAAGGTAGACGATGAAACATACACCGAGGAAAACGAAGAAATAAAATTTGATATTGCAAACCAAGCAAAAGAAAGTCAAAGCCAAAATATAGATAGGGGTAAAATTAGAAAAAATTATAGCTATAACGACAAAAATAAAACTATATTTAAGGATTTTGAAACAGGGATATACAACGTTTATGACAGAACAAATATTAGATCAAGTGCAATGAATAATGGAATAGAATATAGTATTTTAAGCAATCCTTTTGAAGAAGAACGAGTAGAAGACTTTGAAAAGATTGTAGATGCATTTGTAGGAAGTTTGCAAGATATTATTCAAGTAGAGGAATCAAATAATAAAAAAATGTATATAGGAAACTTATCGGGAACCCAAGTACCACCACTTGTAAATGCAACATTATCCTTTGCTTTAAAATATACATTTTATGACGATATAAGATCTGCCAGATTAGGAATACCCTACCCAAAAGAGAATATTTATGTCATAGATGTATCGGGAAAAGCTATTGAAAATGAAGAAGGAATTTTGGAAAATATTATTGCCAGCATAAGGATGGTAGGAGTAGATAAGGAAGGTATTGAACATACTTATTTAATGGAAGTTGCCTTTGAAATAAAAGATATTAATAATACCATAGTCCAAGAACCTAATTTAGAAGGAGAAGAAGTAAAATATACTAAAGACAATTATTCAGAATTTGACGAAAGATATATAGGGACATATAAAAATGATATTGTAGTTGAAGAAGAAGATTCTTTTGTGAAAAAAGGAGAAAGAATTTTAGAAATAAGCTCTGTCCAAGATGGGAAAATAAGCGGTAGATATTATGAAACTTATTATGATGGATATGCTCCTAAGAATCCCAATAACTTTGAATTTACTACGGAAAAAGATAATAAACGACAATACTTTGAAATCTTCAACTATACAGATGACAAAGGGAAAAAAAAGACAGGAACTATTCATAGAAGTAAGGCATCAAGCCTTAGGCTTGAACTTGATGTTACCATATCAGAAGATGGTTATTCTACCTATTATAATAACTATGATGAAAATTATGACGCTGAATTTATAAGAATTTTTGAATAGAATATATAGGGGCAGACAACTTTGTCTGCCCGAAAATACCCCCTATATAAAAGGAGACATAAACATGGATAAAGCAATTATAATTGAAAACCTTACAAAAAAATATAAAAACAAACGAGGAATAAAAGACATTAGCTTACAAGTAGACTATGGTGAAATATTTGGATTCCTGGGACCTAACGGCTCGGGAAAAACAACTGCTATGAAAATAGCAGTAGGTCTTATGAAACCAGACCAAGGTAAGGTTATAATAAATGGTTTCGATATAGATGACCAATATGAACAAGCAATGAAAAATGTAGGTTGCATAATAGAAAATGTTACACCATACCCATACTTAACAGCTTATGAAAACATGAAGTTATGTGGAAGGTTCTACGATAATGTAGATAATATAAGAATAGATAAATGTTTACATAAAGTTGGACTATCTAAATATAAAAATGAAAAAATAAAAAACTACTCCTTAGGTATGAAACAAAGGATAGGCATAGCCATGGCAATTCTACATAAGCCAAAGATACTAATTTTAGATGAACCCCTAAATGGCTTAGACGTTGAAGGAATGGTTGACATAAGAAAGTTAATACTTAAATTATCCCAAGAAGATGGCACAAGCTTTTTTATATCAAGTCATTTAATACACGATATTGAATTAACATGTAGTAAAGTAGGTATTATATATGAAGGAAAACTTTTAAATATAGACTATAAAGATAATATATTAAAAAACTACTCGTCCTTAGAAAACTATTATTTAAGTGAGGTGGACACAAGTGCAAACTTTTAAAGCTGTATACATTAACGAGTTATATAAGATATCAAAAAAGAAAAAAATAACAGTAGCAATAATATTATCAGTATTATCAATAGTATCTGCAGCAATTATAATATATAGCCTAAATAACTTTGCGGGCATTAAAGTAATTGGAAGTTCTGATTTTTCACTTTTAGTACTTTCAGTTCTAAGCTATACACTTATTCCTCTTTTTACCGCTTTTGTATGTATAGATATGTTTAGCGGAGAATTTAACGATCAAACAATTAAACTAACACTTATAAGCCCGGCATCAAGATTTAAAATATTTTTAGGAAAAGTTTCAGCAGGAGGGAGTTTTATAATAGCTAACTTAATTTTTATAATGATTTTATCTATTATAGGCTCATATTTTATAAAGGGCATGCCTATAAATATACTTAAAATACTCTTAGCATACATAGTAACCTTTTTTCCTATATTTGTGCTGGCACTTACAGTTATCGTCATTGCAAATATAATGAAAGGTACAACAAGTACATTTATGTTATCAATACTTATATTTTTATTGTTAAATGGTTTACAAATAATATTCCCCAACATTAAAAGCTTTTTATTTACATCATCCTTTGACTGGTATAGGTTATTTTTAGGAAGCTATATTAATTATAATAAAATACTCAGACTTGCCTTTATTTTGTCGGGATATAGTATAATGTTATTTGGAACAGGTTATTATCTATTCGAAAAAAAGGACATATAGGGTTGATAATATGAATTTAAAATATAAATTTTTAACACAAAGTCTATTAGTCTTAATAAGCATAATAATTATAAGTACCTGTGCAACATATACTTACATTTATTTATATAACTTGCTTGGCAAGACCTCGGAATTAGACTTGCCGGCAGAAACTGACATTATAATCTTGGAAGATGACCAACTTATATATCAAAGCAAGCAATTTGGTAACGTTCAAATAAAAGAAATGCTAATGAATATCAGTATTAATAAAAAATACTACATTTATAAAAATAAAAAATATAACCTAACCATAGAGAACTTTACCATCGAAAATAAAAAATATAACATTATAAAACTTAATACCATAACAAACATAGAAAGCTACTATAAATCAATAGGTATCTTTGCCATTATAATATTTCTAATAACCTTTATTATAGCAAACCTGCTTGTACAAAGACGAAACCTAAAAAATATAGTTATACCAATAACTCAACTAAAAAAGAAAACTGAAGATTTAATGTTAGGTGAACTTGAAACAGTTATTTCTGATACGGGATATGGAGAAGTTAAGGAACTTGGAAAGTCAATAGACCAACTCCGAATAGAACTTAAAAACTCAATACATTATCGGCAAAAAATAGACGAAAACAGAAAGTTTT
>CAZRSG010000070.1:0-7178 GCA_964602705.1 uncultured Oscillospiraceae bacterium
TAACTTCCGATTTTAATGAAGTTTTTGAGTTTAGCAAGCCTAAATTTAAACTTCCTGAAAAGGCTCGCCTATTTACATCAATTAAATGTGAACTTTGTGGCGAAAAGGCAGCGGAACATTGGATTCGTTTACAAGAGGGTAAAAAGGTTTGTTTAAGTTGCTTTGTAGATTATTCCAGGGGTTGGTAAAATTATAATGATTAATAAAATATATCTTACAAAAAATAATTTTAAAAATAAGGCATATGGGCAAGACATAGTTAAAAAAAAATGGCTTATTACTATACTTTTTTCTCTTACTATTATTGCATTTTTTGCAGCTATTAATGCCGGTGCCATGAATATTAGCCCTAAAAAGGTGATTTTGGCGGTAGCCGGTTATGGCGATATTCAAACTATGGCTATTGTAAGAAACATACGTATGCCTCGAGTAATATCCGGTTTAATAGCCGGTGCGGGTCTATCCCTTGCCGGTTGTATTATGCAAAATACCTTGCAAAATCCTTTAGCATCACCTTCTACATTAGCGACATCTAATGCTGCTGCATTTGGGGCTAATGTTGCTATTATATTGTTAGGTGCCGGTAATATAATAAGCAGTAGCTTGGGTGAAGTTAATATTTCAAACCCTTATATTGTAACTATTTGTGCAATATTTTTTTCGATAGGTTCAACATTAATAATTTTAAGCCTATCAAAGTTACAAAACTTTTCTAAACAAAGTATTTTATTGGCAGGTGTGGCACTGAATTCACTTTTTTCAGCAGGAACAATGATTATACAATATTTTTCAAGTGATTCTACTAAAATTGCTGCGGTAATATTTTGGACTTTTGGAGATTTGGCGAGGGCATCTTGGAAAGAGATTGTAATAATGGGTCTTTTAACTCTTGCAGGTTTAATATATTTTATTATACGTAGGTGGGATTATAATGCCTTAAATAGTGGTGATGATACTGCAAAAAGTTTGGGCGTTAATGTTGAAAATATACGCCTTTATGGAATGTTTGTATCGTCAATTATTACAGCAATTACGGTGTCTTTTTTGGGGATAATAGGATTTATAGGTTTAGTATGCCCACAAATTTCAAAGAAGATAATTGGAAGTGATAATAGGTACTTAATACCAACTTCCGCTATTGTTGGTTCACTTATTTTACTTGTTTCAGATACCCTGGCACGGGTTATTATCTCTCCACAGACTTTACCGGTAGGTGCAGTAACATCTTTTTTAGGAGCACCCTTGTTTCTATACTTTCTAATGAAGGGAGATGCTAATATATAATGATACTAAAAACTAATAATTTAAGCTTTTCCTATCCACAAAATGATGTTATCAACAAAATAACTTTCTCTTTAAATAAGGGAGATTGTTTAGCTGTTTTAGGAACTAACGGGGCAGGGAAATCAACACTTTTAAAGTGTTTAAATAGAATTTTAAAAGCTAAAAAAGGTCTAGTTTATATAAATGGTTGTAATACTTCTGATTTAAATAATAATGAATTAGCAAAAAATTTAGCATATGTATCACAAACGCATGACTTCTCCCAAAATACTGTCTTTGATTCAGTTTTACTTGGTCGAAAGCCATATATAAAATGGTCTGTATCTCAAAAAGACATTGATATAGTTGAGGACATTTTATACAAGCTAAATCTTGATAAGTTTTCTATGAGGTATACAAATGAGCTTAGTGGGGGTGAGTTGCAGAAAGTTATTATTGCTCGTGCCCTTGTTCAAAAACCCAAGGTTTTATTAATGGATGAACCAACAAGTAACCTTGATTTAAAAAACCAACTTGAGGTTCTTGATATAATTAAAGATATTATTAAAAGACAAAATATTTCTGCCATTGTTACTATGCATGATTTAAACTTAGCTCTACGTTTTGCTAATAAGTTTTTGCTGTTAAAAGACAGCGAACTTTTTGCAATCGGTAATTCGGATATTATAACAAAGGATAATATCAAAAATGTTTATGGTATTGATGTGGTTATTAAGGAATATGCAAATATTCCTTATGTAATTCCGATTTAATTATTATAATGTTTTTACCCTTATTGCCGGATAGAGTCGTTTGCCCCCTACCCAAGCAAATGTTACTACTTATAGATTTAAAAGTAGATATATAAAGGAAAAGTAAGAAGGTTTATTGAAATAACACCATAAAAAGACTTGGAACTTATGAAAAATACTATTGAATTTAAAAGGAGAGGATTTTTAATGAATAAAAGATTACTTGGTTTTTTTGTAATTATAGTAACTTTATTAAGCATTACTGTGTTAACAAGTTGTAATATCTTAACTAAACCTTCAAATAAAAGCAAGCCCTTTAATAATGAGCCTACTTCTATAAGAATTATTGACATGGAAAATCGTGAACATATACTAAATACTCCACCCGAAAGGATTGTTGCTATAGGTTCCGCCCTCCGCTTATATACTTATATGAATTCTACAAATGACTTGGTTGGGGTAGAAAGAGGTCAGCAATCACCTGAAACAGGGCGACCTTATATTATTGCCAATCCAGAATTACTTGATCTACCTATAGTAGGTGAGGGTTTCCCTGCTGATCCTGATCCTGAACTTTTAATTAGTCTAGCTCCGGATGTAATTATAGCCGGGGATATATTTGATTTGGAAAGAATAGAACAACTACAAAGACAAATAAATATTCCTATTATAGTTGTTACTTGTGGTTCTTCTGCAGTTTTTGATAAGGAAATGTATCAATCTTTAGAAATTATTGGTCAAATAATCGGCAAAGAAGACAGGGCTGATAATTTAATTGCCTATATGGAGGATTGCAAAAATGAACTTTATGAGCTTACTAAAGATATTCCTAACGATAAAAGACCAAGTATATATGTAGGTGGTTTAAGCCATAAAGGTACCCATGGTATCGAAAGTACATCCGGAAATTCTCCTGTTTTAAATGTTATTGGGGCAAACAATGTTGCTGATGATACCGGTAAGACTGATTCTATTATGATTGACAAAGAGCAATTAATAAAATGGGATCCTGATATTCTTATAATTGACGAAAATGGTTTAAGTATAGTTATGGATGATTATAAGAAAAATCATGATTTTTATAAGTCACTTTCGGCAGTAAAGAACAAGAATGTTTACGGTCAGTTACCATATGTTTCATATTATAATAACATTGAAACTGCCATGGCTGATATATATTATTTAGGTAAAATCTTATATCCGGAAGAGTTTAAAGATATCGACCCTATTAAGAAAGCTGATGAAATTTATACATTCATTTTGGACATGCCCTTATACAATATCATGACTGATAAATATGGTGGTTTTAAGCAAATATCCTTAGAATAGTTTTAAAACACTATAATAATTAAGGGCAGGTGATTTCACCTGCCCTTAATTGTGCTTATTATTATTTACCTATAAATACCTTATACCTTTTTTGCAAAATCCTTTCCAAATTCAATACATCTTTCTATGGCATCTTTATCAGGATTCCACAATTCTCTTATTCCGTCACTTATTACTTCCAACTTTGCATCTTTTAACCTTTGGGTCAATATGGCTACTGATTCACCGCTCCATCCATAAGAACCAAATGCAGCTGCTTTTTTATTCTTAAGCCCTAATCCTTTCACCATATCTATTATTCCTGCAGCACCTGACATGATGCTTCGATTTACTGTAGAACAACCTATTATCAACGCCTTAGATTTAAATATTTCTGTAATAATGTCGTTTTTATCCTTTTTACTTGCATGGTATAGTTTAATATTAACATCTTTATCTACTGATTTTATCCCCTTGCCTATTGCTTCTGCCATTTTCCTGGTAGCATTCCACATGGTATCATAGACTATAGTTATTTGGTTTTCCGAGTAATTTTGTGCCCATTCCATATACTTTTCAATAATTTGTTCCGGTTTATTCCTCCAAATAATCCCATGGCTTGTTGCTATCATATTTAAAGGAAGATTAAGGCTCAATACTTCTTCAATTTTCTTTACAACCAAAGGGCTAAAGGGTGCTAAAATATTAGCATAATATTTTAGGGCTTCTTGATATAATTCCGCCTGATCTACTAAGTCATTATACATTAATTCTGAAGCATAATGCTGACCAAATGCATCATTACTAAACAATATATTTTCATTAGTCATGTATGTCATCATGCTATCAGGCCAATGTAGCATTCTTGCTTCAACAAATACTAACTTACTATCTCCAATATCTAAGCTATCTCCTGTCTTTACCTCCACAAAGTTCCAGTCTTGATGGTAATGTCCCTTAATTATTTTACGTCCATTAGATGTACAGTAAATTGGTACATCGGGAATTTCCTTCATTAATAGAGGTAAGGCACCACTATGGTCAACTTCTGCATGATTAGATATTATGTAATCAATGTCATTTAAGTCTATTTCCTTCTTTAAGTTTTCTATAAATTCTTCTGCAAATGGTTCCCAAACAGTATCTATTAATACATTCTTTTTATCTTTTATTAAATAAGAGTTGTAAGATGAACCTCTATGTGTAGAATATTCTTCACCGTGAAATGTTTTTAACTCCCAGTCTATCTTGCCTACCCATTTTACTTTATCTGTTATCTTAAAGCTCATATATTTTCCTCCTTCTAAATTTATTATCTTTAGTGATACTTGCCATAAAGATTAGACTAAATAATCACCACTTATAGTATTAGTATACATTAATCTTTCTTATTTTAAAAGTATAAGTTAAATTCACTTAATAAATCACTATATATACAGCTTGTGAAAACATTACAATAAATCAGGGCTAACATATATTGCAAAAGCCTATTATAGATAGTATAATTAAGTTTGTTATAAATAAATACTGATAAGATACAGTTCTTACAAACAATAAACTGATACATAAAGGGGATTTTACTATGCTTATTTTTAATAATTCTTCTACCAATCCATATTTTAATCTTGCTACAGAAGAGTATATATTAAAAAACTTTAATCAAGAATGTTTTATGTTATGGCGTAATAAACCTGCAATTATAGTAGGTAAAAACCAAAACACATTAGCTGAAATTAATATAGACTATGTGAGGGACCATAATATACCGGTAGTTCGACGATTATCCGGTGGTGGGGCTGTCTTCCATGACCTTGGAAATTTAAACTTTACTTTTATCATGAGTAATAAGGAAGATTCCTTTAGCAATTATCTTAAATTTACTAAACCAATTATAGAAGTTTTACAATCACTTTCTATAGGTGCTGAATTAAAGGGTAGGAATGATTTAGTAATTGACGGTCGTAAGTTTTCAGGTAATGCACAATATGTTCATAAGGATAAAATCCTGCATCATGGAACACTTTTATTTTCAAGTAGCATGGTTGATCTTACAAGTGCACTTAAAGTTAGTGAACAAAAAATAAAAAGTAAGGGGATAAAATCAATCCGTAGTCGGGTTACTAATATTAGTGAACATTTAGCGTCTCCCTTATCCATTCTTGATTTTACTAACTTAATCAATAATTATATTATCGACCTATATGAGGATGCACAAGTTTATAAACTTACTAATAATGATATCCAAAATATTAATAGCTTAGTTAATGAAAAATATAATACTTGGGATTGGAATTATGGTAGTTCACCAAAGTATAGCTTCCATAAGCAAAGCAATTATCCTGCCGGAAATATCGAAGTTAACATCGATGTTCAAAATGGACTTATTAAGGATATTAAAATATATGGTGATTTCTTTGGTAAGTATGATGTAAAAGATATAGAATCCGTACTTATTGGGGAAAAACATGAGCAAAGTATAATTAAAGAAATTCTTTCACAATTATGTATTGAGAACTACTTTGCTAATATCTCCTTGGATAATATTATTGAAAGTATGTTTTAAGATATATTAATAGTCTTAGGTTATCAAAAGCCAAGGAATTACTTGCACATTCCGACTTAAATATTACACAAATAGCATATATGGTTGGTTTCAACAGCATTCATTATTTTAGTAGGTATTTTAAATCCAAGGAAGGTATTACCCCTCAAGAATATCAGAAAAAAATACAGCATAACTTTTCTATAAGCCTTGGAAAATAAATAATAAGGCAGAACCTTCACTTACTATAAAGTCGGTTCTGCCTTATTTAATTAACATAAAATTTTCGTAATTTTTATATTACTATATATAATTCTTATACGCCATTTTTATTTTTTCTTATTTGCTCGTTCTTGGTAAAGTTATTCTTTACTACATGTCCATTTAATGGTAATATCTTTTCATGTATTGCATCAATTATCCAGTCTTCTTGTGGGAAGAAGTATTCCTCCAATTCAAATGATGGTGTAATCCAGTTCCTTGCTCCTACTACAATAGGGGGTGCATCTAAATAGTCAAAGGCTAATTCGCTAATTGTTTGTGCAATATCTTTAAGGTGTGAGCCACGTTCACAGGCATCACTTGCTAATAATATTCTTCCTGTTTTCTTAACTGATTCAATTACTTTTTCATAATTAAATGGTACTATAGTTCTTGCATCAATAACTTCTGCTGATATGCCATATTGTTCTTCAAGAATTTTAGCTGCATCTAATGCCCTATATAAGGTAGCACCTATTGTTAATATGGTAATATCCTTACCTTCTTTTTTAATATCCGGTTCACCAATTTCAACTTCATAGTAAGCTTCCGGTACTCCATCCTCTTGGAACATTTCTCCTATATCATATATTCTTTGGCTTTCAAAAAATATTACAGGGTCTGTTCCTGCTAAGGCACTGTTCATTAAGCCTTTGGCATCATATGGAGTTACAGGAAATACTACTTTTAAACCCGGTATATGTGATGTTAATGATGTCCAGTCTTGTGAATGCTGGGCACCATATTTTGACCCAACGGATACCCTA
Source organism: uncultured Oscillospiraceae bacterium (assembly GCA_964602705.1). Taxonomy (GTDB): domain Bacteria; phylum Bacillota; class Clostridia; order SK-Y3; family SK-Y3; genus CAZRSG01. The sequence continues at coordinate 6,894 of CAZRSG010000070.1, forward strand.
AGTACTACCGGCATCTTTATAACACCCGCACTCATTGATTGCCATTTAGCCAATTGGTTAAATACTTCATCTCCTGCACGTCCTAAGAAATCACAATACATTAATTCTGCTATTACTCTACCGCCTGACATTGCATAGCCTACAGCAGAACCGGCAATAGCGGCTTCTGATATCGGGCTATTAAAAAATCTATGGTAGGGTAAGGCTTCTGTTAAACCCCTATATACTGCAAATGCTCCTCCCCAATCCCTATTATCTTCACCATAGGCTACTAAGGTTGGGTCC
>CAZRSG010000071.1:0-4640 GCA_964602705.1 uncultured Oscillospiraceae bacterium
TGATGCCATGTTAGGAAGGGCGATATTTTCAATAGGTGCTGTTAAGGGAGTAGAATTTGGTACAGGTTTTCAAACCTCGTCTCTATTAGGATCAGAAAATAATGATGGTTATGTTTATGATGATGAAAATAATATTGCTAAATTATCTAATAATGCAGGTGGAATAGTTGGAGGTATTAGTGATGGTTTCCCTATAGTAATTAAGGCAGCATTTAAACCCACACCGTCTATAAGTAAAAAACAGAATACAATAAATAATAATGGAGAGAATATTGAATTACAGGTTAAAGGTAGGCATGATCCTATAATTGTGCCACGGGCTGTAATTGTAGTAGAATCTATGGTAGCATTAACATTGGTAGATTATACATTTCAAAGGATATTTTCAAACATAAATATTATAAAAAAAGCATTACTATAATATATAAAGGGAAAAAAATATTTGTTTATACCTGTTTTTAAACTATTCATGATAGAGATATTACAAATAAAATCAAGACCTATATAAGGAGTGATATAAATGACAACTGAAAAAAAGATACCTGTGGTAACAGGTTTTTTACGTAGGAATATGATAACCATACCAAAAGTAATTGAACAGGCAAGTGGGATTAGAATAAATGGAAAACTAATACGTTCCTTTGTATTTACTACAGATGTTGCAATAATAAAAAATATTAATGCTGATGCAATAATAGCTGTATACCCATTTACACCACAACCTGTTATTACCCAAGCAATTATTATGACGGCAGACATACCTGTATTGTCAGGTGTCGGGGGTGGAATTACAACTGGAAAAAGATCCATTAATCTTGCCCGACATGCAGAATTTCAAGGTGCCATGGGGGTCGTGGTGAATGCATCCACAACTAATGAGGTTATTAAAGGCATTGCAGATTCTATAGATATACCTGTAGTGGTTACAGTTGGAACAGATAAAGCCGATATAGCAAAACGTTTAGAAGCAGGGGCAAGAATTCTTAATGTATCCGGTGCTTCTAAAACATCAGATATAGTGAAATCTATAAGATTAAAATATCCTGATGTACCAATAATAGCAACCGGGGGTCCAAATGAGGAAACAATCCTTAAAACAATTGAAGCCGGTGCTAATGCTATTACATATACACCATGTACTCCGGCAGAACTTTTTACGGATATTATGAAAAAACATCGTGAACAAGAAAATTTAAAATTTTTAGAAAGTAATTAAAATAGTTATACTTTTATAAAAGTATATAAACTTAGCAGTAGGTTATAAATGTTAAATCCATTTCCTATTGCAAAAATTTTCAGAAGTGGTATAATAATATGTGAACAAATAAAGGCGACGTAAACTCAAAGAGTGGGCGGATAATATTCCCACTCTTTCGTATTAAATATGGGCAAATGAGATAAGAACTGGAAAGGTAGGAGAAAAGGTGTCGAGAACAGAAAATATTGTGTATGACTTAGCTGTACCTATTGTAAAAAGTTACAATTGTGACCTGGTAGATGTAGAGTTTGTAAAGGAAGGTTCCAATTGGTACTTAAGGATCTTTATTGATAAAGATGGTGGTGTAACAATAGAGGACTGTGAAAAAGTAAGTAAAAATTTAAGTGATGTATTAGATAGTGTAGACCCTATTAAACAAAGTTATTATTTAGAAGTATCTTCCCCTGGGATTGAAAGACCCATAAAAAAAGAAAAAGATTTTATAAGATTTATAGGTCACAAAATTAGTGTAAAATTATATACACCGATAGGGGGACAGAAAGCATTAATAGGTATATTGTCATCGTATAAAAATGATATTGTATTTCTTGAATTAGATGACGGGAAAATAATAGAAATACCTAAAGATAAAATTGCTAATTCAAAATTATATTTTGAATTTTAGGATTGACAATTACAAAATTATAATATCTTGACTAAAATAGTTTAATTTATATTGTGTAAAGGAGGAAAAGTAAAATGAATGTTGAATTCATTGAAGCAATCGAACAAATATCAAAAGATAAAAATATAGAAAAACAAATACTTATTGATGCTATTGAAGCTTCACTTATATCGGCTTTTAAAAGAAACTTTGGAACTTCGCAAAATGTATCTGTAAATATCAATCAGGAAACAGGAGAAGTTAAGGTTTATGCGAAGAAAGAAATTGTGGAAAATGTTAACAACGATTTAACAGAAATAAGTTTAGAAAAGGCATTAGAAATTAACAAAACACATATTATAGGTGGAACAATTGACTTTGAGGTGACTCCTAAAAAATTTGGAAGGATAGCTGCACAAACTGCTAAACAGGTAGTATTACAGCGAATTAAAGAAGCAGAAAGAGAGATAATTTACGAAGACTTTTTAGCAAAACAAAATGACGTAATAACAGGTATAATACGGCGTATTGAAAAAAAGAATGTAATGATAGAATCGGGAAAAACTGAAGTAATTTTAGCTCCTAAAGAACAAGTGCCAGGCGAACGATATGACTTTAATAGTAGAATTAAGGTATATGTCCTTGAAGTTAAAAAGACTACAAAAGGACCACAAGTTTATGTATCAAGAACAAATTCTGATTTGGTAAAAAGATTGTTTGAGATGGAAGTACCTGAAATATATGATGGAACAATAGAAATAAAAAGTATTTCAAGAGAACCAGGTTCAAGAACAAAAATTTCCGTATATTCCTCAGATCCTAACCTTGATCCGGTTGGTGCTTGTGTAGGACAACAAGGAAGTAGAGTACAAATAATAGTTAATGAGTTAAAAGGTGAAAAAATTGATATAATAAAATGGGACACAGACCCTGTAAAATACATTGCAGAAAGTTTAAGTCCTGCAAAGGTAGTAGATGTTGAAATAAATGAAGAAGACAAAAGTGCAAAGGTGTTAGTACCGGACTATCAGTTATCACTTGCAATAGGCAAGGAAGGTCAAAATGTAAGACTGGCTGCAAAATTGACAGGCTGGAGAATAGATATCAAAAGTGAATAACTTATAATATAATAATTATTATGAGGATTAGGAGTATATTAGGAGGATATAATGATGAAAAAAAGACATAAAATACCTCTTAGGAAATGTATAGGCTGCCAACAATTAAAACCTAAAAAAGAATTAATAAGAATTGTAAAGAATTCTAATAATGAAATAGTATTAGATAAGGAAGGTAAGATAATGGGTCGTGGTGCTTATATATGTAAAAATAAAAAATGTTATGATGCTGTATATAAGAAAAGAAGCATTGAAAGAGCATTTTCAAAAGCTATAGATAATAAAGTTTATGTAGAGTTGGGAGAAGAATATGAGGAAAGTAATAAAAGCCGGTAAAAGAAGAAAATACATGGGGGTGAAGAAATGTCGAAAATTAGAATATATCAAATAGCAAAAGATTTAAATGTAACAAGTAAAGAAATTATAGAAAAGTTACAGGAATTAGATGTAGATGTAAAAAATCATATGAGCACACTTACAGATCCTGATATAAACCTAATATTAGAAAGGTATACACAGGAACAAGCTCAACCTGAGGATGATAAAGAAGTACAAAAACATAAAAAAGTCAGACATGAAAAAAAGTTACAAGATGGTGACATAAAAAATAAGGAAGAAGCTAAAAATAAGCCTGATGATAAAAATTTAAAAGTAACAATAAGTAAACGGGATAAAAAAGTAAAAGATACTGGTAAAGAAACAAAAAGTAAGCAGAAAACAGTATTGCCCAAACAAGAACTTGCTAAACCTGACATAACTAAAAAACCTGTAAAAACAATAAAAATAGGGGAACAAATTACAGTAGGGAACTTAGCGAATAAACTGCAAAAGCCCTTAGGTGAAATAATGAAAAAATTAATGACACTTAATATTATGGCAACAATCAATGAAAATATTGATTATGAAGTAGCAGAACTAATTTCTGAAGATTTTGGGATAGAGGTGGAAAAAGAAATTACAATAACAGAAGAAGATATATTATTGAAAGAAATTAAGGATGATCCAAAATCCTTAAAGCCACGCTCCCCTATAGTAGTTGTTATGGGGCATGTAGATCATGGAAAAACTTCCTTGTTAGATGCAATTAGAGCAGAACAAGTTGCTGCTACTGAAGCAGGGGGAATTACTCAGCATATTGGGGCTTATAGGGTTAAAATAAATGATAAGGAAATAACATTCTTAGATACACCGGGTCATGAAGCCTTTACAGCTATGCGAGCAAGGGGTGCACAAGTAACAGATATAGCAGTATTAGTTGTTGCGGCAGATGATGGAATTATGCCACAAACAATAGAAGCAATTAATCATGCTAAAGCAGCTAACGTAACAATAATTGTAGCAATTAACAAGATAGATAGACCTGAAGCTAATCCTGAAAAAATCAAACAAGAATTAACTGAATATGGTTTAGTACCTGAAGAATGGGGTGGAGACACTATATGTGTACCAGTTTCTGCACTAAAAAGAGAAGGTATAGATGATTTATTAGAAATGATTCTTCTTGTAGCCGAGATGCAAGAATTAAAGGCTAATCCTAAAAGGTTGGCATGGGGAACAGTTATAGAGTCAAAACTTGATAAAGGTAGGGGCCCGGTTGCAACCATATTGGTGCAAAAAGGAACATTAAAGGTTGGAGATATAATTGTAGCAGGTGTTGCAG
>CAZRSG010000071.1:4650-7066 GCA_964602705.1 uncultured Oscillospiraceae bacterium
TGGATGATAAAGGTAAAAGGGTAGTATCGGCGGGACCATCTACACCGGTTGAAATCCTTGGATTATCAGAAGTTCCGGATGGCGGAGACCCTTTTTATGTTGTTAAAGACGAAAAAAAGGCACGAAGTGTAGTAAATCAAAGAAAATATAAAATTAAAGATGACTTATTTAAGGCACAAGATAAGGTTACTTTAGAAGACTTGTTTGACCGTATAAAAGAGGGCGATGTCAAGGATTTAAATATTATTGTCAAAGCTGATGTTCAAGGATCCGTGGAAGCAATACGGCAATCATTAGAAAAATTAACAACAACAGAAGTACGGATGAATATAATTCATGGTGGTGTTGGCGGGATTACTGAATCAGATGTTATGTTAGCGGCGGCATCAAATGCAATCATCATAGGATTTAACGTACGCCCTGACACAGGTGCAATATCATCTGCAGAATTGCAAGATGTAGAAATACGATTATATAGGGTTATATATGATGCCATAGAAGATATAGAAGCTGCTATGAAAGGTATGCTTGACCCTGAATATAAGGAAAAAATTATAGGTCATGTAGAGGTAAGAGCAACGTTTAAAGTTTCAGGAATTGGTACAATAGCAGGCTGCTATGTTACAGACGGTAAAATTACCAGAAATGCAGACATAAGAATTGTTAGAGATGGTATAGTAATTCATGAAGGTAAACTTGAATCATTAAAAAGATTTAAAGATGATGTACGTGAAGTTCTTGCAGGTTACGAATGCGGAATTGGATTAGAACGCTTTAATGATATTAAAGAAGGCGACATATTAGAATGTTCTATAATGGAAGAAATAAAAAGGTAAAGATAATAAGTGACAGTTACTTGAGGATAAAAGTTATTAATAATATGGAAGGTGAATAAGGTGGCATCGAACAGAACGAATAGAATTAATCAAGAAGTTAAAAGAGAATTAAGTGATATTATTAGACAACTTAAAGATCCAAGAATACCTGTAATGACAAGTATAGTGTCGGTTGATATTACCAAAGATTTAAGTTATGCCAAAATATATATAAGTGTACTTGGTGATGATAAGCAAAAGAAAAGTGCAATTAAAGGCTTAGAAAGTGCAGTCGGTTATATAAAAAGAGAGATAGGACGCAGGGTAAAGTTAAGATATATGCCGGAATTTATATTTATGTTAGATAAATCAATAGAATATGGGGCACATATTTCTGATATACTTAACAAAATATCAAGAACAGAAAAAGAAGGGAAAAATAAAAATGATTCAACAAATAGCTAATGTGATAAGGTCAGCATCTAAATTTTTAATAATTCCCCATATAAATGTTGATGGGGATTGTTTAGGATCGGCATTTGCCTTATCATTAGCCTTAAAAAAATTAAATAAGCAGGCTATAGTAGTTTTAGAAGAGGAACTACCTAAAATGTATTCTTTTTTGCCCGGAGAATATATAAAATTAGATAAATTAACAAAAGATAATAACCCTGATGTTGTAATATGTGTAGACTGTAGTGATGAAGGGCGTGTAAATAAACGCATAAACTTTTTGAAAGAATGTGAACACACAATAAATCTTGACCACCATATCAGCAATACCATGTTTGCTAAATATAACTATGTAGATACTAAAGCATCTGCAACAGGTGAAGTAATTTTTAAACTAATTACAAAAATATTGGAAATACCTATGGATAGGGAAATGGCAGAAAATTTATATGTGGCAATTGCTACTGATACTGGGGGGTTTAGATACAGTAACACCACACCTGGAACCCATAAAATTATTTCTAACATATTAGAAAATAACATAAACTTAGCAGAAATCAACAGGATAATATTTGATACAGTAACCATGGGTAAGCTAAAAGTAACATGTAAAGCCATTGAAAAAACTGAATTTTTTGCTAATGGTAGAATTGCAGTAACTATTTTAGATTACCATACAATTATAAATACAGGCGGAAAAGAAAGTGATTGTGATGGACTATCTAACTTATTACGCTCTATAGAAGGTGTTGAAGTTGGAATATTTATTAAAGAAAAAGAACGTAACGAAATAAAGGTCAGCTTTCGTTCTAATAAATATGTTGATGTATCCAAAATAGCCTTAAAATTCGGTGGTGGCGGTCATAAACATGCAAGTGGTTGTGTAATGAAAGATACCGGTATATTATTTGCAAAACAAAAAATTATAGAAGCTGTAACTCATGCAGTTATGGACTATGAATAGGGTGAATTGGATAAAGAAATGAAGGGTATTATAAATATAAATAAACCAAGGGGAAAGACATCTCATGATGTAGTAAATATTATAAGAAAGACTTTAGCTATTAAAAAAGTAGGTCATACAGGGACACTTGATCCTGACGCAAGTGGGGTCTTACCCATATGCATAGGCCAGGCAACCAAAATAG
>CAZRSG010000072.1:0-2284 GCA_964602705.1 uncultured Oscillospiraceae bacterium
CTATAGTTAGGAAATTCGATTTTTTTTACCTTATAACCCTCTAAATTAAGTCTTTGATATATTTTGCTTGTTTGGGTCGCCTTACCACTTGAGTCAACACCTTCTATAACAATTAACTTACCTCGCATTTCTTATACTCCTTTATCTTCATTGGTTAGGTTTTTTACACTATTGTTTTTATATGTTGTAAATTGAAACTTAATATCTTTATAGGTTTTTATAGGACCTTTTGATTGAAGTTGCCATGACTTATCTTCATCTAAGTTAGGAAAATATTTATCGGCTGTATAGGACTTATATATTTTAGTTATATATGCTTGTGTACAATATGGCATAAATTGCTTATATACTGATTCGCCACCTATAATAAATATATCATTTAGCTTATATTTTTTGAGGTTAAATAATAATTCATCAATCGAGTAATATATTTCAAGACCTTCACTTTTAAAATCTTTATTTCTACTGATTACTATGTTTGTTCTGTCTTTTAAGGGTCTTTTATTGGGTAATGATTCAAAAGTTAACCTACCCATAACAAGAAGCTTATTTAATGTAGTTTGTTTAAAAAACTTCATATCTTCCGGTATCCTTTGTAGCAATTCATTTTTATAGCCTATTCCCCAATTTGAGTCTACTGCAACTATTGCTTTCATCTTTGTTTATCCATCCTTTCAAATTGCAACAGGGATTTTTCTGATTTGTGGTCCATGTTGATAATTTTCTAATGTGAAATCTCCAACTTTAAAGTCATAAAAGTCTTTTATGTCAGGATTGATTGATAGTTTTGGTGGCAAATAGGTCTTCCTTCCTATAAGTTCCTGCACTAATGGTATATGCCTATCGTATATATGAGCATCAGCTATAACATGGACAAATTCACCGGGTTCAAGATTAGATACTTGTGCTAACATATGTATGAGTATTGCATATTGTGATACATTCCAGTTATTTGCAACTAATATATCTTGTGACCGTTGGTTTAGGATAGCATTTAGCCTATTATTAGTTACATTAAATGTTATGCTGTATGCACATGGATATAAGTTCATCTCGTGTAAGTCGCTATGATTATACATATTAACAATAATTCTTCTGCTGTATGGGTTATGCTTTAGGTCATATATTATTCTATCAACCTGGTCAAATTCACCCTCAATATATTTATGTTTAATAGCTAATTGATAGCCATAGGCTTTCCCAATTGAACCTTCATCATCAGCCCAGCTATCCCATATACGACTATTAAGGTCTTTAATATTGTTAGATTTCTTTTGCCATATCCATAATAATTCATCAATTGCCGGTTTTAAGTTTGTTGGTCTTAGTGTAAGGATTGGGAATTCATCTGATAAGTCATATCTATTTACCTGGGCAAATTTTTTAATTGTATGGGCAGGGTTTCCATCTTCCCATTTAGCCCTAACTTTATTTCCTTGAGATGATATTCCGTTATTAAGAATATCTGTACACATATTTATAAATATATTATCAGCTTTACTCAAAGCAACCACCACCTATATTGTTAGTTTTTTTTACTAATTACTTAGTAGCATTTCTTTTTCTATTATCTTTCCAATATTTGAACCGACTGAATTCTCTAATTTTCTTAAATCCTGTTTTAATCCCTTTTCCTGTTCAATAGCGTAGCGAATATTGTCTTTAAACTTAGAAAATCTCATTCCCGATTTAGTATTCATATGAAGTTCACGGGAAACCATATCACTAACAAATGTATGTTTTGCTGACACCTTATTATTCTTTAAAATTTCATCATATTTAGGTTTTATAACCCTTTCTACTAAATCTTTTATATGTAGTAAAAGCCATAATTCAAAACAGGGATTGGTTATTCCTAATATGATCCGGTTTATTTTTTAAATTTGCAGGTATCATAGAAATACTTTGATTAGTATTAAACGAGCAAAAGTTTTCCAATTCAAATCTAATAAACATTTTCTGCCGCCCCACGTGAATAAATCTCATTATAATTTAAATATTATATCATCTTTAAAGGTTTGTCAATTTAAATTAAATGTCATGAGTTTTTTTCTCATGCCCTATATTATTATCCCTCTAACTTATAATATATTCATTATATTATCAAAAAGTTTATTAAAAAGTATTTTATAATTTAATAAAAGCAAAAAAGATAACCAATGTTATAAGAGCATAATAATTTTATATTTATAAGCCTGCCCTCTTTTTATGATTATCTTAATCACTTTATAGATTAACTATTTTATTATTTCTCTTATGCCCACCACATTTCACCCATATCTTC
>CAZRSG010000072.1:2294-6911 GCA_964602705.1 uncultured Oscillospiraceae bacterium
CTGCATTTCCCCCTGATACTAGCGTGCCAATTCTTAATGTGTCCATCGATATTCCTCCTAAGTTTTTTATATGGAAGTAATTTTTCATATTACACCAAATCATATCTTTTTAGTAAATTATGCCCACCACATTTCACCCATATCTTCATATACCATTACATCTTTTAAAAATTCAATGGCTTTTGTAAGACCTTCATTTGGTGACATTAAGCTATCTTCATGTTCTATACTTAGAACATCATCATAACCAATCATTCTTAAATTACTGACAATGTCTTTCCATACTTGGGCATCATGTCCGTAACCTACACTCCTAAAAATCCATGACCTATTAAGTTCATCACCATAATGCTTGGTATCTAATACCCCATTTGCCTTTGTATTTATGGTATCAATTTTAGTATCTTTTGCATGGAAATAGTAAATGGCGTCTCCCAATTCTCTTATAGCCGCAACTATATCTATGCCTTGCCAAAATAAATGACTTGGGTCAAGGTTTGCACCAATAATATCTCCAACCGCTTTTCTTAGTTTTAGCAGCGTTTCCGGGTTATATACGCAAAATCCAGGATGCATTTCTAAGGCTATTCTATTTACCCCATGTTCTTTAGCAAAGGCTGTTGCCTTTTTCCAATAAGGAATAAGTATTTCATTCCATTGAAAATCTAAAACTTCCAAAAAATCTTCAGGCCATGGGCATGTTACCCAATTAGGATATTTTGATGTTTTAGAGTCCCCCGGGCAGCCTGAAAATGTAACAATTCTATCAATCCCAAGCTTTTCCGCCAATAAGATAGTATTTTCGAAGTCTTTATGAAACTTATCTGCTACTTCTTTTTGTGGATGGACGGGATTACCATGGCAACTTAGGGCGCTTATTTCTACATTATATTTTTGTACTAATTCTTTTAATTCAGTAATTTTACTTTCACCTTTTAATAAGTCTTCTGTTTTAACATGAGCAGTTCCCGGGAAACCACCGGTTCCTAATTCTACTGCCTGCACTCCCAAATTCGTTAAGTATTGCAGTGCTTCTTCTAATGTCTTATCACCAAGTAATACTGTAAATACTCCTAACTTCATTATCAAACCCTCCTTGAAAGTTTATTTAAACATTAACTCCTTAATGTATTTAATTGTAAAGTCAAGGCCTTTTTCACCCAAATCATCCTTCCAGGTTTCTGAGTGTGGTTCTATGCTTAAGCCTCCCCTATATGCCTTTTTATATAATATAGACATAAAACTTGACCAATCTGTCTGGTCCAAGCCAGCCGGCGGATCATCAAATCTTTCTCCTGCGACTTTTAATGAACCTTTGATATGAACATGATTAAAACGTTCTCCCCAATCTTTCATTTCCTTTAAATAGTCACCGCCTGCATAATAACTATGGGAAGGATCGAATTTTATTCCCAAGTCTTTTAAATATCCATGTATAAGCATCCAGGATATTGGGTCACATACAAAGTTATTCCATCTGCAATTATAGGTAGAAATTTGGACTCCCTTCTCTTTCCCATAATCAATTAGTTCTGAAAAATAATTAATAGCTGCGGTAGAATTTTCATAATAGGATAAGCCTTCTATATAGTTACATCCACATACAAAATTCTTACAAGCAAGTTCATTTGCAACATCTATTAATCTATAGGATAGCTCAAGTTCTTCTTCAATTATATTACCCTCTTTATCTATCCTATCACTTCCCCATCTTCCAATTGATCCTACTTTAACTTTATATTGCCCTATCCATTTCTTGAAGTTTTCTACATTATTAAAAAAACTTTGAGTATCATGTCCTATATTAATACAAAATTCTAAAAAATCTAATTCCTTTTTTGCAGCCTTCTTAAAACTTTCTTCTACCGGTGGTCCTATAATACCTAATTCCATAATATCCATCTGTTTAGTACCTCCCTTAACTTTTTAGGAATTAAAAGTTTATAACCTTTCCTGTTTTTGCTGATTCATAAATTGCTTCCAAAATTTCTGTTACTACTAAGGCCTGTTCGGGTTTTACTACAGGTTCTGTGTCATTTAATATACAATCTATCCATAACCTTGCTTCTATATCTGATGGTGATTCTTTTTTACCATCATAAAAGTCTACTCCACCGGAATCTAATGCAGGTTTTGTAGTATATAGTTTACCAAATTCTGCTCCATTTATCCTAAGACCATCCAACATATCTGCACCTGCCTTAGTGCCACAAAGTAACGTTTTTGCTTCATTCCTTTGTAAAGTGTTAAGAGCCCAGCTTGATTCAAGTATAATCGTTGCACCATTTTCCATAACTATAAATCCAAAGGCAGAATCTTCAACTGTATATTTTTTAGGATCCCAATCTCCCCATGAATTTCCTGTTTCAGTTTGATCTGCCAATTTCCTATATGATGTTCCCATTACACTCTTTGGCTTATAGTTATCCATCATCCATAAGGTTAGGTCTAAGGCATGGGTACCAATATCAATTAAGGGACCACCACCTTGTTCTTCTTCATTCAAAAATACACCCCATGTTGGAACTGCACGTCTTCTTACAGCTTGTGCTTTTGCAAAATATACTTCACCCAAGTCTCCCCTTTCGCATGCCTTGTGTAAGTATTGCGAATCTGCTCTGAAACGATTTTGGTAGCCTATTGTTAGTTTTTTACCTGTTCTTTTTGCTGCTTCTAACATGCGACGTCCTTCTGCTGCTGTCTTAGCCATAGGTTTTTCACACATTACATGTTTCCCGGATTCAAGTGCATCTACTGTTATATCAGCATGTGATTTATTAGGTGTACATACATGAATGACATCTATTGACTTATCCTTTAATAAATCCTTGTAGTTGCTATAAGCTTTTGCATTTTCTGTTCCAAATTCTTCTGCAGCTTTTGTAGCTCTTTCTTCAACAATATCACAAAAGGCAACCATTTCTACCATATCAATATTTTTTAAAGATGGCATATGCTTACCGTTTGCAATACCTCCACAACCTATAATTCCTACTTTAAGTTTTTTTACTTTTGCCATAAAACTTTACCCCCATTTTTTTATTTTAAGTTTATAATACCTTAATATTTATCTTATAAAGATAAATTAGATATTTATAACAATATCTTTTGCAAGTTTTATTTAAATAATTCTTAAATATTATTTTATAAAACTTTTAGGACGACTCCCGCACTATTAATTTATGTTCCATAAAGACATTTTGTGGATTGCTTTGTTTGTCTTGTATTTTTCTTAATAATAATTCCATTGCTAAAGAACCCATCTTATATTGGGGTTGTGAAATTGTTGTTATTTTAGGCTTGACCATATATGAAAACCTAATATTATCAAAGCCAACTACTGCAATATCTTCCGGAACCTTTAAACCTTTGTCTAAAAAATATCGTACAAGTCCTATTGCCATCATATCCGATATAGCAAATATAGCTGTAGGTCTCGGTTTTATCTTTAAAAATTCTTTTGCTAACTTCATGCCACTTCCAAAACCATAATTACCATACTTTATTAGATCTGACTTATATTCTATACCTGCCTCATTAAGGGCTTTTTTATAACCCAATTCCCTTTTCTTAGTTGATATATGGTTATTCCTACAAGTTACCATTCCTATTTTACAATGGCCTCGCTTTATCAAATGATTGACAGCCATATATCCGGCTGCTTCATTATCAATAGATATGTATGATGCCGGTACATTTTCTTTATATTCACCACACTGAATTATAGGTAGGTTTTGTGCTATCAGACCAAGTTCGTCTTCTTCTAATTGTGAGGTCATAAATATAATCCCATCTACTAACTTATTTTTTAATAAGTTTAAATAACGATTTTCTATTTGCTTATTTGAGGCTGTTGTACATATCATAACTGTATAGCCATTCTTATAGGCGGTATCTTCTATACCTTTAATAACTTTTGAATAAAAGGTATTTGATATTGTGGGTAGTAAAACTAATATTGTTTTTGTTTCCAGCCGCCTTAAATTTCTTGCTGTTAAGTTAGGTTGGTAATTTAATTGTTTAATTGCATTGTTAACTTCTTGTCGTGCTTCCGGAGAAACATAAGTAGTGTTGTTAATCACCCTCGAAACTGTTGCCACCGAAACATTAGCTAACTTTGCTACATCTTGTATTGTTGCCATACCTACCCCCAATTAAAATAATATTTTATTTCATGTAACGGATTACATGACTTCTTATATTTATCATACTATATTTTTATGAAAATTTCAAGTTAATTTGGAAAATTAGAAAAGATTTTTATTTTACTGTCTTTGACCCTTAAATATTACTGTAATTGCAAACTTAGGTAATGCAAGCATCCTTTTAAATCTCCAAGGTTCTTTTAGTAATCGGTAGAGCCATTCCAGTCCTGTCTTTCTAAAAAACTTTGGTGCCCTTTTAATCTTACCTGCAAAGACATCAAGTGTCCCTCCTACACCTAAACATAGCTTTGCTTTAAGTTTATCTTTATTCTTATATATCCATTTTTCTTGTTTTACCATACCAAGGCATACAAATATAATATCCGCCCCTGAATTATTTATATTCATTATTATTTGATTTTCCTCATCTTCATTAAAATATCCATCTTGGACACCTACTATTTTAATTCCC
>CAZRSG010000073.1:0-2152 GCA_964602705.1 uncultured Oscillospiraceae bacterium
GAGGTAGTCGCTCCTAATTCTGCACCCATATTTGTTATTGTTGCCCTTTCTGGTACTGATAAAGTTTTTAAGCCCTCACCACTATATTCTAAAACCTTTCCAAGTCCTCCTTTTACAGATAGGACTCTTAATATTTCGAGTATTATATCTTTAGCTGATACCCACGGCTTTAAGGAACCCTTAAGGTCAACCTTACAAACTTTAGGCATAGTTAAATAATAAGGACCCCCGCCCATAGCAACTGCTACGTCTAAGCCCCCGGCACCTATGGCTAACATGCCTAAGCCGCCTCCGGTAGGTGTGTGACTGTCTGAGCCTAATAGGGTCATTCCGGGAATTCCAAACCTTTCTAAATGTACTTGATGGCAAATTCCGTTGCCCGGTCTGGAAAAATATACACCGTATTTATTTGCTACACTTTGTATATATTTATGGTCGTCAGCATTTTCAAAACCTGCTTGAAGGGTATTATGGTCAATATAGGCAACTGACTTTTTTGTTTTAACCCTATCTATACCCATAGCCTCAAATTGCAAATATGCCATAGTACCGGTTGAGTCTTGGGTAAGTGTCTGGTCTATTTGTATTGCAATTTCTTTTCCTTGTAGCATTTCTCCGCTTACTAAATGATTTTTTATAATCTTTTCTACTATATTATGCCCCACTTGAAATCCTCCTAAAATATCTTATTAATTTATAAGCATTTTTTCTTATATTCCACCATTTTCCTCTATTAATTTTATTAATTCTTCATCACTTATGGCACTTACTCTTCCTTCTTCATATTCTGTGTCTACCCATTTTTTTATTTTTTCAACTAAAGGGGATCTTTTATCTATTTTATCATTATCTTTTAACTTATAAAATACATTAATCCAATGTGCTATGCCTGCAAGTCCTGAAAGGTTAGTTACAGCAACCATAGCCGGTCTTTTTAATAATTTTGCTGTATCAAATATATTATATATTTCTTCGTCTTTTAATAATCCATCTGCATGAATACCTGCCCTGGTAGTGTTAAAGTTTTTACCGACAAAGGGTGTCATTGGTGGAATCTTATAGCCTATTTCATTTGTATAATAGTCCGCAATTTCACTAATAACTGTTGTATCCATCCCATCAGTAGTTCCTCTTAAGCCGGCATATTCAAAAACCATTGCTTCTAAAGGAACATTACCGGTTCTTTCACCTATACCAAGTAGGGAACAGTTTACAGATGATGCACCATATAACCATGCTGCTGCTGCATTTACAACCCCCTTATAAAAATCGTTATGTCCATGCCACTCTATCTGTGTACTTGGTACGTTTGCATAATGCCATAAACCGTAAATTATACCCTGTACACTTCTTGGTAATGCCACACCGGGGTAAGAAACACCGTATCCCATGGTATCACATGCCCTTATTTTTATAGGAATACCCGCTTCTTTTCCTAACTGCATAAGTTCATTTACAAAGGGTATTACAAATCCGTAAAAATCTGCACGTGTTATGTCTTCTAAATGACATCTTGGTATTATTCCAACACTTAGAGCATCTTTAACTACACCTAAATAATGGTCGGCAGCTTGTCGCCTTGTCATATTCAACTTTTTATAAATATGATAATCTGAACAGCTTACTAAAATCCCACTTTCTCGAATACCTATTTTTTTAACTAAGTCGAAATCTGATTTTGTAGCCCTTATCCAGGTTGTTATTTCCGGAAACTTATAGTCTTTTTCCAAGCATTTATATAGGGCTTCTTGATCCTTTTTACTATATACAAAAAACTCAGTCTGTCTTATAAGTCCTTTAGGACCTCCAAGTCTATGCAACATTGTAAATAAATCCACCATTTGCTTAACCGTATATGGGGTTCGAGATTGTTGTCCATCCCTAAATGTGGTATCTGTTATCCATATCTCTTCCGGCATATTAATAGGGACATGCCTATTATTAAAAGGTATTTTAGGCACCTCTTCATATGGGTATAAGTAGCGATAAAGCTTTGGATCCTTTCTATCTTGTAGGCTGTATTTATATTCCGATTGTTCTAATAAGTTTGTTTTATTACTATATTGTAGCACATTATTCCCTCCTCATTTTAATTTTGATTTGCTTAAATTATATATATTTATTATTATAAATATATATAATTTGTATGCCT
>CAZRSG010000073.1:2162-6894 GCA_964602705.1 uncultured Oscillospiraceae bacterium
GCTTGTATAATTGTATACAAGTGTACAATTGTTGTCAAGCTTTAATTTGAATTTTTATTGATTTTCTATTTAATTTAATATTGAATTATGGTAATATATAGGCATAAACAAATTTATGACTAATATTAGTCATAAAATATTTAAATATTGGAGGGTACATAATGTCAAAAAACAGTTCTACTATTCAAAAAAACATAAATTTATTCTTTAAAGTTACTATTGGGATCGCAATTTTACTTCCTTTGCTTGCAGCAATATTATTAAAGAACGCAAATATATTTTTCGTAACAATCTTATCTAACTTTTTAATGATTGGATTAGTATTCTACAACTCAAAAAACAAGCTTAATAATGTAATAAATAAGTTCACAGATGATATTCAAACTGTAAAACAAGGGGATTTTTCTAAACTTATTTCATCACGTGATTATGAGGTTATTGGTGAAGTTGCTCCTTCAATCAATGCTATACTTCATGATATAAGAAAACTTATAGAACGGTTTTTTGATCTTGTTAATTCAATTAATAATGCAACATATTTAGTTAATAATGCTGCCAATACAGCCGCCGGTTCTATTGAACAAATCAGTCTAACTATAGAAGAAATTGCTAAGGGTGCTTCAGAACAAGCAATGCAAGCCCAAGATGGGGTAACAGTTGTTAATAATCTTGCAAAACAAATTAATACTGTGTCGGAAACATATAAAGAAGTTATACAAGAAACAGGTGTTATTAAGTCTTTAAATTCAGCAGGTATTGAAGCAGTAGAAGTTTTAAAGGAAACTTCCAAAGAGAATAACCTTATCACCCAACAAATTATTAATGTAATTGAAAATCTTAATGAAAAGTCAAAAGATATAGGTCTTTTTGTCGAATCTATAGAAACTATTGCAGAACAAACTAATTTGCTTGCTTTAAATGCTGCAATAGAGGCAGCAAGGGCAGGTGAAGCCGGAAAAGGCTTTGCTGTAGTTGCCGATGAGATAAGGAAATTAGCCGACCAAAGTAGAAATTCAACTGATGAAATATATAATCTTGTAGAAGATATACAAGAGGAAACCTCATCTGCTGTAAAGTCTGTTGAGGATATTAAGCAATCTACTATTCGACAAAATGATGCAGTTAACAAAACAAATAATGCCCTTAATGATATAGCTAATGGGATTATAAATATTGTAGACCAAATAAATGATGTTAATAAGTCTATGATAAAGATGGATGCTAATAAAAATGAAGTTATCACATCAATAGAGAATATATCGTCAATATCAGAAGAAACAGCAGCTTCCAGTCAAGAAGTTACTGCAACAACACAACAACAAATAGATACTGTAAATTCCATGTCCGCGGCTGCCGATAATTTATCAAAGTTAGTGAAGGAATTAAGTAAAAGCCTAAAGAAATATAAAATTCGTTAAAGATATTTTCTTTTTATTTATAATAATGGTTTACAATAATATATGTTTATATTTTTTTAAATTTACATAATTTATTATACCTTATTAACATGTAAAAAAAAGTAATCCACATTATCCACAGTGTTACCCACATGCTACAAGGCAAGGATTTGTTAATGTTGAACATTTTCCCACAGAATTAACATCTTAATTTTAAATAAGTTTTTGCCTGTGGATAATCACCCGGCTTGTACACATAATAACTTTCATATATGAATTATTAATTACCATAATATTTATTAATGATAATTTAAGAATTAAAAATCAGAAAATTATAGACTTGAAAAATAAGTTTAAAGGGTTGCCGTATTAACTTATGCTAAATTTATATTGGCTACTGCATTTAGATATAAATCTGATATTTGTCCTAACTTATATTTATAATAGGCGGCACATGCAATCATAGCTGCATTGTCTGTACATAATATTGGTGATGGGTATAATATTTTAATATTACTTTCCCCACCTTTTTTTAATAATAGTTCCCTTAGGGCACTATTAGCTGCAACACCACCGGCTAATGCTATGGTGTCAATTTCTTCATTTCTTGCTGCAATAATTGTGTTTTTTACCAGTACTTCTATAACAGCCTTTTGGAAACTTGCAGCAACATCAGCCTTGTTATAAGCTTCACCTTTTTGCTCCATCTTGTTAATATAATTTAAAACTGCTGTTTTTACACCGCTAAAGCTAAAATCTAAACTTTTATCATCAAATTTAACTTGTGGAAATTTTATTGCTTCCGGGTTTCCCTTCTTTGCAAGTTTGTCAATTAGGGGTCCGCCGGGATAAGCAAGCCCTAATATTCTTGCAACTTTATCAAATGCTTCACCTGCTGCATCATCACGGGTTTGCCCTAAAAGTTTATAACTTGTATAATCCTTGACATGTATAATATGGCTATGTCCTCCTGATACTACCAAGCATATATATGGTGGTTTTAACTTTTTATTTTCTATATAGTTTGCTGCAATATGACCTTCAATGTGGTGGACCGCTATTAAGGGTTTCTTTAATGCAAATGATAAGGCCTTAGCTGATGATACACCTACAAGCAAGGCTCCTACTAAACCTGGCCCGTAAGTAACTCCAATCGCATCTATATCACTTAAGGTAACCCCGGCTTTATCTACTGCCTCTTGTATAATTAAATTAATGTTTTCTATATGTTTCCTTGAAGCAATTTCCGGTACAACTCCACCATATTTTTTGTGTAGGTCAATTTGTGATGATATAACATTTGATAAAACGTCTCTTCCATTTCTTACTACTGCAGCAGCTGTTTCATCACATGATGTTTCTATGCCAAGTAGTAAACAATTACTATTCTTCAATTAATGATAACCTCCCCTATCTTGTCTTATTTATTGAGATACTCGTTTCATTATGTAGGCATCTTCATTATTATTTGCGTAATACTTTTTCCGTTCTCCAACAATTTTAAATTTAAAGTCCTTATATAAGTTTTGAG
Organism: uncultured Oscillospiraceae bacterium; assembly: GCA_964602705.1. Classification (GTDB taxonomy): domain Bacteria; phylum Bacillota; class Clostridia; order SK-Y3; family SK-Y3; genus CAZRSG01. Next base: position 5,091 of record CAZRSG010000073.1, read on the forward strand.
CTGGTATATTGCTTTTTCTTACCTCCAAAAACATAGTTTTTATTCCCTTAGATTCAGATACTTTTATTAAACCATCTAAGAGCTTACGACCTAAGTTCATCCGCCGGTATTCGGGGTGGGTAGCAATATTTGTAATATGCCCTTCATCAAGGACTTTCCACATACCACAATAACCTAAGACTTGGTTTTTATATACTGATACAAGATATATTGATCTTTCTTTGTTTAACATCTCTCCCAAAAAGGATTGTTTAGGCCAAGGTATAATAAAGCTTAAATTTTCTATTTCTACTACCTTATCTATATCCTTTAATGTCATTTCTCTTATAGTAATATCCATCTTCTTTTCACCATTTTATTTAAATTATATTTATTTTAACTTATTAGTTATTTTTTTAATTAAAGGATACATTTCATCATAGGTCTTTTGGTAGTATTCAACCGGCCAGCCAAATGGATCACTAATATCAAGTTCTTTAATATCCTTGACCTTATCCACATCTACTTCGTTAACAAATTCTTTTAATGTAAATACTTTATCAGAGCTACTTGGGCTTATTTTTATTATAGCTTCTTTATGGGCTGTAGTCATAGTTAAAATTAACCGGGCATCTTTAATCATTTTTTCTTCAATTTGTTTAGCCTTATGCCCTGATAAGTCTAAGGCATTTTTTTTAGCTACTTCTATGGCTTTATCATTAGCTGCTGATTCAATTAATACGGAGGTACCGGCAGAGTATACTTCTATCTTATCTATATTTTTTTCCTTTAATATAGCCTTTAATATAGCTTCTGCCATACTGCTCCTACATGTATTTCCCGTACATACAAATATAATTTTTTGTTTCTTTACCATTGTTTTAATCACCCCTACCTTTTGTTTAATTATTATATAGGTATTGAAACTTATTTGATTATACTTTTAAAATTTTACCTCCTGATGCTTTATATATTCTATTTTTTATTGCCCTACCAATCCCATCTTCATTTACTGATTGAATAAATATTATATCCATACCCAGTTTATCAAATTTACGTAATATAGAAAAAAGATTTGATGCAATTACTTCCGGTGTCTTTCGACTGCCTGCCGAAATTATATGCTGTCCCTGATATTTATTAGCTGTTTCATCAGTAGCTAAGATGCCAACCTTTAAGCCTTTATTTTTGTTTTCTTGTGTTTTCTTATTTATTATTTTTATAATGTCTTCTTCTTGACCTTCAACAACTACAACATCAGCATTTGGTGAATAATGTCGGTATTTCATTCCGGGAGATTTAGGGCTTTTACTTGTTATTATTGGCTTGCTATCAATTCTTACATTTCCTAATGTATCATATATTTGTTCATATGTTATTCCCCCCGGTCGTAGAATAGTGGCTTGCCCACTTGTTAAGTCAATAACAGTTGATTCTAAGCCTACTATAGATTTCCCACCGTCTATTATTATATCAACTTTACCCATTAAGTCATCTATTACATGTTCTACTTCAGTAGGACTTGGCTTACCTGATATGTTAGCACTGGGTGCAGCTATTGGAAGTCCTGATGTTTCTATAAGCTTGCCTGCTATTTTATTAGCCGGAAACCTTATTGCGACAGTATCTAATCCGGCACTTATAGTATCAGAAATAAGATTGGATTTTTTCATAATTATTGTAAGTGGTCCCGGCCAAAAGTTTTTCATTAGCTTTTTGGCAGAATTAGGAACCTCCTGTACAAGGTCGTTTACTTCCTCTATGTTAGATATGTGTACTATAAGCGGGTTATCGTTGGGACGTCCCTTGGCTTCATAAATCTTTT
>CAZRSG010000074.1:0-793 GCA_964602705.1 uncultured Oscillospiraceae bacterium
GTAGATAGTGAGCATTCTGCAATATTTCAATGCCTATATGGTAATAATAACTTTGTAAAGAAAATCTTACTAACTGCATCCGGCGGACCATTTTTAAATAAAAAGCAAGAAGATTTAAGAAATATAAGACCGATACAGGCATTAAAACATCCTACATGGAATATGGGTGATAAAATAAGTATTGATTCTGCAACTTTAATGAATAAAGGCTTAGAAGTTATAGAAGCCAAATGGCTATTTAATATAGATATAGATAAAATAGATGTAATAATACACCCACAAAGTATAATACATTCAATGGTAGAGTATATAGATAATTCAATTATTGCACAAATGGGTACGCCTGATATGAGAATACCCATACAGTATGCTCTTACCTATCCACAACGTCATAATTCAATTAGTCAAAGTTTGGATTTTATTACGAATAAGCAATTAACATTTGAACAACCGGATTTAAATACTTTTAAATGTTTAAGTTTAGCTTATAAGGCAGGGCGGTCAGGTGGAACAATGCCGGTAGTTTTAAATGCGGCAAACGAAATATGTGTCCGCTTATTTTTGGAAGGTAAGATATCCTTTTTACAAATAGCCGACATAATAGAAGAAGTTATAGATAATCATACAAATATGTCCGATGACAAGTTAGAAAATATTTTAAAGGCAGATAATTGGGCAAGGAATTATATTATAGAAGGAAAGGTAAGGTGGACAAAATGAGTACAATAATAGCGGCAATTGTTGTTTTTAGTTTATTAATATTTTTTCATGAATTAGGTCATTTTAGTGTTGC
>CAZRSG010000074.1:803-6782 GCA_964602705.1 uncultured Oscillospiraceae bacterium
GGGTAGGGATAAAAGTTCATGAATTTGCAATAGGAATGGGACCGGGGATTTTTAAAAGAAAAAAAGGCGAAACTTTATACTCACTTAGACTTTTACCTATAGGGGGTTATGTAAAAATGGAAGGTGAAGACGAACATTCAGATGATGATAGATCATTTGGTAAAAAGTCTTTACCCGCAAGAATTGCAGTAGTAGCCGCAGGGGCGATAATGAACTTTATCTTAGGATTTATTATATTTATATTCTTAAGTAATATGTTAGATGTAATATACCAGCCTATTATAGATGAAGTAATTCCGGGAATGCCTGCATATAATGCAGGGTTAATGGAAGGTGATAAAATTATTAGCCTAAATAACTCCAAGGTGAATATTCAAAATGACGTATTCTTTTATATTAATAGAAATGGTGAAAAGCCAGTTGATATTACTATTAATAGGAAGGGACAAAAAATGCAATATTCAGTAACACCTACATTCAATGAAGAAAATAACCAATATATGTTAGGATATATTTCTAAAGGTGTAAAGAAAACATTCTTAAATGTTATAAAAAATGCTTTTTATGAAGTAATCTTTTTAACAAAGGCAATATTTATATCCTTAGGCGAATTAATAACAGGAAACGTAAGGGTGGATGACTTATCCGGTCCTGTAGGTGTAGTAAAGGAAATTGGTAGTGCAGCTAAATTAGGAATAGGAAACTTATTATCATTGGCAGCCCTAATAAGTATAAATCTTGGGATTTTTAATTTATTGCCAATACCGGCCCTGGACGGAAGTCGGGTAGTATTTTTATTAATTGAAGGCCTTAGAGGAAAACCAATAGACCCTGAAAAAGAAGGGCTTGTACACTTAATAGGTTTTGCAGCACTTATATTATTAATGCTTTTTGTAACATATAATGATATTGCAAAATTATTTGTAAAAGGTTAATAATAGCCTTAAAATAGCTTGTAAAAAGATAATCATTATCTTTAAAAACTATAATTTCATAGTTTTAATAATGGATAATGATAATAAAAAAGAGGTTTATATAAATATGAATATTAATACAATAAAAAGAAAAAAAACTATTGCTATAAAAGTTGGAAGCATGCTAATAGGTGGCAATGCCCCTATATCCATACAATCAATGACAATTACAGATACAAGAAATATAGTTGAAACAATTAAGCAGATAAAGCAATTAGAAGATGCCGGTTGTGATATAGTTCGCTTAGCAGTACCGGATATGGATGCAGCAAAAGCGATAACAGAAATTAAGAAATCAAGCTCTATACCCTTAATAGCAGATATACACTATGATTATAAGATAGCATTGGAATGTGCAAAAAGGGGGATAGATAAAATAAGAATAAACCCCGGAAACATAGGTGGATATAACCATGTTAAAGAAATATCGGAAAGATTAAAAGAAAAAGAAATTCCAATAAGGATAGGTGTAAACTCCGGTTCTGTTGAAAAAGAATTATTAGAAAAATATGGTGGACCGACAGCACCTGCCATGGTAGAAAGTGCCTTAAACCATGTCTCAATATTAGAAAAACATAATTTTTATAATATTATTATATCAATAAAAGCATCCAATGTGCCTACAATGATTAAGGCATACAGACTAATTTCTGAAAAAGTAGACTATCCATTACATTTAGGGGTAACAGAAGCTGGTACAGAAAGTATTGGAACCATAAAATCATCTATTGGGATAGGGATATTATTAAACGAAGGCATCGGTGATACAATTAGGGTATCACTTACTGAAGACCCGGTTAAACAAGTGCAAGTGGCACAAAAGATTTTACAAACATTAGAAATAAGGAATCAAGGCGTTGAAATTATATCGTGTCCATCATGTGGTAGATGTGAAATAGATTTAATAAATATAGCTAAAGAAGTAGAAGAAAAGACAAAAGATATAAAAAAAGGAATAAAGATTGCAGTAATGGGTTGTGTGGTTAATGGACCAGGTGAAGCCCGTGAAGCTGATATAGGAATAGCTGGTGGGAAAGGTGTGGGTCTAATATTTAAAAAAGGTAAGGTTATAAAAAAGGTGGCTGAAGATAAGTTTGTGGAGGAACTTATAAAACATATAAAGGATCTTTAAACAAATTTCATGGTTCTTTTTATAGCTTTAATATATTAGGAAGGGATTTACTATGTCTAACTATACAAATGAAGATTTTAATATTTTAAAATTATTTCCACTTGTCCAAAGAAATAAAGACTTACAATTCTTAGAAAAGTCACAACTAATATTGATAAAAGTCTATAAAGAAGCAAGAGAATTGGATATAGAACTTGCTTTTAAAGAAATTATTAATAAAAAAGATATAGAAGAGGCAGAACACTATATAAAAAAATTATATAATATATCCAAACTTAAAATACAAACTAAATATATTGAAATAAAAGACTTTAAAACTGCATTACAAAGCTACTATGAAAGCATAAAATATTACTTACAAAAAGAACTCCCCATATCAAGGACTTTATTAGCTGATAGTCAATGGGAAAATGATAATGGGAATCTTTATATACAATTAAATGTAGAAGGTAATAAAATTTTAACAGATAACCTTGCCAATAAAAAAATTGAAGGTTTAATAAAAGAAGAATTTGATAAAAATATAAAAGTTATATTTACAGATCCTCAAAACCTAACAAATGTTCAAAAAGAACATCAAAATCTTAAATCAAAACTTATATTAGAAAGCTTAAAAGAATCTAATTATAACCAAAATGGACTATCAAAACCAGTAGAAAAACAAGATAAAAATTCTATAAAAAATAAAATAATCATAGGCAAAGCAATCCCGGATAACCATATAAAAATATCTGAAATAAATCAAGACATGTTAAATGTTCTTATTCATGGTGAAATATTTGAAACAGCAATAAAGGAAATTAAAGGTGAAAAGTTTATAGTATCATTTAATATAACAGACTATACAAATTCAGTAACCGTGAAATTTTTCCGAGCCAAAAAAGACATATCATTAATAAAGGATAGGTTAAAAGAGGGCATAAATGTTAAGGTGAAGGGAGAAGTACGGTATGATAAATATGCAAGAGAAATAGTTATATTTGCAAAAGATATTTCAGAAACAAATACAAATAAAAAGCAAGATACTGCTAAGAAGAAAAGGGTAGAATTGCACCTACACACTAAAATGAGTGCAATGGATGCAACATCATCACCTAAGGACCTAATAAGCAGGGCAGCTGAATGGGGACATAAGGCTATAGCAATTACAGACCATGGTGTGGTACAAGCCTTTCCTGAGGCATATGAAGCCGGGAAAGATAATAATATAAAAATTATCTACGGTGTGGAATGCTATCTTTTAAATGATAAAGAACCAATAGTATATAATCAAAAAAGTGAGAAATTAAGTGGTGACTTTGTAGTATTTGATATAGAAACTACAGGTCTAAGTCCACAATACAATAAAATAACCGAAATAGGTGGTGTAAAAATTAGTGGTGGCAAAATAGTAGATAAGTTTCATACCCTTGTAAATCCTGAGCTTGCAATACCATATAATATAACACAAATAACAGGGATTACAAATGATATGGTTAAAGATGCACCCTTAATAAATTCAGCACTAAAAGATTTTTTAACCTTTTGCAATGACTCTGTATTAGTAGCACATAATGCCCAATTTGATATTGGATTTATAAGAAATAATTGTGATAGGTTGAATATCAAATTTGAACCTTGTTATATAGATACCCTTGGATTGGCTCGAAATATATTACCGGAACTTAAAAGGCACAAATTAAATATTGTAGCCAAGCATTTAGATGTGGACTTAGAAAATCATCATAGGGCAATTGACGATGCGGAAGCCACCGGTAAAATATTTTTAAAAATGATAGATAGGCTAATTGAAAAAGGAATTGATGATATAAATCAAATAAATAATACATTTGCAGAAAGTCAAGAAATAAAAAACATGCCATCGTATCATGCTATTATATTAGTTAAAGATTATATTGGCTTAAAAAATTTATATAAAATCATATCAGAATCACATTTAAATTATTATTATCGGCGACCACGAGTACCAAAAAGCTTATTAAAAAGGTATAGGCAAGGTTTAATAATAGGTTCAGCTTGCGAAGCTGGGGAAGTTTATACTGCAATGGTAGAAGGTAAGCCAAAAGCAGAAATTAATAAGATTATAAATTATTATGACTATTTAGAAATTCAACCACTTGCAAACAACCAATTTTTAATAGATAAGGGTATGGTAAAAGATATTGAAGATTTGAAAAATATAAATAAGCAAATTGTTAATTATGGAACAAAACACAATAAATTAGTTGTTGCTACATGTGATGTACATTTTCTTGATAAAGAAGATGAAATATTTAGAAGAATTTTAATGGCAGGGCAAGGTTATTCTGATTCCGACAAACAACCACCATTATATTTCAGGACAACAGACGAGATGTTGGCTGAATTTGATTATTTAGGAAAAGAAAAAGCCTATCAGGTAGTAGTTGAGAATACTAACAAGATTTCGGAAATGATTAAGGAAATAAGCCCAATACCTGAGGGTGTATTTACACCGGAAATTAAAGGTGCCGAAGAAGAAATTCAAAGCCTTACAGAAGGAAGGGCTAAAGAAATTTATGGGGAAGACTTACCTAACATTGTAAAAGATAGGATGAATAAAGAATTAAACTCTATAATTAAAAATGGATTTGCAGTTATGTATTTAATAGCACAAAAGTTAGTATCAAAATCTTTAAGTGATGGATATTTAGTAGGTTCAAGAGGGTCTGTCGGATCTTCATTTGTTGCTTTCCTAACAGGAATTACAGAAGTAAACGCATTACCACCACATTACATTTGCCCTAATTGTAAATATTCAGAATTTATAAGTGATGGTTCTATAGGGTCAGGTGCAGACATGCCACCAAAAGATTGCCCAATATGTACTTGTAATTTAAATAAAGATGGCCACGATATACCATTTGAAACCTTTTTAGGATTTGATGGAGATAAGGAACCGGATATAGACCTTAATTTTTCAGGAGAATACCAACCTATAGCACATAGGTATACAGAAGAATTATTTGGACAAGGCTATGTATATAGGGCAGGAACAATCAGTAAAATTGCAGAAAAGACAGCCTATGCCTTTGTGAAAAAATATTTAGAATCAAAAGAAATAGTAGTTAGCAATGCAGAATTAAACCGTCTAATAAAAGGTTGTACCGGAGTAAAAAGAAGCACAGGTCAGCACCCGGGAGGGGTAATTATAGTACCAACAGAAAATGAGGTATTTGAGTTTTCTCCCATACAAAGACCTGCAGACGATGTAAAGTCCGGAGTTATAACAACGCATTTTGACTTTAATTCATTAGAAGGACGCTTACTTAAATTAGATATATTAGGCCACGATGACCCAACAATTCTTAAAATGTTAGAAGACTTAACAGGTGTTAATGCACAAGAAATTCCAATAGACGATACTCAAACAATGAGCCTATTTACAACAACAGAAGCATTAGGTATAACAGAAGAAGATGTGAATTGTAAAGTTGGAACCTTTGGAATTCCTGAATTTGGCACACGATTTGTAAGACAAATGCTTATAGATACTAAGCCAAAAACATTTGCAGAACTGGTTAGAATAAGTGGATTATCACATGGAACAGATGTATGGTTAAACAATGCACAAAACTTAATAAAGGCAGATGTAGCAAGTCTACCCGAAGTTATATGTACCAGGGATGATATAATGTTATACCTTATGTATAAAGGACTTGATTCCAAACATGCATTCAAGATAATGGAAAGTGTCAGAAGGGGTAGAGGACTTTCTGAAGAAGATGAAATTATTATGAAAGAAAAACGTATACCCGGTTGGTACGTACAATCCTGTAAAAAGATAAAATATATGTTTCCTAAGGCACATGCTGTTGCTTATGTAACTATGGCATTTAGGATTGCATATTTTAA
>CAZRSG010000075.1:0-1802 GCA_964602705.1 uncultured Oscillospiraceae bacterium
CCCTGTGATTAATTTTCCGTTTTTTATTACTATTGAACCCGGCCTGTATTTGAATTTGTCTGTTTGCCTGCTTGTTGTTATTTCACCTGTGCCGCTTATTATGCTGATTAGTCTGTCGTCATAAATTTTTTCGGTGTCATTATTGTTTCTTAGGCTTATTAATACAGCATTTTCCTTGCCACCAAGTCCGTTTTCTACCGCCATATATACTTGACCGTCTATATGGTATTTATTGATATCGGATAGACTTAGACGTCTGCCATTATAGTAGGCTTCTGCATCGGGTTGGACTTGTATTTCTACATAGCCTTTGTTTGCTGTTAGGGTCCATTTGCCTGATTCGAGTTTGTTTAAATTGTTTACTATGAGTTTGGAATCGTATTCATCATAGTAATATATATTTGCCTTATATACGTTACTTATATAGTAGTCTCCTGATTCTAAGGCTATTTCTTTTAAATCTATAATGTTGTCTGTTTCGTGTATTACCATCTTTATGTTTGAGCCCGGAACTATTTCGGAGTATGATATTAGTTGTCTGTTTTTAGTTATTATTGTTTCATTGTTTATATTGAGCATTTGCTGGCTTCCATCATCGTATTCTACTAATAAGGAGTCAACATTTTTTAGCATTATTTTCCCATGTTTAACTATATAATTTTCTGATGATGCTATTTCTTTTATATAACCGGTATCGTCTAATTTTATAAATACAGAGTCTCCCGGTTTGATATCACTTAGGTTTGCTTCTTGCCCATTTCTTATTACTTTTATTAGTGATGGGTTTAAAAAGTTATATATTCTTAGAAGGTTAAAACTTTTCTTTCCTTCTTCACTATAAAGTGATACATAACCTAATGGAATGTTAATGTCTTCTATTATGCCTCTTTTTTCGTTTTCGTCTATGCTTGCTTCTTGTGCTTTTACTTCTATTTTGGTTATTATATTATTTTTTATAGTGATTTCAACGGGTGCTTCTTTTATTAGTTTATCAATTGTTGATTTGTTTCTGCTTATTATTATTTCCGCTGCTTCACTTATTGTATAAGTATTTAGGTTTTCATTTTCGTCTTCTATTGTTATTTGTAAAGTTGCAGGGTTTGTTGTTTTTATAATTCCCTTATATATATTTGTTCTTTCTCCACTTAGTATCCTAATGTATTTAACATTCTTATCTTTGTCAGTGATATATGTAATCTCATCGTTAACCTGTAAGTCAGCACTGTTTCCTATCCCCCAGTTTGATAGTACTATTGTTTCTTTTTGTTTTAGTGTTTCTGTCCCTTGTGCTGTTTCAATTAGGTTGTTTTGTGCATCGTATATTTGCTGGGTTATGATTTCATCTTGGCTGCCTTGGGCATTTCTTATTTTTATATGTTTTATTTTTATACTTGTTCCCATTTGCTGTTCTGTGCCTTGTTTTATTTCTTCTATATAGCCATATCTTTTGACCATGTTTTGATTTTGATATATATATTTTTCTGCATTTTTTAGTACTTGTGCCATTTGTTCTCTTGTTATGTTATCTCTTGGGTACAGGTATCCATCACTTCCGTTTATTATTTTTTCTTTTAGTGCTGCTTCTATATAGGGTATTCTTATTGGATCAGTTTGGTCCCAATCTTTAAAGCTATTGAATATGTCTTGATAGTCATAGATGGGTGCAAGCCCTAAAATTCTTGCCATCCATTCTGCTACTTCTTGTCTTTGTGCGGGTGCATTTTTTATAAATTTATAGTTTTCCGGTATTTGTGTTTGTTCGTAGCCCATTGCATCCATATATTGTTCTTCTGTGATAAGTT
>CAZRSG010000075.1:1812-6578 GCA_964602705.1 uncultured Oscillospiraceae bacterium
TAAGTTCGTCTTCTAAGGCTAACTGCATGTATCCGTCTGCCCATAGGTCTATTGCATTGGTGTTTCGTTGATTATAGCTGCGTTCGACTTCCATTTCATAGGCTATTGCTTGTGCTTCATCTTCCCTGCCTGCTGCCCTGTATGCAAGGGCTAATACCTCTGTTTTTGTTACAGGGGCATATATGTTAAAGGTTCTGTCACCGTAGCCTTTAATAATGGATAGGGCTGCCATGTCTTGTATAGCTTCTTTTGCCCAATATGTGTTCCCTCGTGCTTCAAGGTCTGTAAATTGTATATTATTTATTATTGCTTGTGCTTCTTGTATTCCGTTGTATGTATCTGAGTCGGCTAAACCTGTGGTGTTATTGCTTATAATAAATATTAGTATAAATAAAGATATGGTTTTTATAGTTTTTTTCATTCTTATCTCCTTTTTTTATCCATTATTCTTATCTTATATATCGGATTTTAGGGGTTTTTTCTTTAGTCTATATAGTTATGGTTATTTGTTTTTAAAACTTTTAGTTTTTGAGTGATAATTATTATCGGTATTAGTATTAGTCCGTGAGTAGTTTATTCCAATAACTGTGTTTCAATCCTAAGTGCCTGTATAACTCGTTGCGGATGCACAGCAAAACTCACTTCGTTAACATGCCCTAAGTCTTTGCACAAGGTTATTTCCATAAATCTCCTCACTACCTGCCACAAACCACTGCACTTTCTCTTCTCTTTACTCTTTTTTCTGACCACTAATCACTGATCACTAATCTCTTCTCCGACCTCTGACATCTGATTTCCAACCTCCACACCACTAATCACTAATCACTAAGCTCTAAGCTCTAAGCTCTAAGCTCTAATCACTAACCACTAACCACTAATCACATCTTTTCCGGTGCTGATATGCCTAACATGTTAAGAACGTTTTTTATAACTATTCTTACGCTGTCTATAAGCTTTAAACGTGCTTGCATTAGTTCTTCTTGGTCTACTTTAACCCTACAAGAGCTATAGAAGGTATGGAATAAGCCGGCTAAGTCAAGTAGATATCTTGTCATCCTGCTTGGTTCCATTAAGATGGCTGCTGTTTTTATTTCCTCCGGTAATTCAGCAAGTTTTTTTAGTATATCTATTTCTTCTGTTTGGCTTAGTTGGTTAAGGTTAATCTTATTTATAGCTTTTATATGGATACCTTCTTGTTTTAATAGGTTTATTATGCTACAAATCCTTGCATGGGCATATTGTATATAGTAGACAGGATTTTCATTGGATTCTGCAACAGCTAAGTCAAGGTCAAAGTCTAAGTGACTGTTGGCTTGTCTCATGTTAAAGAAAAACCTTGCAGCATCTTTACTTGTTTCTTCAAGAAGGTCGCTTAGGGTTACAGCTTGTCCTGTTCTTTTTGACATTCTTGCAAGTTCTCCTTGACGGAGCAGTCTTACAAGTTGCATAATTATTATGTTTAGTTTGTCAGGGTTACAAGCTATTGCTTCCATGGCACCTTTCATCCTTTGAACATGTCCATGATGGTCTGCCCCCCATATATCGATTACCTTGTCAAAACCCCTTGTTATAAACTTGTTCCTGTGATATGCAATATCGGCTGTAAAGTAGGTAGGAATACCGTTGTTTCTTACTAAAACTTCATCTTTTTCTGCCCCAAATTCACTTGCTTTAAACCATATTGCCCCTTCTTTGGTGTATGTATAACCTTTGTCAATGAGGTAGTTTATTGTGTCTTGAACTTCATTATTTTTGTATAGTGTACTTTCCCTAAACCATACGTCATATTTTATACCGTAACTTTCAAGGTCTGTTTTTAATTTGCTAATATTTTTTTCTAATGCATATTCTACTAATGCCTCAGTTATTTCTTTTTGTGGTTTATTTATGTATTTGTCTCCTTGTATTTGAATAAATTCTTTTACCCTGTCTATTATATCTTGTCCATGATATCCATCTTCAGGGAATTCAACCGCTTGGATACCTTTTGTTTGTTGGATATATCGAGCTTCAAGTGATTTTTCAAATCTTTCTATTTGGTTGCCGGCATCGTTTATATAAAATTCACGGGTAACATCGTGGCCTGTCCATTCAAGTATACCGGCAAGACAATCGCCTAAAGCTCCTCCTCTTGCATTACCCATATGCATTGGCCCGGTGGGGTTTGCACTAATGAATTCTACCATTACTTTTTGTCCCTTACCTATATTTGTCCTCCCATAGTTGTTACCATGTTCTTCTATTGCATATATAACTTCGTGTAACCATTTGGAACTTAAGTAAAAGTTAATAAATCCCGGACCTGCCTTTTCTACTTTTTCTATGTAAGTGTCTTTTATTTGTATCTTGTCTATTAATTCTTGTGCTATATTTGCGGGTGATTTTTTAAATATCCTTGATAATTGCATGGCTATATTAGTGGAGAAGTCTCCGTTATTTTTATCGCGTGGTTTCTCTATTTCAATTTCTTCTATATTAATATTGAACTCGTCTGTTTCTGTGCTTATTTTTTGTATAGCTTCACTTATAATCTTTTTTATTTGCACACTTATATTTTCTATTATATTTATCATATGTGTTTTTCCCTTTCCTAATATTTCAATATTTTTCTATGTCTATTTTTTTTATATTGTTTTTTATTTCTTTACCAAGAAACATGCCTCCTATATTAATAAAGTTATCAATATCATCGCTTACAAAATATTTATATATTGGTTCTTTTTTTATATTAGGCAGTATTTCTTTATTGGTTAATAGTATTTGTGCGTATTTGACTGTTTCAATTCCTGCATCTATTAAGTTAACCTGATTGCCTATTACTTTTTGTATAGTTTCTTTTATTAATGGGTAGTGGGTACAGCCCATTATTAATGTGTCTATGTTTTCTTCCTTTAAGGGATTAAGATATTCTTTTGCAATTGTTGTAGTAATATCATTATTAGTATATCCATTTTCTATTAGGGGTACAAATAATGGGCATGCTTGACCGAATGTTTTAATTGTTGGGTCTATTTTATCTATTGTTGCTTGATACGAGTTACTGTTAATTGTACTTCTTGTCCCTATAATCCCTATTTTTTTGTTTTTAGTTGTCTTTACTGCCTTATTGGCTGTGGGTTCAACTACCCCTATAATGGGAATGTCAAATTCTTCTTTTGCTAATTGCAGGGCTACTGAACTTGCTGTTCCACATGCTATTATAATTAATTTTATATTAAACTTCAATAAAAACCTTATGTCTTGCATTACATATTTTGTAATGATTTCATTAGACCTTGTCCCATATGGTACCCTGCCCGTATCACCAAAGTATATTATACTTTCATTTGGTAGTTGGGTCATTATTTCCTTAACACTCGTTAAACCCCCAAGTCCGGAATCAAAAACACCTATAGGTCTGCTATCTTCCATTTTATAGTCACCTCTTTTTTATTGGTCGGAAGTCAAGTTTTAGTGTAATATGTTTATTTGTTTTTATTTATGGCTAATTGTATTAGTGTGTCTAAAAGTGCTGTATATGATAAACCGGATGCTGCCCATAGTTTAGGGTACATGCTTATTTCTGTAAAGCCCGGCATTGTATTTAGTTCATTTAAGTAGATTTTACCTGTTTTTCTATGGACAAAAAAGTCTACCCTGGCTAATCCTTTACATTCTATTGATTGATAAGCCTTTATTGCGTATTCTTTTATTTCACTTTCTGTGTCCGAATTAAGTTCTGCCGGTATTATTAGTTGTGATGTTTTATCTTTATATTTTGCCTCATAATCATAAAATTCTTTACCCGGTATTATCTCGCCTAATACTGATGTCTTTGGTTCTTCATTTCCTAATACTGAACATTCTATTTCCCTGCCATCTATAAATTCTTCTATTAGTATTTTCTTATCGTATTTAGCAGCAAGTTTTAGTCCTTTTATTAGTTCTTCTTTATTGCATGGCTTTGAAATCCCTATTGATGACCCTGTGTTAGACGGTTTAATGAAACAAGGATAGGTAAATTTGCTTTCTATTTTTTTAACTGTATCGTCAATATTGTTAAGGTCATTTATGGATATTGTTATCCAATCTGCTTGCGGTATTGAAAGGGATTGAAATATTATCTTGGCATATGCTTTGTCCATGGCTAAGGCTGAAGATATGACACCTGCACCTACATATGGAACCTTGGCAAGTTCTAATAGGCCTTGTATTGTTCCATCTTCTCCGTATAAACCATGTAGTACTGGGAATACTACGTCAATCCGTGCCCTTGTTGCCATTAGTTCAAAGCTATCGGAGTCTTCTCGCATTTTGACAATTCCACTTATTAGTGCATCCGGTGATATTATTGCCTTGTCTGAATAGGAGCCTTCCCATTCTCCTGTTGCTATCTTGTCTACATCCCCTTGATACAATAACCATGATCCGTCTTTTGTTATTCCTATCATTACTATGTCATATTTTTCTTTATCTATATTTTCTATTACTGAAGTGGCTGAAATCCTTGAAACTTCATGTTCCGATGATTGACCACCAAATAAAATACATACTGTGATTTTTTGTGACATTTATTACACCCCTTAGTTTATTTAGACTTCTTCTATTATACTATTATTATATTGTTTATTCTACTATTTATGTTTAAATACTTCAATAGTTTTAGTTTATAAAAGTGAAAAGAAGGCAGATAAGTCTGCCTTCTTTTCACTTTTATAAATATTAAAACGCTATTTAAATTTGGCTGTTTCCTTGGTTAACTATGCTTCTTTCTGCCATCTCTATCG
>CAZRSG010000076.1:0-1041 GCA_964602705.1 uncultured Oscillospiraceae bacterium
TCTGGGCGGTCCTTTGCGATATGGAAACAGGCAAAAAAGCAAAAGATATATTAACAAAATCAATGGATCTTATAAGTAAAGCAACTTCAGCATATATGTTCTTTTTGTTTCGAGCCTTGGAAAAAGCAAATATCTATTGTTTGTCTGAAAAAGATATAAATTCATTAAGAAGCCTTGTTGACCTTGGATGCACAACTACGCCTGAAAAGATAAGTGAGGATGTAAGAAGTGAATGCCATGCATGGAGTGCAGTTGCAATATATGAGTTTACGGCAAAGGTTTTGGGAGTTACCTACAGGGATAATACAATATATATTGAACCGTATATTTGCAGTAGGAATTACGCAAAGGGTGAGGTTGCCACACCCACAGGAATGGTTTATTGCGATTGGGAAAAGAAAGATGATGAATTTCTAATTAGAATAAAATTGCCAAAAGATAAAACAGCAGTTCTTAAGTTGCCAGATGGTACTTGTGTTCAAGCAATAAGCGGAAAATATAATTGTAAAATTAATAAATAGTTAAAAAGGTGATATTAAACTTTTTCTTCTTAAAGGAATCCGAAGCATCCTATTCAAGAGGATTATGAATTTGCAGCAACTAATAGTATAAGATATTTTTCATGAAAAAACGAGTGTAGTTAGAGTGTAAGTTTAATAATTAAAAAGGGAGTGAATATTAGGTGGAATTAAGTGTGATTATCCCAGTATTTAATGAAAAGGATGCTATTGGTTACCATATTGATATTATATATAAGTATTTACAAGAATTAAATATATCATTTAAGGTTATTATAATAGATGATGGTTCAAGCGATGATACTTGGAAGGAGTTAGTAAGGATATCTAAAAGATATCCTGAAATAGAAGCAATTGGGTTTTCAAGAAACTTTGGCAAGGAGATGGCAATTTGTGCCGGTATTGATTATTCTAATAGTGAGTATACATTAGTGATGGATTCAGATTTACAACATCCACCAAAACATATAAAAAATATGATAGAGCTTATCCACAAATCATATCCACAGGGGAAAAGATGTAA
>CAZRSG010000076.1:1051-4088 GCA_964602705.1 uncultured Oscillospiraceae bacterium
TTATATAGATGATATTGTTGATGGTATAAAAAATAATCGTGGTAAAGAAAGTTTGAAATATAAACTATGTGCAAAGACTTTTTATAAGTTTCTATCAAAAATTTCAGGTTTAACAATGGAAAATTCTACGGATTTTAAATTGTTAAATAAAAGTGTTGTTAAATCTATTAAACAGTTTAAGGAAACAAATTTATTTTTTCGGGGGCTTGTAGATTGGAGTGGCTTCCAAAAGGAGGAATATGTTTTTGATGTTGAGGAACGCAGGGAAGGAGATACGAGTTTTTCGTTTTTTAAATTAGCCAAGTTATCAATAGATGCTGTAGTATCACATACAAGTAAACCTCTCTACCTTACCGTTATTTCAGGGATGGGTTTTTTAATCTTTGCCTTGTTGCTTGGCTTGCAAAGTTTATATAATTTTTTTGCAGGAATTGCAGTAAGTGGATTTTCAACTGTTATTTTAATAATATTACTATCTTCATCATTGATATTAATTAGTATGGGGATTATTGGTACATATGTTTCCAGGATATATGATGAAGTTAAAAATAGACCCCGCTACATAATTTCTCATAAAACGGAGGGGAAAAATGATACGGAAATATAAACAGTTTTTACCTATGACATTCACTCTACTTGTGTTTTTTGCAACTTATTTAGTTATGAAAAATGTTGTAATATCCGGTGATGATTTTTATTATGCCAGTTTTTCCAAGTTACCCTTATCTGAATTTTGCCGGCTACATAAGGCACATTATTTTGAAGCTAACGGTAGGGCTATTGTACACATTTTAGATACTATATTTTTGGGATTGCCTTTTATAGTATGGCAATTATTAAATTCCTTTTTTCTTGCAGCCATTGTTTTTTTTATTTTTAAAATTGCTGTTGTGGATAAGAAAAATGCAATTTATAGAAATCTACTTACATTAACTATTATAACGTTTTCTGTTTTTTATTTGCATATTTCAATGACCCGGCAAAGTGTTTACTGGATAACCGGATCATTTAATTATGTCTACCCATTCTTTTTGTTTATTTTGTTTTGGTACCTTATTACAAAGACAGAAATATCAAATTATAATTTAATAGTCTTGTGTCTTATAGGCTTTCTTTCCGCCGCAACTACAGAACAGAATGCTATGATAACTATAGGTCTTGTCTTTATGTATGTGATAAATGATCTTATAGTAAATAAACGGATAAATAAAAAGTTAATATTTGCTTTTATTTTTACTTTATTGGGGGCTTTAACAGTATTTCTTGCTCCAGCAACATTTTATCGTTATACATTAGAGAATGAAGAAAAGGTTAGCTTGCTTTTAATTGTATATCAAAATATAAAGTATATATATGGTAAGTTTATTATTTCAAAGGCTATGATAGCTTATCAGATTTTATTTATATTATCATCATCTTTATATATAATTAGAAACAGGAATTTGTTTGCAAGTTGGAAAAGGCACTTTTTGGACTTGCTTGTTGGTCTGTCTCCTTTTATTATATTTTTACTTTTGTTTGAAACAAAGATAAATTCTGACCCAATAACTGTACCACGATTAATCAGAATAGTTTCTATTGCATTGTATTTTATGTTTACACTTATAAGTGTATTTGTTTTATTGTTTAAAAATAGAAGAAATAGCTTTTATAAGGTTCCTATTATTTCTATAATTTTATCTTATGGTGCTCAAATAATGATGCTAATATCACCAATTTATGGTGAAAGGAATATTTTATGTTCAGTATTTTTATTAATAATTTATGTGGTTTCACTTGTTTCTATGACTGTTTTGGATAAACCGAAATCTTTAAATAAGGGAATTATTATATTTACTATTATTATTTTTATGTTTTTAGGTTATAATAGAATGGTTGAAACAAGTTTAGGATACAAATATAATAAGGTAATTGATGACATAAATCTAAATTTAATTGAGACATATAAAAAAGAAGGGGCAAGTATTCTTTATCAATATAAACTTATTGACGATCAGTACGGTTGGTCTATGCCGTATATTAGTAAATACCACCTTTATCACTTTAAATTATATCATGACCTTCCAATTGAGACAGAAATTGAATGGCTTGACAAGTAAAAATTATTGTGAAATATTAGGAATATTTTATAATTAAATGAAAAGTTTATTTACCCTAAGGAGGGCTTATTTAAATGTTAAGTATTAGAAAGAGTATATATTTAATTGTGGGGTTTTTGCTTGTTACTATAACAGCTAATGCTACAATTCTTGGAAGTGAAACCTTATATTTTTCCCGTATTAAAGTGGCAGAGGGAACGTATTATAATAATAATGTTTTTTTTAGTGACCAAGCAGGTGTTAACCAACAGACAGAGTATTTTTTTGATTATACTCCTAATAAAAATGTTGTACCCACTATCTTTAGTGGGAAAGCTATATATGGAAGGCGAACAATTTCCGAAATTGCAGAAGAGGTTTCCAATGAAAATCCTTTTATGTTAATGAATGCAGACTTTTTTTCCTTTCAAACAGGAATACCCATGAGTCATTTGGTTGAGGATGGGGAAATACTAAGTAAATCTGCTGATAATATGCCGGCTATAGGGTTTAATGATGATGGTTCTGCCTTTATTTCTGATCTTTATATTAATACAAGAATAAATATAAATGAAGGGGAATTTCCACTCCATAATATAAATAAATACCCTCAGCCCGGGGCATTTTATCTTTTAAGTGATAGGTATGCCGATATGACATATTTATCGGATTCAGCAACTAAGATTATTATAGGAGAGTTGGATAATCGCCTAAAAGTAAATGAAACAGCTAAGGGGGTAGTGGAAGAGATTATCCATTCTAACCAATCTATACCCATACCTAAAGATAAATTAGTATTAATCCTTGTTGATAAGCCTAATGATACTGATAATTCTGAACACCAAGAAATACTTCAAAATCAGTTAGATTTATTTGCTATTGGTTCAGAAGTGTCTATTAGTTCAACTATTCATGACGATCCAAGATGGCATAAAGCCAGCTACATTTTAGGCTGCATT
>CAZRSG010000076.1:4098-6476 GCA_964602705.1 uncultured Oscillospiraceae bacterium
CAGATTAATTCAAGGTGGTGATATATGTAATATAGATGATGCTGCAGCACCTCGTAGTGCCATTGGTATTAAGGCAGATGGCAGCCTTATATTTTATGTCATAGATGGGCGTCAACAGGGTATAAGTTATGGTGTAAGGCGGCTTACTCTGGCAAAACGTCTCCAAGAAATGGGTTGCATAGATGCCGTTAACCTTGATGGAGGTGGCTCAACTTCACTGATGGCAAGGCTACCGGGAACAAGTGAACCTAATCTTATTAATTCACCATCTGAAAAGATATTGCGTCCGGTTACGAATTTTGTTGGTCTTGTAAATTTAACAAAGCCCACCAACATTCTTTCCGGCTTATATATTTACCCATATTACGAACAATATCTTCTTGGGGCTAAAAAGAATTTTACAGTTTTCGGGGTAGATGATAACTTTTATACAACTGAAATAAAAGAACCACTTATTCTTAGCTCACCTAACAATGATATTATAATTGATGGTATGACGGTAACATTTCTGGAACCGGGCGAAACAAGAATAATTGCAAGTGCGGGTGATGTTTCTACAAGTGCAATTTACCCGGTTCACAGAACACCAAGTGGAATACAGCTTTTGGATGAATCCAATGGTTCATTAATAACTTCATTTGACTTTAAGACAGACCAAGTAATTAATTTTAAGGCAAGATCACTTTTAAATAATGCCTACTTAGTATCTGATGATAGCTGTTATAGGTGGGATATTGAGGGTAATATTGGCAGTATTAATCAAGAAGGGATTTTCACAAGTTCATTGAAATCCGCTTCCGGGCGAGTTATTGTGCAAGCCGGTGATAAGATAGAGTATTTTAACACTAAAGTAATAAATGATGATATCTATGAAACAAATTCCTATACAAAAGCTCAATTTAGTTTACAAGATGGGCTTCTTATGGCAGAGCTTATAAATACTGACCGTATCCCCGTTAATGAAAGTAATATATTAGTCTTTCTTGATGGAAAAGAAATTGATTTTTCTTATGATGGTAAGCTAATAAGTTTAACTATACCTGATAACAAGATGCATAAGCTTTTAATAAAATTAACAAATTCACTTGAACAGCCAAGCATTTTTACCTATATTATAGATGGTAGGGTGGAGGAAGATTCTTTTATCGATATAGACGATCATTGGGCTGAAAAAACAATTAAATATATGAATGCATTGGATATTATAAAGGGTGTTGAAATAGAGGAAGGACTTTATAATTTTTACCCGAATTCTCCTATGACAAGGGGTGAATTTGCTCTTATTTTATCAAGGTATTTAAAACTTGAGGATAAAGATTATTCCCATATAGAATTAGCCTATACTGATAGTGAAGATATTCCGTCTTGGGGCTTAAATGCAGTTAAGGCTATGGGAGAAAAAGGCTTAATAAAGGGTAAAGTGCTTGAAGGTGGAGAAAATATTTTTGATTTTACAAATAATATTACAAGGGTGGAAACAATCGTAATATTGGCAAGACTACTTCCAGATGAGTTATTAAAAACTGATATTATTGCTGATGATGCAGATGATATTCCAACTTGGGCAAGGGATAGTTTTAAAATTATGTTAGGGCAAAAGTTTATAGCCGGTTATGATGATAATACCTTAGGACCTCATCGAAAGGTTTCTCGTGCCGAGGCATTAAAGCTTTTATTTAATATCTTTTAAACTTATTTTAATAAATTATATTTCAATAATAATGAATAAAAGACGGTGATGTTAATTTATTGTATATTAAAAAGTAAAATGTTATAATATCACTAAATTAATAATGGAAAGGAAGATATATATGAAGATAGCATTACAACTATATACACTAAGAGATTATATAAGTGCTGATTTTTTTGAAACTTTAAAAAAGGTTAAGGATGCAGGTTATGAAGGTGTTGAATTTGCCGGTTATTATGATATACCTGCCCAAGAAATGAAGGAAAAATTGGATGGCTTGGGCTTAATTGCAGCCGGTAGTCATGTTGGCCATAAGGAATTAACTAATAATCTCGATGCCAATATACAATATGCCAAAACTATAGGTGCTTATAGTGTAGTTTGCCCCCACTATAAGACTGATAGTGCCACAAAGTGGATAGAACTTGCAAGTGATTTAAATGAAATAGGCAAGAAGTTTAAAGATAATGGAATTGTTTTCGGCTACCATAACCACGCACATGAATTTAAAATCTATGACGGACAATATGCTATTGATTTATTGTACCAAAATTCTAAGCCTGAGTATCTCGTTTGTGAATTTGATACACATTGGATTTATAAAGGTGGAGAAATACCGGATAAGTTTATTGGCAAGTATAAGGGACGATGCCCTATTATTCATGCCAAGGACTTAGCAGGTGATAAA
>CAZRSG010000077.1:0-5636 GCA_964602705.1 uncultured Oscillospiraceae bacterium
AAGGGCGCATAGCTCAGCTGGGAGAGCACCTGCCTTACAAGCAGGGAGTCATAGGTTCAAGTCCTATTGTGCCCACCATTTGTGAAACGAAGGGGTTATAGGATAGATTTTATATTCTTATAACCCTTATGTTAATTATAAGTGGAATTATTTTCTAATATGCTCCATAAAGCAAACTGGTGTATATTAGTATATTTTAGTTTTAACAAAAGTTTACATAACTATAAAGTTTACAATTAAAAAGATAAAACAAAAAAGATTTAAAAAGATAAAATTAAAAATTTAAAAATAAAAAAATGGAGGTAAAATAATTATGGCAAATACATCTTACAATCCTTATCAAACTGCCCAAGCACAATTTGATAATATAGCTCAAATGATAGGTTTAGATAGTGCTACAAAGGAACTTTTACGACAACCTATGAGGGAATACCACTTTACAATTCCTGTACGTATGGATGACGGTACCACTAAAATATTTAAGGCATATAGGATTCAGCATAATGATGCTCGAGGAACTGCTAAGGGTGGAATAAGGTTTCATCCTGAAGAAACAGCAGATACAGTTCGTGCTTTATCAATGTGGATGACATGGAAATGTTCAGTTGTTGACATTCCTTTAGGTGGAGCAAAAGGTGGTATAGTTTGCGACCCAAGGCTTTTAAGTGAGCGTGAACAAGAATTAATGTGTCGGGGCTGGGTAAGACAGGTGTCAAGAAATGTTGGGCCCTTATTAGATGTACCAGCACCGGATGTAATGAGTAGCGGGAAACATATGTTATGGATGTTGGATGAATATGAAACAATTCATAATGGTAAATATCCCGGCTTTATTACAGGTAAGCCTGTTGGACAGGGTGGTTCATTAGGTAGGACAGAAGCGACTGGATTTGGGGTTATGTTTGTATTAAGGGAAGCTTTACGCCATCTTAATATTGATATAAAAAGTACAAGTGCAAGTTTTCAAGGTTTTGGCAATGTAGCACGATATGCAGTTAAAAAATATCAAGAACTTGGTGGAAATGTTATGGCAATATCTTGCTGGGACAATAATGATATGAAAGCATACACCTATAGAAAAAAAGATGGTATAGATGTAGATGAATTATTTAATATAACTGATAATTTTGGCAGTATTGATAAAGATAAAGCTATTGGATTAGGCTATGAATTACTTGATGGTGATGCATGGCTTAAAGAAGATGTCGATATTCTTGTTCCGGCTGCCTTGGAAAACCAAATTACTGCAAATAACGCTAAAAAAATAAGTGACCGGGTTAAAGTAATAGCAGAAGCAGCTAACGGCCCGACTACTATTGATGGTGATGCTATTTTAAAAGAACGTGGAATATATGTTATACCTGACTTTTTAACTAATGCCGGTGGAGTTACATGTAGTTATTTTGAGCAAGTACAGAATAATGCAAACTATTATTGGGAAAGAGACGAGGTATTAGAGAAACTTGATACTAAGATGACATCAGCCTATAAGGCAGTAAATGAATTAGCCCTTGAAAAACAACTATATATGAGGGATGCAGCATATTATATTGCTATTAATAGGGTTGCCTTGGCAGTAAAAAATAGGGGCTGGGTTTAAATAAATAAGTGTCATTAATTTGACACATATTAACACAAAAACTAATAAAATGTAAAAAACTTTTTTAGAATTACCCTCCTAAAATGACAAATATTTTAATGGACATGTTATATACTTTTAATTGCACATTAAAAAAGGGGGGTAATTTTTATGGAAAAAATAGAGATATTTCCATATCATAGGGTCACAAAATCGATAGTTAGAAATAAGGACAATAATCCAATAAAGACAAGTGCAAGGTTTTTTACTGTACGAAATATTCTTATAAACATAATTGCTTTTACTATAGGGCGGGCTATTATATTATCAAAATTTTTACCCTTTGGTTTACCGTTTTATGCTTCATATTTTACGGGAGACGTCCAATCTTTATGGGTGGCAATATCAATTGTAATAGCCTTGCTTACAAAGGCTGGGCTGACTGTATCCATTAAATATGTAGTATCAATTATAATCTTTACCTTTATAAACCTAATAAGTAAAAATAAATTTTCCGATAAGACAAGCACAACAGCTATAATTGCATCAGCTTGCCTTTTTATAGCCGGCTTCCCAATTGTCATTATGGATGGTTTATTCTTGTATGATATTATTATGCTCTTATTCGAGCTATCTATTTGTTTTGCCATGGTTTACATATTTAAAACAATTATGCCGTTACTAATCCAAAAGTCTATAAGAAAAGTACTTTCTAACGAAGAAATTATTGGATTATCCATATTATTAGGCTTAATAATATTAGGATTTTTTGACATAAGGATATTAGGTAATATTTCATTTAAAAATACTTTATGTATATTTACAATTTTAATATTTGCCTTAAAAAGTGGTGTAGGTGTAGCAGCATCTACAGGTGTAACAATAGGCTTAATAAATAGCATGTCATCACCGGTTATGCCTTATGTAATAGGAAGTTACGCCTTTTGTGGTTTGATAGCAGGAGTATTCAGAACATTTGGTAAAATAGGTGTAAGCTTAGGATTTATTTTAGCAAATGCTATTCTAACAATATACGTTAATGGCTCAACGGAAGTACTAATAAATATTTATGATATATTTGCTGCTGTTATATTAATTAGCATTATACCCCAAAATATTTTAGACTATTTAGGAAAGTTTTTGGATAAAAATATTGATAGGCTGACAGATAAAACAGAATACAGTAAAAGGGTAAAAGAAATTACTGTAGGCAAATTAAATAATGTATCAAAGTCTTTTGACCATTTAGCCAACACATTTAATAGCATTACAGATAAGAATAATAAGGTTTGCACAGGTGATATATCTGTTATATTTGACAAAACAGCTGATCGTGTTTGTCGGGATTGTGGTTTATCTCTTTCTTGTTGGGAAAGAGAATTTCACAATACATATCAAATAATGTTTAAGATATTAGAAAAATTAGAGGAAAAAGGACATATTAGTAAATATGATGTACCAAGTTTTTTTGCTAACCGATGTATACATATAGATGAATTTATAGACACCATAAACAACGTATTTGAAATATACAAGGTGAACCTGGCATGGAAGGATAAAATTAGTGAAAGTAGAGGTTTAGTTTCACAACAACTTAAAGGAATATCAAATATTATTGATAGTTTAGCAAGTGAAATAACAGTTGACCTACAATTTGATGAAAAGTTGGAAGATATAATAATGGTGGAATTAGATAAAAACAATATATCAAGTAAAGATATAACAGTATTAAAAACCTCTAAAAAGAAACATGAGGTTGAAATTACCGTAAAAAACTGTAAGGCAATGGACAGATGTTCAAAAGTTATACCTGATATTTTATCAAGGGCTATAGGAAAAAAGATGGTTAAGGTCGATTCAATATGTGCTTGCATAAGAAAAGAAACATATTGCAACCTAAAATATGTAGAGGCAGAAAATTTTAATATTACTACCGGTATAGCTAAAGTTAATAAAAAAGGGCAGGTGGAAAGTGGAGATAACTATTCATTTATGCAATTGAATGACGGTCAATATATTTTAGCACTAAGTGATGGTATGGGTAGTGGAAAAAAAGCATTTAAAGAAAGCAATGCCACCATATCTTTATTGGAACAATTTCTTGAAACAGGTTTTGATAAGAATACTGCTGTTCAATTAATTAACTCAGTATTAATTTTGAAATCTCCGGACGAATGTTTTGCAACAATAGACCTTTCTGTTGTAGACCTATACACAGGAAATGTTGAGTTTATAAAAATTGGTGCAGCTGCTACATTTATAAAAAAGAAAGATAGGGTAGAAGTTATAAAATCTACATCATTACCTGTAGGTATATTAAATAATGTAGATATAGAATTATCCAATAAAACTGTATCAGCAGATGATTATATAATTATGATAAGTGATGGTATATTAGACTCTAATCAAGAAATAATATGTAAGGAAGAATGGGTAAAAAGAGCCTTGCAAGATATTAAAACAACTAACCCCCAACAAGTTGCTAATGAATTACTTAGGATGGCAATAGAAAAGGCAGGCAATAATATTAGTGATGATATGACAGTATTAGCGGTAAAAGTATGGGAAAATGCATCATAATCTATAAATGATGTATAAAAGTAGATAAGCTTGTAAAGAATAACTATATAATGACAATACTACATATTTGGAGGTAGGATAAGTTGTATGGGAATTCTAAGCAGGTTATTATAATTAAAAATATAAAATCCAGCTTTATAGAGGAAGCTATATTTGTATTAAAACACCAAGAAGATAGATCTTTAAAAGGCAGGAAAAAAGAGAAAGTAGTATTAGGCAATAGTGACCACATAATACAAGAGGCACATAATATAATTAATAACTATATGAAAGAACACCAATCGTACCTTAAAAGTGTTGATGATTATAATAAGAATAATAAAAAGTTATTTAATAAAAGAAAATTAATAACTACCAATATAATAATAAATATATCATTATTTGTATCAATAGGTTTATTTATATTTTTAATAACAAGATTATTTTAAAATCCGTTTTCCCGAGGGCAGCTATAAAAAGCTGCTTTTTTTTTACCTTATTTCATAGCAAAATATAAATAAGATGATATAATAATATAATTATAAATAAAAAAATATATTATAAGAAACTAAACAGAAGGGAAAATGTATGTGAAGATCGGGAATGTTTTACTTGATAACAATGTATTTTTGGCACCCATGGCAGGAATTACAGATTTACCTTTTCGTCTATTATGTAAACAAGAAGGATGTGGACTTGCATATACAGAAATGATAAGTGCCCAAGGACTTTATTATAAAAATGAAAAAACTTATAACTTACTATATACAGGAAAAGATGAAAAACCGATAGGCATTCAAATATTTGGTTCGCAGGCCAAGATAATAGGCTTGATGGTGAAAGAAGCTGCAAAGACAGGAGCAGATATTATTGATATAAATATGGGTTGCCCAGCACCGAAGGTTATAAAAAATGGTGGTGGAAGTGCCTTAATGTTAAAACCTAAATTGGTGGGTGAAATTATAAAAGAAGCGGTAAGTTCATCAAAGATACCCATTACTATAAAGATAAGAAAAGGCTGGGATAATTATAATATAAATGCCATAGAAATTGCACAAATAGCAGAAAGAAATGGTGTTGCTGCAATCACAGTGCATGGTAGAACGAGAGAACAATTTTATAGTGGTCTATCTGATTGGGATATAATAAAGGATGTGAAAAGGAATGTAAGTATTCCTGTAATAGGTAATGGTGATATTATTAATCCTAAGGCTGCCAAAAAAATGCTGGACTATACTAATTGTGATGCAATAATGGTCGGTAGGGCAGCACGGGGAAGACCTTGGATATTTAAAGAGATAATACATTATTTAGATACGAATACTATATTAGCTGAACCTGATGTATATCAAAAAATAAATGCCCTTATGAAACATGTTGAAATGCTTACACAATATAAGGGTGAATATGTTGGAATACGGGAAGCACGAAAGCATATAGGCTGGTACATAAAAGGTATGAAAAATGCAGCACGAATAAAAGATGCAGTTAATAAAGC
>CAZRSG010000077.1:5646-6430 GCA_964602705.1 uncultured Oscillospiraceae bacterium
GCAGAAAAAACTATTGAAGTAAAAGAAATATTTCAAAACTACCTAAGATATCTTAAAGACGGTTATCGTCTTTAAATAAATATTGACTCTATAAATATGCTTTGATATACTTGATTTAGGTGATAATGAAAGCGAGAAATTAAACCTAATTGCTGATTAGTAGTTAGTAATTAATTATATCGAATTCATTTATAATATAAAGGATAAAGCTTTTAAAATTATAATTAAATAGGGGTGATTGCCTTTGGAAAACAAATTTACTAAAGAAGGTCTAACTTTTGATGATGTACTATTGGTGCCGCAAAAATCTGAAATACTACCTAAAGAGGTAGACCTTTCAACTAACCTTACAAAAACAATTAAACTAAATGTTCCAATAATAAGTGCAGCCATGGATACTGTAACAGAATTTCGGATGGCTATAGCAACTGCCCGTGAGGGTGGAATTGGGATAATACATAAGAATATGTCTATAGAAAGACAGGCACAGGAAGTAGATAAGGTAAAAAGGTCAGAACATGGTGTAATTATTGACCCCTTCTTCCTATCTCCAAATCATAAATTATCCGATGCTGAAGAATTAATGGCAAAGTATAGGATATCAGGTGTGCCTATAACCGTAAAAGGCAAGTTGGTGGGTATAATAACCAATAGAGACTTGAGGTTTGAAACAAACTTTGATCAATATATCAATGATGCGATGACAAAAGAAAACCTTATAACAGCACCTGAAGGAACTACCTTAAAAGAGGCACAAGAGATACTCAGACGTCATAAAATAGAG
>CAZRSG010000078.1:0-6352 GCA_964602705.1 uncultured Oscillospiraceae bacterium
TGTGTATAAAGGAATCCTTCCATGCAGTATATGGATAAAGAAAGGTTGATACCTCAAGGCAGCCTGTTGCTGAACCGATTACTGCATGATCTTCAGCTTTTAGTGCCCTTAGTACTGTTCTAACTACAACCGGTGCACCACAGCCTGCACACATCCTATGCCCACCTGTTAACCTTTCTGGTTTTTTTGCTTCTACTTTTAAATTATATACCGGTTTTGCCATAATCTCCACCTCCTATTCTCTTACACCTATATAATTGTATACTGATTCTATCTTACCTGTATTTATAATTTTTATTAATTGATTATATATATGTTTTATGTGTTCTGCCTTAGTGTCCCTTCCTCCTAAGCCATATATATAGTTAATAACTTTTATATTTTCTGTCCTTCCAAACATTGCACTTGTTACGTCTGTATATAAGGGTCCTCCTGCTGCATTAAAGCTATCTGCCTTGTCCATTACTGCTACTGCCTTACATTTGGATAGGGTCTTGGTGATTTCTTCTACCGGGAAGGGCCTATATACCCTTATTTTAACAAGGCCTGCTTTTATTCCTTGTGTTCGCAGCTCATCTACTACAAATTTTGCTGTTCCTGCCGTAGAGTTTATTACTACTACTGCAATTTCTGCATCTTCCATTTTGTATTCTTCAAAAAAACCATATTTTCTACCGGTTATTTCTTCATATTCCTTTGCAACTTCAAGGATTACTTGTTTTGCATTTTTCATTGCCTGTGCTTGTAATCTTTTATGTTCAAAATATTGATCATGATTATCCAAGGGTCCTACTGCAATTGGATTATTAGGATTGTTTAAGTAATATTCAGGTTTATATTCTCCTACAAATTTTTTTACCTTTTCGTCTTCTAATAGGTCTATATTTTCAACAGCATGGCTGGTTATAAAACCATCATAACAACACATTACCGGTAGGTTTACATCCGCATGTTCTCCTATTCTTACACATTGTATAAAATTATCATAGGCTTCTTGGTTATCTTCTCCATATATTTGAATCCATCCTGAGTCCCTTGCTCCCATTGTATCGCTATGGTCATTATGGATGTTAATGGGTCCTGATAAGGCTCTATTTACCGCTGCCAATGTTATGGGTAATCTGCTTGATGCGGCTATATATAACATTTCCCACATTAAGGCTAAGCCGTTAGCTGATGTTGCTGTCATAGTTCTTGCACCTGCTGCTTGTGCCCCTATGCATGCACTCATAGCACTGTGTTCTGATTCTACAGGTACAAATTCTGTATCTACTTTTCCATTTGCAACAAACGATGAAAAGTATTGTGGTACTTCTGTAGATGGTGTTATTGGAAAAGCTGCTACTACGTCCGGGTTTATTTGTTTCATAGCAACTGCTATTGCTTCATTCCCACTTAGTCTGTCTCTTATTGCCATTTTCTTGCCCTCCTTTTATTATTCATCTGCTTCTTCTACAAAATCAATTGCATTAAAAGGACATACTTCTACACAAATTCCGCACCCTTTACAGTGATCATAGTCAAAGTCTTCTCTTTTACCTTCTTCATTTATTAGTATTGCTGTATCAGGACATACCGGGTAACAAAGTAAGCATTGTGTGCATTTGTCCTCTATAAAAATAGGTTTCATTGAACGCCAATCACCTGTTTTGAAGTCTTCTGCATTACCTGCATCTGTAATAATTCCTCCGGGTGTAGTTTCTTTCCAGCTTGTTTTGTTGGTTATTGTGACTTTTCTTTTTTTCTTCATAGTCCCTTCACCTCCGTTAATGCCCTTTTAAGTGCTTTTAAGTTACCATCAACAACTTGGGGTTTTGAAGCAAATTTATGAGCAAAAGATTCCTCCATGTCTTTTACAAATTCGTCTTCGTCCATTACACCACTAACTTTAACTACAGCTGCTAACATTGGTGTGTTTGGAAAATATCTGCCAAGGCAGTCCATAGATATAGATTTAGCATCAAGTGTACAAACTTTGCCCTTATATCCTTTTAGCTTTTGCCTTAACTCATCTGCATCTTTCCTGCTGTTAATTATAATTGCCCCATCTTCTTTTAGCCCCGCAGTTACATCAACAACACCTATTAGTGTTTCGTCAACTACAACTACATAGTCAGGTTCATATATATTGCTATGGATTGTAATCTTTTGATCACTAATTCTGTTATAGGCGGTTATTGGAGCTCCCATTCTTTCGGGACCGTATTCGGGAAAACCTTGAATGTATTTACCCGTATTAAAAGCTGCATCTGCAAGTAATAAAGAAGCAGTCTTAGCGCCTTGTCCACCTCGACCATGCCATCTAATTTCAAGCATCTTTGACATAAAATGTTCCCTCCTTATAAAAAGTGTAATAACTATACTTTTTGTAAATACTTCATAATTATTCTTGTGTATACTGTATACATTATAGAATATAAAAAAATATAGTTAGGCTTATTAAAGTTTTAACAAGCTTCTTTCTTTTTAATTATAACAAGATGATTTTTTATTGTCAATTATTTCGGAAATGTTTTATATCAAAATTTTAAAATGTATTGTAAGACTAGTAGTAATATGAGTCCCGGTATTCCAAATATCCCTACAATTGCAGCTGTTATTATATTAATTCCTATGCTTATACCTATAAACTTTCCTAAAAGATTTATTAAGAGTAATGCTAGCCCCCCTAATATACTATTATAAATAAACTTTATTAGCATTTTTAAGGGTGAGAGTAAGACCCAACCTAATAATAGTAGAATAATAAGACCAAATACATATGCCATAACTATATTGTATTCCATAATTTTAATTACACCACCTTATTTCTAAAACAATTTTTTTATCCTTCATTATTTTATATGTTATTAAGATGGTTATTATGTTTAATTTTTATGAGTTGTAAAAGGTTTCTGTATGGTTTTTATTATGTAAGTTATTTTTGGGGACATCTTCCAAGATTATATTTTGACTTTTAACTTGTTTTAAAAGATATTGGTATCTTATTTCTGCTGATTTTATTTTATAAATATAGTAATCTATCATTTCTTTGTTTTGTGCAAATTCAAAGTTTATATTTGCAATTTCTAAATCTTGTCTTGCCTTTTCTAAATCATCAAGTAGTTTTTGCTTATTATATTCGTTATGTTCATTATTAGACTTATCCTTAATATATCTCTTTTTAAGTAGTAAATAATTGTTTATAAAGTGTAAAACATTAAGTTTAATTCCATCTTCCTTTTTGTAAGTGTTCTGTGTTAGCTTAGACATCTTTTGTTACACCTCCGGTCAGAATTATTTCTTATATTATTTTAATTATAGTCATCTTTATTCCATTTTATACTTAATAATTTTATTATTTTAATATCAATTTGTAATTATTATTAATCTAACCGGGGTGTTGTTTTATTACATTAAAAAAAGGTGAAACATTAGTTTAAATGTTTCACCTTTTTTATCTTTTAACCTATTAAAATGCTATTATTAATCCGCCTTCATTAGCATATACTGTGCTTAATCCTGCAGTACTTACAATTATAATATCTTTAAATTTATATTTCTTTAGAACTTCTTCTTTAAATCTTATGGCTTTCTCTATACAGTTACAATGTGCTATTCCTAATACTTTGTCTTCTATATTATTTCCATGTTCTTCAATTGTTTCTACAAACCTTTTAAATGCCCTTTTTGCCCCTAAAACTTTTTCATGTAGTTTTATATGTCCTTTATCCTCTTTCATTATTGGTTTAATGGAAAGTGCCGATGATACTTTAGCAGCTAAGTTGGTAATTCGTCCTGTCTTAACCAAATTATCTAAGGTCTCAAGTATAAAAAATGTTTTCATTTCTTTAATATAGGTATTTACCTTTTCTACTATTTCTATTTCTGCACATTTTCTTTTGATTAGTTCTGAAATCTTTAAACTAACTAATGTTTCACCTATTGATGCACTCATTGAGTCAAAAACATGAATAAACTTATTTCCTACCTCTTCTAAAAACATTTGTTTTGCTAATTTTGCACTCCTGTAAGTACCACTTAATGCTGAGGATAGGGTAACAACAAAAATGCTCTCTTCACCCTTGTATAAATCCAGAAAGGATTGTGGGGATGGGCATGCCGTTTTAGGAGTATTTTTACTGTTCCGCATTGATTTCATAAGTTCTATAATGTCTATATCTTTATCATCAATATAAATCTTATCATCTATTTGTAATGTTAAGGGGGCTATTGATATATTCATACCTTTTCGTAATTCTTCATTTAGATCACAACTGCTATCTGCTACAATTTTAGCTGACATTATTAATCACATCCTTAAAAACAATTTGCATTGCTTCTTATTTTGCTTTAATCTTACACTATTTATTGTAAATATACAACTTATTTTTAAGGATGGTTTTTATTTTTTCCTAATCTGTTATGTTTTGGGCTATAATACTAATGTCAAGTATCACAAATATCCTATCATTATATTTTGCTATTTTTCTTATATATCTGTTGTCAATATCAGATATTTCTTCCGGTGGTTCTGCCATATCATTAGGAACAATTTGCACTACTTCAGAAACTGAGTCAACTAAAAAACCAATTGTCTTATCGTTTAGACTAACAATTATAATTCTATGGTCACTATCTATTTCCTTCTTTTCCATATTAAATCTAAGTCTTAGATCCATTATGGGTATGACTTCACCACGAAGATTAATAATCCCAATAACGTGTTTTTCTGTGTTTGGCACTTCGGTAATTGTGATACCTTTTAATCTAATTATTTCATTTATTTTTAGTATTGGAATAGCATATTCTTCTATTCCTAATTTAAATATAACGAATTGGTTTATATCTTCCATTTTTATTATGCTCCTTTCCCGGAAACATTAAGTCTTATTATACTTTAAATTGTTTCACATGTTCTACAAGTTTTTGTGCATTTATAGCTAATTCTTCAGAACTTTTTGCTATTTCGGCACTACTAAGTGATATTGCTTCGATACCGGCAGCATTTTCATTAACTGCTGTAGTTACTTGTTCTGATGCATCTGTTTGTTGTTTCATAGCACTATTTATTTCTTTGATTATTTCATCAATAGAGTTTATCTTATTTTTTATTTCTATTGTGCTTGCTGTTTCTTCTTCCATGGCTGCCATTAAATTGTTTGCTTTTGTGTTTATATCTGTGGCTGCATCGTGTATATTTTGAGTTTCCTTAGATTGACCATCCATTTGTTCTGTTATTTCATTAATGACATTTGCCGTTGATTTTATTGCTTCAAATATTTTGTCTAATGATGAGCTTGTATCTTTAACTAAATTTGTTCCACTTTCTACTACCTCTGTTCCTTCTTTGC
This sequence comes from uncultured Oscillospiraceae bacterium, assembly GCA_964602705.1. GTDB lineage: Bacteria > Bacillota > Clostridia > SK-Y3 > SK-Y3 > CAZRSG01. Next base: position 5,334 of record CAZRSG010000078.1, read on the forward strand.
TACTTTGAACTGCTTTAGTTATTTCACTTTGTATATTTTTTATAACTACTGCTATTTCTTTTGTTGCATTTGATGATTCATCTGCTAAATTCCCTATGGCTTGTGCTACAACTGCAAAACCTTTTCCGTGTTCACCTGCTCTTGCCGCTTCAATTGAAGCATTTAGGGCAAGTAGATTTGTTTGTTCTGCTATGTCTTTAATAAGGTCTGTTATTTCACCAATCTGACTTGCTGATTCACCTAAGCCACCTATAACGTTTGATAGGTTTAAAATCGTAGTTTGAATACTTCCCATTTGTTCTACACTTTTGTTTAAGTTTTCTTTTCCTTCTCCTGCCAATCTTACTGTTTCTTCTGCTTCTTTTGAGGCTGCTTTGGAACTTTTTGATATGAAATTAATTGATTTATTATTATTGTCTATAACACCTAATATATCATTTATGGAATGATTGATTTCTTCTAAGTTCTTTGTATTATCACTTATTATATCTTCTATTTCGTCCATTGTTTTTACTATTACATCTGCATTTTGGGATGTGGTTTGAACATTTTCACTTACAAGATGTATGTTTGCTGTCATTTCTTCCATGGTACTTGATACTTCTTCTGTGCCGGATGATTGATTTTGGGCGTTACTGCTTATTTCTTGAATGCTCGCACTTAATTCTTCTGCTGTTGCCCCTACTGTTTCTGATATATTTAATACGTCTTTAATAAGACCTCTTAATGAGTCTTGCATTTCAAAAAATGCACCTGCTACCGCACCAAGTTCATCTTTCCTGTCCTTAATCTGCTTGTCTACTTCCCGAGTAAAGTCACCTTTAGCCATAAGTAGGGCGTGGTCTATCGATACTAAAATTGGTGTTGTGAAAGACTTACCTATAAAACTTATCGCTATTATTCCTATAATAATAACAAAAAGTAATATTATAAATATTAGTTTTTGCATATGGGATATAGAAGATAAAACTTCTTTAGCTTCTACTGCAATTCCCATAACCCAATTTGTACCTTCTATT
>CAZRSG010000079.1:0-6336 GCA_964602705.1 uncultured Oscillospiraceae bacterium
CAGATTTAGAGGTAAAATCAGTATGAATGAATAAGAAATTTTATAACAATGTTGAAAAAGATGCCATAATATTAGAGATGACTTCTTGTTCGCCAGATACTGTTATAGAGGTAGAAAAATATTATTATCAAAAAAAGTTCTTATAGGTGATAATAATATTCTTGGCATAATTGGAGTTAAGGCAATTCATTTGCAAAAGCCGGTCGAAAAGGAACTACCTATGACAATGGAGGATTTATACATTGATATAGGTGCTATAGATAAAGAAGATGCCGAAAGACAAGTTAATATTGGTGATTTTATTAGCTTTGATAGCAAATATAATAAGTTTGGTAATAATTTGATTAAGGCAAAGGCATTAGATGATAGGGTAGGTTGTGCAATTCTTATTGATCTTATGAAACAAAGTTATGATTTTGATTTATATGCCTGTTTTACTGTCCAAGAAGAAATTGGGCTCCGTGGTGCCGGTGTTGCTGCATATACTGTTATGCCGGATATGGCTTTAGTTATTGAAGCCACAATTTGTTTTGATATAGGCAATACACCTAAGCATAAACATGCAACTACATTAGGAGGAGGTCCTGTGATTTCTGTCATGGATTCTGCTTCATATTCAGATAAAGATTTAGTAAAATCTTTGGTTAAAGTAGCGAAAAATAATGATATTACAATACAATATAAAAGAACGACTTCAGGTAGTAATGATGCCGGTAAAATTCATTTAACAGGTGGTGGTATTCCAACAGTAGCTGTATCAGTACCATGTAGGTATATACACTCACCAAATTCTGTAATAAATATTGAAGATTATAAATCATGCAAAAATTTAATAAGTTTATTTCTAAATGAAATTAAAGAAGAAAATATTAATAAATGGGAGGTAATAAAATAATGGAACTACTTAAGAAATTAACCCAATGTTTTGGTCCATCGGGAAATGAAGAGGATATAAGGGAAATTATTATTAATGAGCTTAAAGATTATTCTGATGAGATTTTGTTAGACCCTCTTGGAAATTTAATCGTACGTAAAAAGGGAACAGGAAAAAAGATAATGCTTGCAGCACATATGGATGAGATATCACTTATAGTAACTTATATTGATGAAAATGGATTTTTAAGATTTTCGAATATAGGTGGTGTATCAGCATTTAATTCCTTATATCAAAAAGTCAGCTTTAGAAATGGTACTATTGGCATAATTAGTTATGAAGAAAAGATTGAAGATATGAAAGAATTATCTTTAGATAAAATGTATATAGATATAGGGGCAAAGGATAAAGAAGAGGCAGAAAAGCTTGTTAATATAGGGGATGTTGCATCTTTTATAGGTAGCTTTAATATTAGTAAAAATAGGGTGTCATCCAAAGCAATTGACGATAGAATTGGTTGCTATGTCTTAATTAAGGCTTTAAAAACTATGCAAAATACATCAAATGACTTATATTTTGTTTTTACAGTTCAAGAAGAATTGGGACTTAGGGGAGCAAAAACTTCATCATTTTCAATTTCACCGGATTATGCTATTGCTGTAGATGTTACAAGAACAGGGGATACTCCAGAATGTAAGCCTATGGCAGTAAAATTAGGAGGGGGACCGGCTATTAAAGTTAAGGATTCTTCTATTATTACACACCCATTTATAAGAGGTCTTATGGTTGATACAGCTAAGGAACAAAATATCCCCTATCAAATGGAGATATTAGAAAGAGGGGGCACAGATTCTGGTGCTATACACCTTACTAAGGGGGGTATTCCATCAGGTGTTTTATCAATTCCTGCCCGTTATGTCCATTCTCCATGTGAATTAGTAGATATTACTGATGTAGAAAATGCTATAAAGTTATTAAAAGCTATTTTAGAAAAGGAAATAAAATGAGACTACAAAAATTTATAGCCCTTGCAGGTCTTGCTTCGAGAAGAAAGGCAGAAGATTTAATAACTCAAGGTAGGGTAAGGGTTAACGGTAAGATAAGCAAAGTATTGGGTGTTAAGGTAAACCCGGAAGATGATATAATTTTACTTGATGAAAAAAAAATTACTATTATAAAAGAAAAAATATATATTATGATTAATAAACCATTAAATTATATTAGCAGTAGCTCTGATCAGTTTAATAGGGCTACTGTTATAGACTTAATAAAGGATGATATAAAAGAAAGAATTTATCCTGTTGGAAGGTTAGATTACGATACTGAAGGACTATTAATTCTTACAAACGATGGGGAAGTAACTTATAAGTTAACACACCCGAAACATAAGATAAATAAAATATATATAGCTAAGGTAGAAGGTATCCCTAATCAAAAAGCTTTACAAGGCTTTATAAAAGGCTTAAGAATTGATAACTATATAACATCCCCGGCAAAGGTTAAACTTATAAAAAGTTATAAAAATGAATCTATTTTACAGATAGGTATATATGAAGGTAGAAATAGACAAGTTAGAAAAATGTGTGATAAAATAGGACATCCTGTTCTAACTTTAAAAAGAATAGGAATAGGGGAATTATACCTTGGGAACTTGCCTGTAGGCAAGTGGAGGTATTTAAATCTTGACGAAATTAAATGGATTAAGGAGGACTAAATTTTGTGCTTACTATAAATATTGTTAAACAAGAAGATTATAATATAATAAATAAATTTTTAAGTAAGATTTCTACTACAAGAAATCTTGTTAGTAATTCTGAAATTGTAATGTCAGCACGAAATAATGATGAAATTTTAGGCGTAGGGATAGTAAAATTATATGAGGATTATGCTGAAATCATTGATATAGTTACAATTAATAAAGATAAATTTGAATTAAGCTATGGAATAGGTAAAGCTTTAATAAATTTTATAGATAGAAGGTTTTTAAAAGAAGTACGTTGTAATAATAAAAGTTTACAAACTTTATTAGAAAGCTTATCTTTTAAAAAAAATGATACTGATATATATGCCCTTAATTTGGAGGGATATTTTAAGAATGATTGTTGTAGATAATAAGAAGTAAAAACTTTTACCTAATTTAATTGATAATAGAAGATGATAAGGAGTAAATATATATGGAACTATGGTATACAGAAAAACAAACCCCTCATGTTGGTATAACATGCAAGGTAAACAAAACTTATTATAATGAAAAGACAAAGTTTCAAGATTTAGCAGTAATAGAAACTGAACAATTTGGTAGAATGTTGGTTTTAGATGGAACTGTACAGACTACAATAAAAGATGAATTTATATATCATGAAATGATTACACATATCCCCTTATTTACTCATCCTAAGCCCCAAAAGGTTTTAGTTATAGGGGGTGGTGATGGTGGGACTATAAGAGAAATAATAAAGCATCCCACTGTAGATAAGGCTATTTTGGTAGAAATAGATGAAAAGGTAGTTGAAGTAAGCAGAGAATATTTGCCACAGATAAGTTGTGCCTTAGAAGATAAAAAAGTAGAAGTTATTATTGATGATGGAATTAAGTATGTAAGTCAACATAAAAATGAATTTGATTTAATTATAGTTGATTCCACAGATCCGGTTGGACCGGCTGTAGGTCTTTTTGCTGTAGACTTTTATAGGGCTATATTTGATTCTTTAAAAGAGGATGGTATCTTTGTAGCACAAACAGAGTCACCATTTTATAATAAAGATTTAATACAGAAAACTTTTAAAAGTATAAAGGGAATATTCCCAATAACAAAACTATATCTATGTTCAATACCTACTTATCCAAGTGGCTTATGGAGTTTTACCTTAGGATCAAAAAAATATGATCCAAGTAAGGTAGATACAGATAAAATTGCTGAAATACCTACGAAATATTATTCACCAAAGATTCATAAATCAGTTTTTAATCTTCCTAAATTTGTTGAGGATTATTTATAAAAAAAGGGGGTCATAAAAATATTTAATAAGACAATGTTAAATTCAAAATTTATGGGTAGTAGTGATAATTATATGGAAGCTGATATAATTATAGTTGGTGCTCCCATGGATTATACATCCAGCTTTAGGCCTGGGTCAAGATATGGTCCCCAAAAGATTAGAGAAGTATCGATAGGAATAGAAGAATATAATATACTATTGGATAGAAGTTTAGAAGATGTAAAATATTATGATGCGGGGGATATAGAACTCCCTTTTGCTAATGTAAAAAAGAGCCTTGAAATGATAGGGGATACATGTAAAAACCTTATAAATGATAATAAGTTTCCTTTATTTATCGGGGGGGAACATTTAATAAGTCTTCCGCTTATTAAGGAAGTGTATAAAAAATACGGTGATGATTTAATAGTCTTACACTTTGATGCACATGCGGACCTAAGAGAAAGTTACCTTGGAGAAGATTTATCACATGCTACAGTTATTAGACGTATAAGTGATTTTGTAAAAACTGAGAATATCTTTCAATTTGGTATACGATCAGGAACTAAAGAGGAAATAGAATATGCAAGATTAAATACAAATGTATTCCTATTTGATAGCTTAGAACCTTTTAAAAAGATAATAAATCGAATTATTGATAAACCGGTATATATAACTTTAGATATTGATATTCTTGATCCGGCATATGCAAATGGGACGGGTACACCAGAACCCGGTGGTTGTACTTCTAAAGAAATATTAGAAATAATTTACGAGTCAAGAAGGTTAAACATAGTAGGTTTTGATATAGTTGAAGTTAATCCCATATATGATGCTTCAGAAAGAACTTCTTTACTGGCAGCAAAAATTATAAGGGATACAATTTTAGGATTATAAAATAAACTTTATTTTTTTGTTTTTTAGAAGGAAAAAAGGTTTTTATGTCGAATCATTTAGAATATGGGGAAAAATTGGTTTTATAATAAAGAAACCCTTGTTATTTAAATAACAAGCTTTATATAAATTATTTTTCTTAAACAATTAATAAAATTAAATATATGGTTTGGAGGGTTATTAATGAGTACAAATGAAAAGCTGAATGACCTTCGACAACGAAGAAGTGTAATTGAACAAGGTGGCGGGGTCGATAAGGTTAAGAAACAGCATCAGTCAGGCAAGTTAACAGCAAGAGAAAGAATTAATCTGCTTATGGATGAAGGTAGTTTTATCGAAATAGATGCATTTGTAAAACATAGATGCACTGAATTTGATATGCCTACTACAGATTCTCCGGGAGAAGGTGTAGTGACCGGGTATGGTACCATAGATGGTCGCTTAGTCTACATCTATTCGCAAGATTTTACAGTAATTGGTGGTTCATTGGGAGAAATGCATGCAAAAAAGATTTGCAAGGTAATGGATATGGCAATAAAAATGGGTGCCCCTATTATAGGAATTAATGATTCGGGTGGAGCAAGAATACAGGAAGGAATAGATGCCCTAAGTGGATTTGGTGAAATATTTTATAGGAATACAATTGCTTCCGGTGTAATTCCTCAAATATCCATTATAATGGGACCTTGTGCAGGCGGAGCTGTTTATTCGCCGGCTATAACTGACTTTGTTTTTATGGTTGAAAATACAAGTCAAATGTTTATAACTGGACCACAAGTTATAAAAACTGTTACCGGTGAAGATGTAAGTTTTGAAGAACTCGGTGGTTCAGAAACACATAGCAGTAAAAGTGGTGTTTGTCATTTTAAGGCTGAAAACGAACAAGATTGCATAAGACAAGTAAAACAATTATTAAGCTTTTTACCTGAAAATAACTTAGAAGAATCACCTTTGTATAATAATGATGATGATTTAAATAGGGTATCAACAGAATTAAATGATATTATACCATCAGATTCTAATAAGTCTTATGATATGAAAAATATAATAAAAAATGTAATTGATAATGGTGACTTTTTTGAAGTACATGCAAAGTTTGCACAAAATATTATAGTAGGTTTTGCCAGGATGAATGGAGCTACAGTTGGTATTATAGCAAATCAGCCTAAAGTTTTGGCAGGAGCTCTTGACGTTGACTCCTCGGATAAGGCAGCACGTTTTGTTAGGTTTTGTGATAGTTTTAATATTCCTTTAATAACTTTTACTGATGTACCTGGTTATTTACCGGGTGTATTGCAAGAACATAGGGGTATTATTAGGCATGGTGCTAAGTTATTATATGCTTATTCTGAAGCCACAGTTCCCAAAATTAATGTTATTGTAAGAAAGGCATATGGTGGTGCCTATATTGCAATGAGTAGCAAGCATTTAGGAGCGGATATGGTATTTGCATGGCCAAGTGCAGAAATTGCAGTTATGGGTTCAGAAGGAGCAGCAAATATTATATTTAGGAAAGAAATAGCAAATTCTGATGATCCTATTAATACAAGGATAGATAAAATTAATGAATATAAGGAAAGGTTTGCAAAT
>CAZRSG010000080.1:0-6117 GCA_964602705.1 uncultured Oscillospiraceae bacterium
CAAAAGTTGCAAAAGAAATGGATGAAATACGATTAAATGAGGAAACAACAACTGTAATCATTAATAGAAATAAACAATTGGATCGTAATGCTTCAAATAGAAAAAATTATGGATATATTATTTTTAGTAAGATTTATCATGAACTTGGCATCGATATTTTTCTAAAAAATGCTCGGAGGCATCAAAAATTTAAATTTAATACAGATGCAATAATGCGGTTATTGCTTTTTACAAGGCTCCTATACCCTGGCTCAAAACGTGCTTCACATTTATTAAAAGATTACTTTTTTGATAATTTTAAATTTTCTCTTGATGATGTTTACAATGCATTAACACACTTTGATAAGATAGCAGAATCTTTACAGTTGCACCTCCATGAACAAATTAAAGCACAGTATGGTAGGAAAACCAATCTCGTTTATTATGATGTCACAAATTATTATTTTGAAATAGATAAACAAGATGATTTTCGTAAAAATGGACACTTTAAGGAAAACCGCAAAAGTCCAATTGTTCAGATGGGTCTTCTTTTGGACGATAAAAGCTTACCGATTTTCTACAAATTATTTCCTGGCAACACCCATGATTCCCAAACATTAATGCCGATATTAACAAGGATCAAAAGAATATTTAAAACTGAAAGAATAATTACGGTTGCAGATAAGGGGTTAAATAGTGGGGATAATATAGCATACAGTGTTATTACAGGCGATGGATATATCTATAGCAAAAGTATTAGGGGTGCAAGCAAAGATTTTAAAGAATGGGTACTTAATAATGCTGGATATAGGCAAATATCCGATAAATATAAGATAAAATCAAAACTTGTACCAGATGCAACCATTAATATAACTATTGAACAAAAAGGGGGAAAGAAGAAGAAAAAGCAATTGATGGTTGAACAAAAATGGATAGTTTATTATAGTAAAAAATATGCTGAAAGAGCTAAGTATAAAAGGGAAGAAGCAATTACTAAAGCATTAAAGATGATAGATAACCCTACTTTATACAAACGCTCTTTTGATTATGGGGCAGCAGGTTATATTAAAAATCTTAAAATAAACAAAGAGACAGGAGAAATACTAAATATAGACGATGCCCTTACTCTTAATCTTGAAAAGATTTATAATGAACAGAAATATGACGGGTACTATGCCATTGTGACTAGCGAACTTGATGATACTGATGAACATATTATAGAGATGTATAGGGGGTTGTGGCGTATAGAGGAATCATTTAAAGTAACAAAAAGCATTCTCGGTGCAAGACCTATTCATTTAACTACAAAAGAACATATTAACGCACATTTCCTTATTTGCTTTATATCTCTTTTAATTGCTAGAATTACTGAATTAAGATTGAACAATAAACATACAATAAAAGAAATCGCAGACACATTAAGACGTGTAGAATGCAGTCTACTTGAACAAAATTTATGGTTGTTTAATTTTGCGGATGATATTACCGATTATATGAATACTGTTTTTAATACTGATTTTGGCAAACATAATATGACTTTGAAAGAAATAAAAAAAAATTTAGCTAGTACGAAAAAAAGATAATTTACACAACAACTTTAGGCAAATTATTAAACGGGCAAACCTTTATATTATTTGGGTCATACCCGTTTTTTATTAGTTTTTGCTTCAGAATAAAAGATTTTTATGGTTTATATACTGGTTTTATAAATTTCGTGCTGCTCTTGACCATTTACCAAGCCTTTTGGAACTATCATTTCCAGTCCTCCTATAATTTATTTGGTACATACTCGTTAACAACTACGCCGGTGTTCTTTTTATAATAGCATTGATACTGTTTGCCGGTTTTACAATCTTCAAACATAACATAGTCAACAATATTTTGCCTAAGAAATTCATCGTAAGCTATGCCGCCTTCCAGCAATATCATGTTCTTTTGAATAAATCTATGGCCGGCAATCCTGCCCAAAGCTTGCACTGCTTTTGTGTACATGTGCTTTTCTCTCGTAGTCAATGTAATTCCTCCTTCTTGCTTATCCAAACCACATTTCATTTTTTGTCATTGCTTGCACCCTTTCTACCGGGATTGGCCGCCCGGCTCGGCTTATATTTATGTTAGTGAGCGAAGAGCCACTCGCATCCCTTCTTGAATCCACCGTTCAGAAAACGCATCCCATCAAAATCCTTAACAGATCCCCTTATTGGAATATCCGTTATCTTCATTTTTGTCCTTTTCTCAATAGATGCAATTATGTGCTCGGTATAATATTCATCTTTTCTTGGGTCATCGTCACGAAAGTCATTATCATAGCAATGAACAAACTTGTTATCGTAATACAAAGTCAAATAAGTGTGAGCACTACATTCCATTGACCAACCCTTTATATTTTTGTTGTTTTTCATTTTCGTTACCGCCTTTCTGCCCGTATTGCCGATAGCCCAGCTTTATTTTATGCCTTTTTTAATGTAAGTTTTTTATTTCCCTCTTTCTCCTTTACCTTGGCGCTTCCATACATTGTACGGATTTCATTAAGACCGAACTGCTTGCTATTTCTCTTTCTGTATCCAGCTGGGGCCAAATACCACGCCGTTTTATTTTGAGACCACTTAAAACCTAATGTTTTGATTTGTTCTTTATACTCTTTGGTGTTCCCTGATACCCATAAGAACGTTCCGATTACTTCAATCTCAACACTTACCATTTTTAATTTAAAAAGAGCGGTTATAATGTTGCGAAAATGTTCCGGTGTTTCACTTGTTTCTTTAGCCGTTGTGTAGGTTTCGCCGTATTTGTTTTTATGCCTATTCTTAACAAGTTTAAAAAGATGATCGTATTCACCATTTATTATCTGCATTATTTTTGTATCCCCTCCCTGATCGGGATGATATTGAAAAGCAAATTTTCTATACATTGATTTCAGCTCTCCTAATGTATCAGGCCTTGGGGTAAAATAAATTATATCCATTTCACAACTCCTAACTATGTTTTATTAACACAAAATAATATTTTGACTTATCACTATATTTATATTAACATATGACTTTTGATATGTCAATACTTTTCTTAAAAATATCAAAAGTTTATTTTGACAAATCAAAACATTTGTGTTATTATATTTTTGGAGGTGAATATTATGGCTGTTTCATTTGATCCTTTGTGGAAATTACTTATAGATAAAAAGATGAGAAAGCTTGACCTATGCAAAGAGGTAGGGATAAGCACATCAACGCTTGCCAAAATGGGAAAGAATAAATATGTATCTTTAGAGGTATTAGAAAAAATCTGCATTACTCTTGAATGCAGAATTGAGGAAGTAATAGAAATAACAGGAAATAAAATAGTTGAATAATAATATATTTTATAATATAATGTAAAGGGAGTGAATCAATTGAACGATAAGGCTAAATACTGGATTAGGTTAGCAGATTATGATATTGATACAGCCTCTGCCATGTTGCAGACAAAAAGGTATCTTTATGTTGGTTTCATGTGCCATCAAGCCATAGAGAAGGCATTAAAGGCTATAATTGCAAACAAGGATATGTTTCCTCCCAAAATTCATGGTCTTATGAAGCTGGCTCAGATAGGCAAAGTATATGATGCCATGTCTGATGAATATAAAGATATGTTGGATACGCTTGATCCATTGAATATAGCTACACGATACCCGGAGCAAATAGAAAAGCTTACATCGATGTTATCAGAAGATAGATGCAAATCAATTTTTTCGGAAACGGAGGAATTATTATGTTGGATAAAGCAACAGCTATGAAATTAGCAGGACAATATGCAAAAGAAGTAAAGAAATCATTTAATCCGGAGGCCATTGTTCTCTTTGGATCATACGCAAAAGGCAAAGCGCATGAACATAGTGATATAGATATAGCTGTTATTCTAAATGGATTTACAGGTGACTATTTAGAAACATCAAAACAGCTGTATAAGCTACGAAGGGATATTAGTGCCGACATAGAGCCTGTGCTGCTTGATTTGCAAAATGACAAAAGCGGCTTTGTCAACGAGATTTTAAATACAGGAGAGCTTCTTTCCTAATAAGCTGCAATTATAGAAAAGAAGGGAAATTGAGGCGAAAGTATATGAATCCAAGACCAATTAAAGCCGAGCCTTTGAATAATTACATTTTGCGTATTACTTTTAAGAACGATGAAGTAAAGCTGTTTGATGTTAAGCCTCTTTTAGATATTCCAATGTACCAACCTTTAAAAAACAAAGGGCTATTCTCTTTGGTAAAGGTTGATGGAATGTGTGTGTACTGGAATGAAAACATTGACATCTGCCCGGATATGTTATATTCCCAAAGCGAACTTCTTTGATATCTTGTGGTTCTATTTTGGTACCGTGCTTTTTATACAACAAAAATAAATAAAGCTAAAACTGACATTGAATAGAAAAATCATAAGAAAAAACGATAGATAATAACTAAGGATACACTAATCAAAATCGAGTGGGAGTGAAAATGCAAAAAAGGATGTTAGAGTATAATTTTAGTTAACAAAAGCTATAAAAATAAGGGAAAAGAAATAAATATCTCTTCCCAACATACAAATTATCCTGTAAAATTTAATTAGACAAAAACCCACAGGAGGTTCGTATGATAAATCAAATAATATCAGAAAAAGAGATTAATTTCAATGATTTAGAGAAAGAAATATTTCAAATCGGTTGTGAAGTGGCTCAATCTATCATGATAGAAGTCTTAGAGTCAATAGATGAGAGGTTAGCAAAGCAAGCTGGAGTAAAAATGGTGCAAAGAACCTAAGTAAAATATTGACTCTAAAGGCAAGTAAAACACTTAATGAAAAGATTACTGGTATAGCAACAATCATCTTACCTGAAGCATATACAGAAGAGATTCAGGATGTCCTTAGTGCAGCTAAAGCACCTAAGAAAGATGGTAAAGGGTATAGATATCCCACGATGGGTGGAGTTCCTTTTGAAGGGGTTTCTATGACTAATGGACGTAAAGTAATCCGGAATTTAATATATTCTCAGCTACTAGCAACATAATTGGAATAACTGTTGCTTTGGTTAGTGTAAAAAATTTAGTATAATTCATCATAGTAAGATGATATACTGTTGTTACAATCAAGGTAAAACAAGTAACTATTACATGAAAAAAAGATGATGATAATTTGTATATGCAAATAGATAGAAGTTTGCCAACTATTACTTGACAGTAACTTTAATTATAATTTACTATATATTATTTTTCTAAATGCTATATAATATAAATAATAGATAATGAAGACGGGGTGAGATATATGGATATAAAATATATTAGAAAACTTATAGATAGCGGTGAAGGTATAAATATCGAATTTAAGGAAAGTAAAAACAAACTAAATAAAGATGTTTTGAATCGGTATGTGCCTTTTTAAATAGAATAGGTGGGCACTTATTTTTGGGAATAAAAGATGATGGAACTATAATGGGTGTAAATGAAGAGTCGATAAATAAACTTAAGAAGGAATTTATAACTTCAATGAACAACCCAATGAAGATAAGTCCAACCTTTTATTTAAATATAGAGGAAATAGAAATAAATAATAAAAAGATCTTATATATATTTATTCCAGAAAGCTCACAGGTACATAGATGTAATGGCAAGATTTATGATAGAAATGAAGATGGGGATATCGATATAACAAATAACTCTAACCTTGTAGCAGGGATATATTTAAGAAAACAAAGTTCTTATACCGAGAATAGGATATTTCCCTATGCAAGAATAGAAGACTTGGAATCAGATATATTAATAAAGGTAAGAAAATTGGCAGCAAATCAAAAACCCAATCACCCCTGGTCCTCTATGGAAGATTTGGAATTACTGCAAAGTGCAGGCCTATATTTAAGGGATATAAATACAGGAAAAGAAGGAATTACCTTAGCTGGTATTCTGATATTCGGCAAAGAGCAACTAATTCAAGCAGCCCTGCCTCATTACAAAACAGATGCTATTTTAAGAAAAGAAAATCTTGATAGATACGATGATAGGGATGATATAAGGGAAAATCTTATATATAGCTATGAGAGACTAATGCAATTTATAGCAAAGCATTTAAATGATAAACTCCCGCTAGAACCAGGCCTCTTTAAAAAGGTTACTGGATTAGAAGT
>CAZRSG010000081.1:0-5939 GCA_964602705.1 uncultured Oscillospiraceae bacterium
AACACCAAGAATGCACGGTTGCATAATGGGAATTGTAAACGGTGTTGATACTAATCCTGTTAGGATCTCATCTAAAATGAATAGTTTTTACAACACATATTATAACGAATTAAATAACATCGAGATAATAAAAGATAATGTTTTAACCTTTTCAAATGCCGGTCATCCATATCCTATAGTAGTAAATTTAAGGGAAAAAACAACAACAATGTTAGAACAAAATGGTTTTTTAATAGGAATATTTGAGGATAATTTATACAAAGACAAAGAAATAAAATTAAATAAGGATGATGTAATTTTAACATATACTGATGGTTTGTTTGGAAAGGATAAACATGGTAATTCTAAATCGTGGGAAGATGTTCATGAATTTTGTATCCTTAGCAGTGATTTGTTAATAGAAAATCCAACTTTATTTATTAATGAAATGATAAAGGTTTTTAAAGAATTTAATGATAGTTCTTTTAATGATGATATTGCTATTATGCTTTTACAATCAAAATAAAATCTTTTAGTATTACTTCCTGCTTTCAATATTTATATCTATAATATCAATTAATTTATTTTTTAATTTAAGGATAATGGAATATTCTTTTAAAGATGAATAACTATATTGAAAGGCTAAAGAATTAATTAAGGCAGAGCAGGTAATAAAAAGTATTCCGGCTTGGGGGCTCATTATTGCAAAGTCTAATAGGCCTTGCCCTAATATAATAGCTTGAACCCCAGCTAATAATGGGGTTATCCGGCAACCTTTCTTATCTAATATTTGTAGTCCAATAAACAGATGATATTGCATCCAAGAAAATACAATTAGGCCTATCAGCCCTAATGTTGTAAGCATATTGAGAATAATATTATGGGCATGGAAGGTTCTAATATAATTAAAAACTTCTGTATCTGCAAAATAAATCCCCATAAGGCCCCAACCTGTTATAGGCTTATGTTTAAACATATTCCAGCAATTAATCCATATTAATTTCCTATCATTTATTGAACTGGCTAAATTATAGCCACGTGGAAATAAATTAGGAAATAATATTGATACAGTTAAGAATATCATAGAAAAAATTATTAATAAAGATACTTTTCGACTATGACCCATAAAATAAGCATATGTAGTTAATCCAATTAATAAGCCTATAATAGCACCACGAGATTCCGTCATTAATAATACACTTAAAAATAAAGTCATTCCGAAAACATATAAAAGTTTTTTAAATCCGGTAGTTCGTTGAAAAAAGTAAAAGGTGATTAATACCATAACACCATACCATAATCCAGCAATATTAGGATTTGCAAAAGTACCGGATATTCTATATTTTTCATTAAATGAAATAAAAGGATATATACCAAATAAATGTTTCCACCATGAAGGTGTGTAATGTATGCTTGTAAATCGTTCTATAAGACCAATTATTGCTGAAAAGACAGCAAATATCATTATAACATTTAATAGGTCTTCAATTTTATTTTCTTTGTAGTAATGGTTTTGTATATATACACTGGCAAAAAAATAAATTAATATTGCAATAGAAACGATAGAAGAGAATTCACATTCATTAATAATACCTACAAGAAATGACCATATAAAAAGGAATAGTAGTCCCAAATTCCATGCACTTTTTACAAATATACAATTATTGGTCATTAATAATTTAAAAGTTAAAAAAAGTAAAGGTATAATTGCTAAATATGGTGAAAATATTACTAAAAATATATTTAAAATTGTTAACAAGGTCATTACAAAAGTTCCTCCTAAATAGAGTCAAGTTTAAAGTTAATAATTTATAGTCATCATTTAAATGTATTATAACAGTTTAATAATTATAATACAATCATAACTTGTGGATTTTAATGGTAACCACTCTTTTAATTACTTATTATAATTTTTAGTATTTGATTTTGTCCTAAAAATAATTATATATATTTTTTTTATTAAATAATATTTGTTGTAAAGACATATAAAAGTTTATAAAAACTACTTATATCTTAATTTTAAAGAAGGATTTATTAAAAATATATAGAAATTATATATATGAAATAAATTTTAAAAATTGCTATTACAAATGGAGGAGATTAGTTTGATTGATACAGGTTTAGTTTCAATAACCTTTAGAAAACTTTCTGTTACTGAAGTAGTTGATATTGTTGTAAAATCCGGCTTAAATGCTATTGAATGGGGTGGCGATATACATGTTCCATCCGGAGACTTTAAAAAAGCTAAAGAGGTAAAAAAGATTACTGAAGAATCAGGGCTATATGTAGCTTCATATGGTTCTTATTATAGACTTGCTTGTGGTATGGAATTTGAAGAAGTTTTGGAAACAGCTATAGAACTTAAAGCACCTACTATTAGGGTATGGGCAGGTAATATAGGTTCAGATAGGGCAGACAAAAACTGGTGGGATAGAGTAATTAATGAAACAAACAATATTGCAAATTTAGCCGATAAGGCAAATATCAATATTGACTTTGAATATCATGGTAACACATTAACAGATACTTCTGATTCAGCTTTTAAGCTACTTAAACAAATAGAGGCAAAAAATGTTGGAACATACTGGCAACCCTCTGTTAATATTGAAGATGAAGAAAGAATGAGAGGTTTAAAATTAATACTGCCATGGCTTAGAAATATTCATGCATTTTATTGGCTTGATAGGGAAAGATACCCTTTGGAAGCAGGAAGGGAAAATTGGATTAAATATTTAACTTATGTGGCTGAAAATAATATTAATTCTGTTGCTATGCTTGAGTTTGTTAAAGGCGATAGTATAGAACAATTTTATAGAGATGCAGAAACTTTAAAAGATATTGTTAACCAGGTTAATGATAATAATTAATATTATAAATAGATATACTAAAATAAATTATCAATAAATAATCAAATAAAATAAAAGTCTTAAGGACCGGGCTTGTTGATAACAAGTTCGATCCTTATTTTATAGGAACAATTAAGTTATTTTTTATATTGATAACCCATCCTTACACGCTTACTTTTCTTAAATGTTTTTGATTAGTTATAAACCTACAAATTGTAGTAATTTAAAGCAAACATTTTTATCTTATATGATAGGTTTAATTTTATAAATTATGGTATAATAATTTAATATGGCTAATAATAAAATTGAAACTATAAAAGAATAAAATATAATATCCTTATAAGAAGGGAGTAATTTATTTGAATAAAATAAATACATTTAAAAAAAGTATCTACAATAGGCATGTTGCTGTTATTGGGATAGGAGTAAGTAACCTTCCACTTATAAAGTTTTTAAGAAGATGTGGTGCAATTGTTACTGCATTTGATAAAAAAACAAAAGATCAATTGGGAGATACATATAATGATTTGTATAATATAGGTGTTGAGTTTTCACTTGGTGAAAATTATTTAAAAGATATAAAACAAGAAATTATCTTTAAGACACCTGGTATGAGACCTGACATAGCAGAATTAGAAAAGGCAAGAAGACAAGGAAGTATAATCACATCGGAAATGGAAATATTTTTTAACTTATGTCCTGCCCCCATAATTGGGGTTACTGGTAGTGATGGGAAAACTACAACATCCACTTTAATATATAAGATTTTAAAAAATGAAGGTTATACATGTTGGCTTGGAGGGAATATCGGCAATCCTTTAATAGGTGATATAGAAAATATAAAGCCTCATCATAAAGTAATCTTGGAGCTTAGTAGTTTTCAATTGTTTACTTTAAAATCATCTCCCGATATAGCTATAATAAGCAACATAACACCTAACCATTTAGATATGCATACTTCAATGGAAGAGTATATAAATGCTAAAAAGAATATATTTAAAAATCAAAGCATAAATAATAAATTAATCTTAAATTTTGATAATGAAATAACAAAAGCTTTTAAAGAAGAAGCAGGAAGTCAAGTAAGATATTTTTCTCGCAAGTCTAAAAAAATAGAAGGGGTATTTTTAAATGAAAATAAAATTTTTATTAATGATGGAGGAAAAATAGAACAAGTTATTGATAAAAATGATATAATATTGCTTGGTGATCATAATATTGAAAACTATATGGCAGCTATAGCCGGTTTATGGGGTTTAGTTAGTGTAAGTAGTATAAAAAAAACAGCGACAACTTTTAAGGGTGTTGATCATAGGCTGGAATTTGTAAAAGAGATAAGGGGCATAAAATTTTACAATGACTCAATTGCCAGCACACCTACAAGGACTATTGCAGGATTAAAGTCTTTTAAAAATAAGCTTGTCTTAATAGCAGGCGGATATGATAAAAACATTTCTTTTGATGATTTAGGAAAAGAAATATTAAATACAGTAAAGCAACTGGTATTAATAGGGGCAACATCTAACTTGATTGAAGAGGCTGTAAATGATGCAGCTAAATCTTTAAATCTTATACCCCCACCCATATATAAAGCATTAGATTTGAACCAGGCTATAAATAAGACCTTACAAATTTCAAATAGTGGAGATATAGTCTTGCTTTCACCGGCTTGTGCAAGTTTTGACATGTTTAAAGATTTTATAGAAAGAGGTAATGCATATAAAAAGATAGTAAATGATTTAGTATAATATTAAAATAATTATAAGTAAATTTTATTATAATAAATATGTAGAATATAAAGAGGTGGTTTTATTGGATACAGGTAGATTATTAATGAAATTAAACAAATTAACAGGAGTCTCTGCACATGAATATATGTGCGTGCAGGATATTAAGGAATTATTTACCCAATATTGTGATGATATACAAGTGGATTCCTTTGGAAACCTTATAGGTATTAAAAAAACAGTTAAGCCTAATGCATATAAAATAATGCTTGCAGCACATATGGATGAAATTGGTTTGATGGTAACAGATATTGATGAAAATGGATTTATTAGTTTTACTAATGTGGGTGGCGTAGATCAAAGGATTTTATTAGCCCAGGAGGTAACAATTCATGGTAAAAAAGATTTGATAGGGATAATAGCCACTAAACCTCCCCATTTACAAGCAAAAGATGAAAAGAAAAAAGCAGTTAAAATGGAAGATATGGTTATTGATGCAGGTTTATCAAAGAAAGATGCGGAAAAGGTTATAAGTATAGGGAATGTAATAACCTTTCAAGCAAATTCTTCTTATTTATTAAATGACTATATATGCGGAAAGTCAATGGATAATAAAGTAGGTATAATGGTAATGCTTGAGTGTTTAAAGGAGTTAAAAAATATAGATATAGGAATAGATTTATATGCAGTTGCAACTGCACAGGAAGAACTTGGTTTAAGGGGTGCAACTGTAAGTTCATATAATATTAATCCTGATGTAGGTATAGCTATAGATGTATCTCATGGAGATACGCCGGATGCACCGGCTGACAAGGTGTTTTTAACAGGTAAGGGTCCGATTATAACGGTTGGTCCTAATATACATAAAAACCTTGCAAAAGATTTTATCAAGGTAGCAAAACAATATAATATTCCTTTTCAAAAGGAAGTAGCAGCCGGACAAACAGGAACGGATGCTTGGGCAATTCAAATAACTCGTTCAGGAATACCAACATTATTACTTTCTGTTCCCTTAAGATATATGCATACAAATGTTGAAACAGTATCTCTAAATGATATAGTAAATGCCGGTAGATTATTAGCCTTTACTATAAGTAAATTCAAAAATAAATTGGAGGGGTTATTATGCTATTAAAAACATTGACAGAAGCATCCGGTGTTTCCGGTGATGAAGACAAAATAAGAAATATCATATTAAATGAAATAAAACCTTATTGTGATGATATTAAAGTAGATACTATGGGAAATATAATAGCATTAAAAAAAGGAAAAACAGGAAAAGGGAAAAAAGTTATGCTTGCAGCCCATATGGATGAGGTGGGTTTTATAGTTACAAGTATTACTGATATGGGTTTTATTAAATTTAAACCCGTTGGCGGAATAGATA
>CAZRSG010000082.1:0-4859 GCA_964602705.1 uncultured Oscillospiraceae bacterium
CCATGACTTGATATTGTATCGCTACCAATTATATTAATAGGAATATCTTTAATGAGTATTTCTGTTTCCGGGTTTTGGATGTCTAAAACATAAAACCATAAAAATATAGCTATAAGCCCCGAAATAATTTTAATTGTTATATCCTTATCAAAAATTCCTTTCACTTGGACCTCACCTTCCACGACAATAGCTTTTTACCATTTTTCATCACAGGGTCAATTTGTAAAGTTTTATGTAAAGCTTTTTTTAAGATTTCACTTGTTAGGTTTCTTGTTAAATCACCATCCAAAGCAAGGGATATCTTTCCTGTTTCTTCAGATACTACTATAACTACAGCATCAGAATCTTCTGATAGTCCAATAGCCGCCCTATGCCTGGTTCCTAACTCGGTACTTAAATTTTGATTTTGCGTCAAGGGTAAAAAACAAGCTGCCGCTTTAATTCTATTTTTTCTTATTACAACAGCCCCATCATGTAGTGGTGTATTGGGTACAAATATATTTTCTAAAAGTTCTGCTGTAACAAGAGAATCTACTTCTATACCAGTCCTAATAATATCGCCCATTTTCGTATCTCGTTCCAATACAATTAATGCCCCTACACGTCCCTCTGATAAACTATATACTGCTTTTGCTATTTCTTCAATTCTTAATGAAATAACATTCTCACTTTCTTCTTCTTCAAAGTTAAATATATTGCTAAATCTACTTCGTCCTATTTGTTCTAATACCCGCCGAAGTTCCGGCTGAAAAACTACTAAAAGTGCCAAGACTCCCACCTGCATAGTATGTCTTAATATAAAATTAATCGTGTTAAATTGAAACCATACACTAAGTTGAGTGGCTAATAATAAGACTACAATACCTTTAATTAACTGTATTGCCCTTGTCTCACGTATTAAATTAAAAACTTTATATACAACTATAGCAACTATTGTAACATCAATAATATCACTTATCTTTATTATCTTTATATATGAAGTTATAAAACTATACATACTATTAAGCAATTTCACGCCACCCTTCAATTTGATATTTAACAAAATAAAAATATCTTATATTTAAATTATACATGTTTTTAAGATATTTTGTTAGTGTTTTTTCTTTTTTCTTAATTTATTTTAATTATCTTAATTATTTCCTTTTATATCTCTTAAAAGCTTATTTTAAATCTGTATAAGCGACTATTTTTTCTATACTTCTATATACCGCATCTTTGGAATTTTTCCATGGGGCATCGTTGTATCTATAGTCAAATTTTTTGGTAAACCAATTAACTTCTTCTTGTATCCGTTCTAAATGTGCCTTTTCTAATATAAGTAAATCTGCTATAAATGTTTTTAAATCTTTATGCCTTAAATGTTTTTTTGCTCCCTTTAAAATTAAACTTAAATGTTTAAGACAGAAGCCCTTAGTTTCTTTAAATATATTCCTAAACTGTTCTTCTTTTGACCACAAATAAAAAATAACTTCTATATATCGTTCCATTGTATAGTCAAGCTTTTCACAAATTAAACAAGTGTCAGCTAAGCTATCAAGGTAACTTAATATCTCATCCGTAAGTTTTTCTGCTTCATAAGCATTTTTTTGTTTTTTCCCAATGATATTTTTAAAATATTTATTCTTTTTTTCTTTCTTGGGTAATTCTAAGTTCTTTTTATAGTAGGAATTGATATAAGAATTAATTTCCATCAAATGAGTATCTATAATTAAGCCTAATGCCAGACTATTATTTTGCTTATACAATAATGAAAAATGTCTATTGCAAAATCCTTTTTTATTACTTTCAACTCTACTATCCGGTTCCATCATAGAGGGTCCTAAAGCGTATTCTATTTCTTTAATTTCCAATTCTTTTTCTAAATTGCATAAAGGGCATTCACAATCAGCATTAAATGCATCCATTACAGGTATGGTATATATCTTTTCTTTCATTCATTTAGCTCCCTTAATTTTTATTCATATCCTATTATAATTTCAGTTAAATATACTAAGACTTTTTTAATTTTAATGAGCTGAAAAACGCCTAATTACATCATCATAAATCTTTACATAAGTTTTATTATAATATCTTACAGCAATTATATAAACAAATATCAATATACATAGTGTTATAAACAAGATAATATATATAATATTATAGTTATTTTTAATAAAACAGGTTGAACACCCACCCAATACAGCAAAAATACTTTGACCTATAATAAGGTTGTTCTTTAAGCAAAAGTCCTCATAACGATATGTATTTATTTTAACATTATATTTCCCCTGAGCAACAGTAAAAAGTTCATATTCAACTTTATCGATAATTTTTTTATCTATTGATGATTTTATTAATAAAGCAATAATACCACCTATAAGACCAAAAACAAACCCCATAAATGAGCAAATAAATCCAAATGATATCGGAGAAATATAAGTCATAGAAAAAACCCCTATTATCATAGATATGAATAGTAATAGACCTATCATAACCATTTTATATAATCACCCCTTAATTTAATTCCATATATCCATTGATAAAATCCTTTCAACATCATTCCTGCTTGGTGTATTAGGATATTCATCCAATAACTTTTTAAATGTAGCTAATGCATCATCATATTGTTCGTTTTTAAAAAATGAATAGCCTAAATAATATAAAGCATTATATGAAAAACTTTGTTTTTTATCATAATTATATGCCTGCTGAAATAAATTAATTGCTGTTTCAAAGTCTTGGTTTATATATGCCTCATAACCTTGTTGATAAGTTTGCCTACCTAAGCTTTTAAGTGATTCATTTTTTATATTATTATATATATCTTCACTTTTCGATAGCAAAAGTTCCTTATCTATATCATCAATTATTATTAAGGCATCTTGATATTCTTCCATATCAAAAAGTTCTTTAGCCTTTAATAAGATATCTATATTTTCAGATAATAGTTCCTTTTGATTATCATATTTCTCTTTAATCCTATCACGTTCTATTGTTAGTGATTTTATTATTTGGTCTTTTTCATCTATACATTCTTTTAAACTTATCTTTTCTTGTGTACTTAGTAAATCTTTATCTGTTACATCATTTCCTTTTTTCCTATATACATAGGTTGAAATAACATCTTTCTTTTCATGTATAGCATTATCTGTATACCGATTATCTACACAAATCTTTGAAAGACAATCTTTTTGAAATATTATAAAATATGCAAATAATAAAATACAAAATCCTAAAATTATGGAATACATTTTAATATATTTTTGCTTGTTATCCATAAACATTAACTCCAATCTCTTATTAATTTAAATAAACCTTATGTATTTTTTTACTTAAATAGGTGCTAATTGATAAAAATAGATGTCTGTCTTTACAGATATAATAAACTAATTTAACAATACTGTCAAATTATATTGATAAAATTTTTTAAGTAAAGTATATTTTTAAATATTAGGGAACTGATATTTTGAAATGTAAGGGCAGACGATCCTGTCTGCCCGGCACGATTACATGTATTCTTAAGTTTGCATATAATAATTCTATAGATAGACAGGACATTGCTGTCCATCTCGGTACAGAACTTAATGCTTATTAACTGGTTTAAAAATATTAGCTAGAGTAAAAATAAGTTCATTGTTTGCCCAAAGACATCCTTAATTGCATGACCGGAAATACATTCTATATCTACTATGCTATAACCATTATTTATAGCCTTAACAACCTCATTATCAAATGGTATTCTTCCAACTAAGGCTATATCTTCTTTTCGACAAAAGTCTTCTATCATTTTTGTATTATTAATATTAGTATCATATTTATTAATACAGACAGCAATTTTAGTTTGAAAATTATTTGCTGTTTTTATTATTCTTTTCATATCACTAATTCCTGATATAGACGGTTCTGCAACTATTAAAACCATATCCACACCGGCTAATGAAGCTATAACCGGGCAACCTATTCCGGGTGAACCGTCAATTATTGCAAAGTCTGTTTTACCTGCTGCTAATTTCAAATTCTTTTTAACATCACTAACTAATAAGCCTGAATTACCGCTTCCCATTCTAAGCCGGGCAGTAGAAAATACAGGTTCTTCTTCGTATAAGATTAACTTCCCGGCAATATCCGGCTTTAAACTTATAGCATTTACAGGGCATACAAGCTCACATACACCACAACCTTCACAGGCATAATAATCAACCTTATAACCTTTGTCAATATAAATTGCATCAAATCTACATTTTTGTCTACATAAATCACATTCTGTACATAAATTTTGATTAAGAACAGCCTTATCCAATCCATAATAATCAGAATATTTAGGTTTAACCTGCCTATCCATTATCAAATGTAAGTTTGGTGCATCAACATCACAATCAGCATATGCCTTAGCCTGAGCAAGTTTAATAAAGGCACTTGCTATCGTTGTCTTACCGGTTCCGCCCTTGCCACTAAGAATTAATAGCTGTTTCAAATTCTTGCACCTCCTTGGTCACTTTTTTTAATAATGAGGTAAACAAGTTATTATACTTTGGGTCCTCTTTTGCTGCTATAAGTGCATTTGAATTTAAGGTGCCAAGTTCCTTATCAAAGGGTATTTTCTCTAAAATTTTAATGTTATTATCAATGCAAAATTCCTCTGATGGGTTTTCTCCTTCAGTACACTTATTTAATACTACCCCATAGGGTTTCTTAAATAAGTGTACAAGCTCATGAACCATCTTTAAGTTATGCAAGCCAAATATGGTAGGCTCTGCTACCAGTATACAATAGTCCGCATCCTTAATACTTTCCATTACTACACATGCACTACCGGGCGGGCAATCAATTATTGTAGTTGCATTTTTCTATCGTGATAAAATTCAAGAAAGATTATTTCC
>CAZRSG010000082.1:4869-5894 GCA_964602705.1 uncultured Oscillospiraceae bacterium
AGTTGCATTTTTCTTAGCATCTCCTTGTAAAAGCTCATCAATAATCGGTACACCACTTGCCTCACCGGTTTTTAAAAATCCACTTGAAACAGTAACATTAGCTGATTTACCAACTTGAATTTCACCTATTACCTTGTCTATTTCACTTAAGGCATTTTCAGGGCATAGTAAAGTACAACCACCACACCAATGGCAGATATCATCAAATATCACTAACTTATTATTTGTATATGCTAATGCATTAAACTTACAAAATTCAACACATACACGACAACCATTACATAAACTATCATTTACACAAGGTATTTTAACCTTTACCTCTTTTTTCTTTATATCACTTGGTTTTAAAAAAAGATGGCCATTAGGCTCTTCAACATCACAATCTACATATTTGGAATCCTTTGCCACCCACGCTAAATTGACCGAAACTAATGTCTTACCTGTCCCACCCTTACCACTTAGTACAGCTATTTCCATTGTTTAATTGCCCCCATAATTATGAAATCCTTCATGTATATCTGAAAGTAACCTTAGCTTATCACCTAAAAAAGCATCTATATTCTCATTGATTTCTTCACTAATTGTCTTATATAGTTTTATATCAGCCGACTTTAAAACATCAGCTGCATTTTCACCACATCGTGGAAGAATTACTTCACTGACTTGCCTATCAACAATTGTTTGGGCAGCTTTAATACCTGCACCACCACGGCTATTTGCTGCTAAATTTTCTAAAAAGTCACTTTCCTTTGTTTCAGTATTATAAATAAGAAAATATGGTGCCCGACCGAAAGATGGGCATACACCTGAATTTAAATCCTTATCATTTACCGGAATTGCAATATTCATTAATCTTCACCTCTATTTATTTTTTTAAAATTATTTCCAAGACCATGCCTATGACAATGTTGACCTCGACAACCAGGTCCATGCCCATTGCATAGTTTATAATCTCCACCCTCAATACATAATTCTTTCCCTTCTACGAGAGACTTTGCTATTTTTTTA
The DNA here is from genome assembly GCA_964602705.1 of uncultured Oscillospiraceae bacterium. Lineage (GTDB taxonomy): Bacteria > Bacillota > Clostridia > SK-Y3 > SK-Y3 > CAZRSG01. The sequence continues at coordinate 5,878 of CAZRSG010000082.1, forward strand.
CGTGCATGACTATAAAT
>CAZRSG010000083.1:0-5575 GCA_964602705.1 uncultured Oscillospiraceae bacterium
ATTTCAGGTGTTAATGATAAGGTTTTATAGCCTTGCTGCAAAAAGATTTCAAAAGCCTCTTCATTATGCATTTCCGTGTTTACAAGCCTTGCAAGTCTTTCAGAGGCTTCCCTAACTACTGCAAATGCCTCCGTTAATATATCATCTATACTTTCACCCTTATTGATTCGTTCCCTAAATTCAGCTGTCTTGGACTTTAATTCCTCGTCATTTAAATCTTGCATCTTACTTTCTAAAGATTCTATTTCATCAACTATCGGTATTAGACGTTTTATTTCCCTATCACTATAGGATCCGAAAACTTTTTCAAATATCTTTCTCATCTTACCACCCCATGTCTATTCTTAATCTATAACTTATAATATCATTAATATATATTAGATTCAATATACATTTTCGACTCATTTTTAAAAAACATTATTATTTACAAGTATTCTTTATAAGCAAAATCAAAATAATTTATTCTGTTATATAACTCATATTATTAAAAACTGTAAACTTATTAGAAATCAGACCATATAAAATAAAGGGGCAATTCCCTTGTGTTTATTAAAATTCCCCACAAGAGAACCACCCCCTATATTTTGTTCTCTTTTATTTATTCAATAATATTCCTAAAATTCCGGTTCAATTAAACCATAATTCCCATCTTTTCTTTTATAAACTACATTTACTTCTTCAGTTTCTGCATCTGAAAATACAAAAAATTGATGGCCTAATAAATTCATCTGCAAAATTGCTTCTTCTATATTCATAGGCTTAATTGCAAATCTTTTTGTTCTAACTACTTTAAAGTCTACTTCTTCATCGACATCAGGGGCTTTAGATTTAGCTCCGTTAGTTAAAGGGTCAAAGGCAAATGCACCTTCTTTTAAACGTTTTTCTAATCGTGTTTTATTTTTTCTAATTTGTCTTTCTAAAATACTTACTATCCTATCTATTGACGAGTACATATCATAGCCGGATTCTTCAGCCCTGAAAATAATACCCCCATAAGGAATTGTAACTTCAACAATATGTTGGTCTTTGATTACTTTCATTGTAACATGAACCTCAGTATCTTCATTAAAAAACTTTTCTAATTTACCTAACTTCTTATAAATTCTTTCTCTTAAACCATCTGTTACTTCAATCTTTCTTCCGGTAATAATAAAGTTCACACTACCAACTCCTTTTTAATATTATCTGATTAGAAAACCCCTTTATATAATATTATTTCGACATTTACTCAATTTCTTCCTGCCTTTTTAAATAATTATTTCACCTATATTAAAGATATAATAATTAATATTTTAATCATAAGATTTTCTTACATAATAGATAATAAGTAAATAATTTTAGCCGCTTGTGCCCTTGTCGCATTTGCTGATGGTTCAAATAAGCCATTACCCATACCATTAATAATATCAGCTTCTTGCATGAGGTTTATTGCTACTATAGCATAGTCGGCTATCTCATCTGCATCTTTAAAGGTTTCAGCTGGTTTAGTTTTTATAATATCCACATTAGCCTTTAAAGCTGCATTATATGCAATAAGAGCCATATCTTGCCTACTTATATTGTCTCCTATACCAAACTTATTCCCACCTATTCCCTTTACTATACCTAATTCTTCGGCTGCAGCTATATATTCATAATACCATGCATCTTCTTCTACATCTTCCAAGCTTGTTGTTGCCTGGTCACTTTTAAGATTAAATGCCTCTATAATCATCTTAGTAAATTCTTCCCTTGTAACATTCCTATTTGGCTCAAATTTATCTTCTGATACTCCCTTTAATACCCCTTTGCTTACTAATTCTTCTATATAAGTTCTTGCCCAAGGAACATCATCAATATCTGTAAATATTATTAGTTCTTGGTCAGGTTTAGTGGTGTCTCCATTATTACCTTCACTGTCCTTTTCATTATCTTTTTCTTTATCTTTTTCTTTATTATCATCACTGGATGATGGACTCCTGCTACCAGTGCCAGTATTTCCCGGTGTAGATGGTTCGCTTTCATTTCTGTCTTTAGGGTCGATTAATGAATGGTCAGATAAATTTTCCATAAGATAAACTCGCTCTGATTTATATTCTTCTCTATTTATTATATCTAATAAGTCAAACATTAGTTCTGCATAAGCTACTATAAATCCTCCACCCAAATAGGTAGTTCCCAATGATATTAAGTTCTCCATATCCGAATATACTTTAATTTGATTGTTATTAGCTTTATATAAAAAGTTGTAATCAATCTTCCCTTTAAATTCGTTATACATATCCTTAGCTTCTGATAATAAATTTATAAAGAAAAGATAATTATTAACCTTGTTTTCTATTTCATTTTTAATGTTAGGAAACTTCTCCTTATATTTATCATCATGGATTTGTAAACCATCTTCAAGCTTTTCTAATAGGATATTAGACATTGTTATACTGTTTTCTTGAATCCGATATAGCTCTTTAAGTCCTTTTTCTATTTTTTCTTTTGATAAATCATTATCTCCTAATTCTTCGTATAGGGTGTCTGTAATTTCTGCTATATTCAAATCTGTAATTTCTTGCAATTCATATGGTTTTTCCAACTCTTCTGTACCGGTTAGTATCTTTAATATCTTAATTCTTGTCGCCTTATCATCCTTAAATTCACTATAAAAATAGAACATTAAATCATCTACTTGATCATTAGCACTAACAAATGGAATAAATACAACATTTATAAGACTAAAAATCATTATAAATGTTAATGTAAAACTTAATGACATTTTTAACTTTTTATTAAACATTTAAATCCCTCCATTTTTTTATTTTAATAAGTGTTGATATTTACTATATAAAGCCTTAAGTGTACTCTTTTGTTGTTGATTAAGGCTTTTTGATAATATGGTTTTAGCTTGGGCTTGGCCTGATGCTCCTTGCCCCGCCAGTTGTGTTAACTTTGCTATATCTGCTTGGCTTAAACTACCAAATACTATTGATATTGCTTTTGTTTTATCTGATAATGAAACGGCTCTTTCTATTTCTTTTAGCTTATTATTGCCTATATTTATACCAGGTGTATCAGTTGATTTTGGTGTATTATCCTTACCTGCATCTTTTTTATTACTATCCTTAGCAAATTGACTGGCTTCTTCTTGTTTTTTATCATGAAATTCTTCTTCATTAGTTATATTAGCTTGCCCATCTTCCCCCTCATCTTCCTTTATAGGGTCCCTTTCTTCTTGAGACATTTCATCTTCAAGTATATTACCATCATCCTCAGCCTTATCAGTTAAATTAATATCATCAATAATACCCAATGCTCCCAGTTGATATTTCATTACTAAATTAAAAGCCGAATTTATAGCAAGCATTCCGATTAAAACTATGGCTATTATTATAGAAGTAGTTATTAAAAAAGCCTTCTTTTTCATGTTTTAAACCCCTCTTTAAAATGGATTTTTAACTAATAAATGATGATACTATTTTATGGTATCCTTTTAAAAAAATATTATTTCTTATCCTTTTAATTTTATGTATTTCTCCCGGTGTTATTGGCTTATTATCTAATACTCGTCTATTATTGTCTAATATATTAAGGATGGTTTCTTCATTTAATATCTTGTTAATTATTACTTTTGCTTTTGATAATTGTGGCTTTCTGCCTTTTGCTGAGTGTGCATCTGATGCCATTGTATGTATCAAGTTGTTTTTTAATAATTTAATCGCTGTATTACAAACAGTAGTGCCGTATAAACTGGTTAAACTTGATGCATTTAATTGAGTTAAAGCACCTCTATTAACTAAATCTATTAATTTTGTAGGGTCATTTATGATTTCTTTATTTCTTTCCGGATGTGCAATAATCGGATTATAACCATATAGCTTTAATTCATATATTACATCTTTAGTATACTGAGGAATGTTTGACATAGGTAGTTCAATTAAAATATACATTGAATTATTTAAAGTAGATACAGTCCCGTCTCGAACCAATTGTGGCAATTCCGGGCATATAAAAGCTTCACAACCTTCATAAACAGTAAGATTAATATTATTATGTCTTATAATATCATTTAGCTTATCCACCTGACTTTTAATAACTTCAGATGTATTATCTAATCCCCCATAAATATAATGAGGAGTTGCAATAATATGCCTAATCCCATCCTTTACAGCAATATCTACCATATTCATTGATGTCTCTATATCTTGTGCACCATCATCTAAACCAGAAATGATATGACAGTGTATATCTACCATTTTCATTCCTCCATTAAACTCTTACATGTCTTCACCATAATAATAGTAATAATAATTACCATTAGTATTTGTATCAATTTTGTTAAGGACCACACCTACAATATTAGCCTTTACCTGTTCCAAAAGCTCCCTTGCCCTATTAATAACATTAATTTCAACATGTTTAGAGGCTGCTACTAAGATTGTACCATCGACTATTGTTGATAATATTGCTGCATCTGTTATATTTACGACCGGAGGTGTATCTATTAAAATAATATCATAGTCATTACTTACCTCTGCCAGAAAATTTTTCATGGCTGATGAACCTAATAATTCTGAAGGATTAGGAGGTATCGGACCTGATACGATTACATCCAATTTACTAATATCCGTTTTTTTAAGGTATTCTTTATAGTCCTTGTTTCTTACAAGTATATTAGTTAATCCTTTAGCATTACTAAAATCAAATAATTGATATATTTTAGGTATTCTTAAGTCTGCATCTATTAGCAAGGTTTTTGCACCTGACTGGGCAAATGTTATAGCCAAGTTTGTTATTGTAGTAGTCTTACCCTCTTTTGGTCCTGAACTTGTAACCAAAATTGTTTTTAATGGCTTATCAATACTTGAAAATTGTATATTTGTCCTTAATACTCTATATGCCTCTGATGCTGGAGACTTAGGATTAATATGTGTTATAAGTGATTCTTTTTGTGTCATCTATTATATCTCCTTTTCATATGTTCAAATTGCATAATAAGAACAGTACCCTCGGTTTTATTTAACATTAGGGAAGTTTGGTATGGTTCCTATTACCGGTATACCCAGATGCTTTTGAACATCCTCAGGTGTTTTTATGGTATTGTCCAAATATTCAATTAAAAATACAAGTCCTAACCCCACCATGGTACCCATAAATATAGCAATGATTATATTTAATTGCTTCCTTGGTTTAATAGGGTTTGAAGGTATTATAGCTTTATCAATAATTTGAACATTTTCAACATCCATTAGTTCAACAACCTTAACTTTAAATACTTCTGCTACTTTATCTGCAATATTTTTAGCTAATCTTGAATCTTTATCAACTACAGTTATTTCTATTATCCTTGTGTCACTTTTTAAATTAACACCTAATTTACCGGATAATTGCGATGCAGTCATGTTATATAGGCCTAATTCTTCTATAACTGTATTAGAAACTAACCTGCTTTTAACAAGTTCCCTATAGTCTTTAACTAATTGAGTTCCTATAACTAAATCATTATAAAAACCAGCCCCTTGTGTATCTACAGTTTTACCTACAAATATGGTTGTATTAGCTTGATATATGGGTTCCAACAAAACAAAGCTTATAAATGCAGAAGCAC
>CAZRSG010000084.1:0-5538 GCA_964602705.1 uncultured Oscillospiraceae bacterium
TAAATATAACTTTTTCTAAATATGATAAATCAAGGGTTAATACTATGTTAGGGGTTAGAATGGTTGAAGTTAGTGCTGAGGCATCTATCTTACTTTTGACCTTAATGTTTATAATCATATTTTATATTTTCAATAAAATATTTTAACTATTAAAATATTTATATTAGTTTTAAAAATTATATTAAACATTGCAAACAATTAGATTTAATAATAATTAAATAAATTTGAAAAATATACACTTTTATGCTATTATAAGTCTAATTTTAAAAGCAATGTTTTTTAATTATGGATAAGGGTAATAATTATATACTAAAAAAGTTATTTATATAGGAGGGCAAAATGAAAGAACTTAATAAAAATAGTAAAATAGAAACAAAATGTTTACATGCAGGTTATGTTCCCAAAAATGGTGGACCAAGAGTTGTTCCAATTACACAAAGTACAACTTATTGCTTTGATTCTACGGAACATATTGCTGATTTATTTGATATGCCAACAGAGTATATGTATTCACGATTTGCAAATCCTACATGTGATGCTGTTGAAAAAAAGATAGCAGCTCTTGAAGGTGGGGTTGGGGCAATGCTAACAAGTAGTGGGCAGGCAGCTTCTTTAATATCAATTTTAAATATTTGCTCTGCCGGGGATAGTTTTATTGCAGTATCAACAATTTATGGGGGAACGGTAAATTTATTTTCTGTAACTTTAAAAAGGTTTGGTATAGATTGTATATGGGTTGACCCGGACGCCTCAGAAGAAGAAGTAGAAAAGGCATTTAAGCCTAATACTAAGGCTATATTTGGTGAAACTCTTGCAAATCCGGCATTAACTGTACTTGATATTGAGAAGTTTTCTAAAATAGCACATAGTAATAAGGTTCCTTTAATTATAGATAACACTTTTCCTACGCCTATTTTATGTAGGCCTATTGAATTTGGTGCAGATATTGTTATACATTCTACTACTAAATATATGGATGGGCATGCTGTTCAGGTAGGCGGAGTTATTGTTGATGCCGGTACTTTTGATTGGGAATCCAGCGATAAATTTCCCGGTTTTACACAAGCTGATGAAAGTTACCATGGTATTGTATACAGTCGTGAATTTGGAAATCTTGCTTATATTATTAAAGCCAGGATGCAATTAATGCGTGATTTTGGATGCTATCCCGCAGCACATTCTGCCTTTCTATTAAATTTGGGACTTGAAACATTAGCTATTAGGATGAAACAATATTGTGAAAATGCTTTGAAAATTGCCAAATTATTAGAAACTTCTGATAAAATACTTTCAGTTAATTATCCGGGACTAAAATCAAATAAATATTATAAGCTGGCAGAAAAATATTTACCTATTGGCTCAAGTGGTGTAATTACTTTTTCCATTAAGGGTGGAAGGTCAAATGCTGTAAAATTTATGGATAGGCTAAAACTTGCTTCTAATGTTGTGCATGTAGCAGATATAAGGACATGTGTATTGCATCCGGCTTCAGCTACACATAGACAGCTTACAGATGAACAACTTATTGCAGCCGGAATTGATGCAGGAATGATTAGGTTTTCAGTTGGACTTGAAAATATTGACGATATTATAGAAGATATACAACAAGCTTTGGAGATGATTTAAAAATTATTAATTTATTCAAATATCTTTTAAATTATATAAGTGAAATGGGGGTAAGATTATGCAATATATAATTGTATTTTTGGAAGGTATAATAACATTTATTTCTCCATGTTTACTGCCTATGCTTCCTATCTATATTTCATATTTTGTTGGAGGAGATATTGATAATGAGGGGAAAAGTTATAATGCCCTTATAAATTCGATAGGCTTTGTTCTTGGCTTTACCATTATATTTATTATATTAGGTGCTTTTGCAGCTACATTAGGGGGTTTAATAAAACAATATGATAGCACTCTTAATATTATTACAGGTTCAATAGTAACACTATTTGGCTTAAGTTTTTTAAATATAATTAAAATTAACTTTCCTAATGCAAGTAAAGGTTTTACGGTTACTACTAATAACTTGAAATTCTTTTCTTCAATATTATTTGGTATGGTTTTTTCACTGGCATGGACACCCTGTATTGGGGCATTTTTAGGGTCTGCCCTAATGCTTGCCGGACAAGAGGGGAAGATTATTTCCGGTATATTAATGTTACTAAGTTTTTCCATGGGTTTAGGCTTACCCTTTATTATAAGTGCAATTCTAATAGAAAAAGTTAAAATTATATTTGATGTAATAAAACGAAATTATAAACTAATAAACATCATTTCGGGAATTTTTTTAATAATAATAGGTGTCTTGATGATGACTGGTATGATGGGTTATTTCCTATCATTACTAACATTTTGATTGTTAAAAATTGGTGGTTATTGCAGCTAAAAAGTTGTGACATGATTACAACTATATTATACAAGGGGGTTTAATTAATGAAAATAAATAATAAAACAAAGATATTTTTGGGAGTATTAATTTTTATCATTTTAATCGGTGCAGCTTATTTAACATATAATTCTTTACAAAAACGATACGATCCTATAGCAGGATTAGATATAAAGTTGCCAATCGATGAACTTGGAGATAATATATACAGTGAAGAAGATGATATTACAGATGATGTTGATGGTGAAAGTAAAGAAAATAAACAAGATTCAAATAAACAAGATTCAAATAAGAAAGACCAACAAGAGGAAACTACTAACTCTAAAAGCACAAGTACACCTGTAAGTAAAAACTCTTTTCAGACCAATAAAGATACGGATAAGGGGAAAGATAATACAAAAGGCGGAAAAGATACAGAAAAGACAGATAAACAAACAGAAGACGTAGATAGTAAACAAACAGGCAAGAATGATGAAACTACAAATAAGGATACGCAAGCATCAAATAAACTTGTAACATCCGATGAAGAAAAACAAAATAATGAAAAACAAAACAATGAAAGATCACAACAAGCTAACAAGACAAAGGCACCTGATTTTACAATTATTGATAGTAATAATAACAGTGTAAAACTATCTGATTTTTTTGGTAAACCAATTGTCTTAAATTTTTGGGCATCATGGTGCCCACCATGTAAATCTGAGATGCCTGACTTTAATGAGGTATATGGGGATGTAAAGGGTGATATAACATTTATGATGGTAGATTTAGTGGATGGGCAGAGAGAAACTGTTGACAAGGGGAAAAAATATATTCAAGAACAAGGCTTTAAGTTTCCTGTATACTATGATAGTAAGCAAGAGGCAGCCTATGCGTATGGCATACAGTCTATACCAACAACAATATTTATAGATAAAGATGGTTATATTGTTACAGGAATAAAATCAGCCATTAATAAAAAGACCCTATTACAAGGAATAGATTACATTAGATAATTACTATAAAATTCATAGTTATTTATCAAGGGCAACTATAATAAGCACGAAAGTTTTAATTATCGTGCCTTAATTAGTTGCCTTTGTGTTCTTGCCATTTCTTTAATAGATTCTTTTGCAGAATAGTGAGAAAGAACACGGCTATACCAAATTAAGGCGTCTTTATTATCGCCAATTCTTCTGTAAAGTTCACCTATAAGATAAGTTAAAGAAGGCTCATCCATGCCTGCTATAGGAAAGTGTTCAATTTCAAAAGCCTGTAAATATTTATTTAAAGACTTAGATAAAAAATCTACTTCATTAGTGGAGTCTTTTTTTAATCTATAAAGCCAAGCAATCTTTAAGCAAATTGTTGCTAATTCACTATCTTTGGACTTTTTGATGGTTGCACTTAAAAGTGCAAGCTTAAACCTTTCTATAGCTGTATCTATATTATATTCTATTCCATAAGATTTGACCTTCCACTTAGAACTTATTGTTTTCTTAATTTCATTTATTTGTTTTGTAGATATGTCATTAAAATTTGTTTTTAAAGCTGAATAACCACATTGTTCACAAACCCAAACATCATATAATAAAGGGTTAACAGTATTATAGATATACATAAGGTCAGTATCCCTGGAATTTATTCGTATATGGGAAGACCTTACCAAACTAACAGAGATTTCTGACTGACATACAGGGCAAATAACGTTTTTAGTATATAAACTGCTTATCTTATTTTTTTCCATATTAAATATCTCCTTATCTGATAGTTTTTAATCCTTATATATAGTTTAATGGTTTTATTGGATTTATGCAACTATTAAAGAGGTTTTTTATTGACGTATCTCATAAAATGATATATATTTTAAATAGTTATTACATAGTATATTTTAAAGGGAGATACAATATATGGGGAAAACATTATTAGAATCACTAAACAAACAGCAAGAGGAAGCAGTATTATGTACTACAGGTCCTTTGCTTATTTTGGCAGGTGCCGGAAGTGGGAAAACAAGGGTCCTTACACATAGGATTGCATATTTAATAAAAAAGTTAAATATATCACCGTGGAATATCTTAGCGATAACATTTACCAATAAGGCTGCTAAAGAAATGAAAGAACGTTTAAGTAGGTTGATTGATAGCCAGGTTGATAGTATGTGGGTAAATACATTTCATGCAGCATGCCTTAAAATCTTAAGGAAAGATATAGATAAGCTTGCCTATAATAAAAATTTTACTATATACGACAGTATGGATCAATTAAGTGTTATTAAAGAGTGTTTATACGAATTAGGGGTAAGTGATGAAGATTTTCCGGTAAAGAATGTATTATCAATAATAAGTTCAGCAAAAGATGAGAATATTGATTATAAACTATATGCAGAAATAAACAATGATAATTATAGAGAAAAACAAATTGCAAAGATATATAATCTATATCAAAAGAAACTAAGGGATAATAATGCCCTTGATTTTGATGATATTATAATGTTAACTGTTAAGCTACTAAATGAAAATAAAAAGATATTAGACTATTATCAAGAAAAATTCAAATATATACTTGTTGATGAATATCAAGATACTAACACACTTCAATATATGTTAGTAAATTTATTGGCACAAAAACATCATAATATATGTGTAGTCGGTGATGATGACCAAAGTATCTATGGTTGGCGGGGTGCGAATATTAGAAATATATTAGAATTTGAAAAAGATTATAAAGATGCAGTATCAATTAGGTTAGAACAGAATTATCGTTCAACTAAAAATATATTAAATGCTGCTAATAATGTAATAAAGAATAATGAGGGCAGAAAGGGTAAAAATTTATGGACGGAAAATAAAGAGGGAAAGTTAATAGAGGTATATAAGGCTAAAGATGAATATGCTGAAGCAAGGTATATTGCGGAAGAAATAAATAAATTAATCCAAGAAAAAAAGGCTAAATATTCTGATATCGCCATCTTGTATAGGATGAATGCACAATCACGTGTATTAGAGAACATATTTAGAGAGCAAGCAATACCTTATAGAATATTGGGAGGCTTAAGGTTTTACGACAGGAAAGAAATTAAAGATTTGATTGCATATTTACGAATAATACAAAATCCTGTAGATAATATTAGTTTGAAAAGGATTATTAATGAACCAAAAAGGGGC
>CAZRSG010000085.1:0-4587 GCA_964602705.1 uncultured Oscillospiraceae bacterium
TTCTATTTTACTTATAAAACTTATTACATCCCCGCCTTCACCACATCCAAAACAATAAAATAATTGTTTTTCCGGTGAAACTGAAAAAGACGGCGTCTTTTCCCTATGAAATGGGCATAAACCTTTTAATGTGCTCCCACTACTTCTTAAATTAACATATTCAGATATAATATCAACTATATCATTATTTATGCTCACTTCCTGGATAAATTGTTCAGGATATATTTGAGCCATTTTAAATCTCCTTTTGTTTTACCGGCTTAATTATATTTTTAAATTTCTAGTCTGACTTATCTTAATTCGACATAAGCTTTAAAATTCCTTCTTTTTTATTTAAATATATTAATTCCAATGTAACCTTATACTTACAATTATTATTAATTAGTTATAGCCATATTCATCTTTTTTATTCATTTTAATATCTCTATTATTAGTTTTACTAAATATATTATTAAATATATTGATGGCAAAGTCATCAGTCATGCCTGCAATATAATCAGATATCACCCTATGTTTTTCTGTATTTTTTAATTGTCTTTCTGCATGCTTAGGCAATTGTGCAGGATTATTAGTAAAAAAGTCATATAGTTTTATGACTATTTCTTGTGCTTTTCCTTCCGGTTCTTTTGCCTTAGATTCAATGTAAACATTTTTAAACATAAATTCCCTTAACCCCATGGTAGCTTCATATATCTTTGTACTCATATTAATCTTATTTTTATCAAAACTTGCAGTAATTATATCAGCAATCATAGTATTTATTCGATTGCTATGAGTCTTCCCTAAAATATTTATATATATATTAGGTATGTCTTCTTGGGACAAAATCGATGCTCGTATAGCATCATCAATATCATGATTAATATATGCAATCCTATCTGCAAATCGAATAATCTGACCTTCTAAAGTAAATGGTTTATTTTTTCCGGTGTGGTTTAAGATACCATCTCTTACTTCTTGTGTAAGGTTTAAACCTTTACCATTTTCTAAAATATCAACAACCCTTAAACTTTGTTCATTATGTTTAAATCCATAAACAGAAAGCTTATTTAAAACTTCTTCCCCTGTATGACCGAAAGGTGTATGCCCTAAATCATGACCTAAGGCTATGGCTTCAGCCAAATCTTCATTTAATCTTAAGGATCTGGCTATAGTCCTTGCTATTTGTGATACCTCTAAGGTATGGGTTAATCTTGTCCTATAATGATCATCTTCCGGATTTATAAATACCTGTGTCTTATGTTTCAACCTTCTAAAAGCTTTCGAATGAATTATTCTGTCTCTATCTCTTTGAAATTCTGTTCTTATATTACATTTTTCTTCTGCCTTTCTTCTACCTAATGTTTTATCACTTAATTGTGCATGTTTTGAGAAAATTAAATGTTCAATTTTCTCAGTTTGTTCACGTATAGTCATAATACCACTACCTTTGATAAAGTTTCGAACCCTACCCAATAAATAATAGGAATTCATCAAACCCTTATATATTATATTCTACAAAATTGTATGAATTTCCTTCTTTTTAATATTAATTTTTCCGTAAAATTAAAGGTATTAAAATAAACTCATTTTAATACCTTTAATAAATAAAGTTAATTATAAAATTAAAATACTAATACCAAATCTATACCTATCAATTATTATTCATCACATGAAACCGGTGACCTACCCGGAAAAATTATTGGGCATTGTGGGGGGATCCTCGGGTTTCCACAATGTTCTGACAAGGTTTCACGTGGTACACAAAAATTTGCTGATAATTCTATTGTAACCGGTGCAACTACCTGAATACTTTGACAAATAAATATACTCACTCCAAAACCTGAAATAGCATCTGTTTCAGTTCTGTTAACAACGGTTTGGCAACTAAAGTCTGAAATCCTAACAATAAGTGTTGTTCCCGGTGGAGCACAGAGATATTCCGTTTCCGTAAAATTAAATGGTGGAAATGGATCGGATGTAATAAAAAATTGTGAACCTGTTGCCGAATCTACACCACTAATTTCTAAAACTATATAAATTTTTTTTGTAAATAAAACACGTTGAAGTGTCACTATTGTTCCATCCAAATCAAATTGTCTATCTTCTCGTGGTGCTACTTCTGTAACATCAATTTGTGTATTTATTGGTAATGGTATTCCATTTTCATCAGTTAAGATACACTTAACTTGAACATTTGTAGCATCTGCCGGTATTGCCACAGGCAACCTTGAAGCCAGTAATGTTGTAGAACCGGTGCCTTCTTCAATAACCCAATCGTATACTTTTTCGGCATTGACACATAAACTTTCACGTGGTCTTCTAATAAGATTTTCTCCCATACTTTTCTCTCCTTTCTTGATACTTAATTACATTATCAGTTTATGTTGTTTATACTTTATATGTTACTACTATAGTTTTCTATTAAGAAAATATGTTCATAAAGATATATCTGTTTTAATATATATATATCATATGGGATTAGAAGGAAGTGATTATAGTATGAAGTTGAATGATGAAAAAGACTTAATTTCACAACACATTATCAAAACGGAAGATTATATAAGCTTACTAAAAAGTCAAATAAAACAACTGCAAACTGATATACAAATTCTTAATGATGGTTTTTCAAATTTAATTAAATCTAATTCTAAGGAGATTACAGAATTTGAATGCATTGAGAAAGAAAATAATATCCTCGAATTGAAAAATATAAGCGAAAAGATTTATGAATTATTAAAAGATGTATATAAAAGTAAAGTTCCTCCATCTGATTATTTATTTAATAAGATAGAGCATAAGGATGTAACTTTTAGAGATCTACAAAATGCTTCTAATATACGTATTAGCAAAAGTAAACCTGTTCATTATGGTTCAAGTGTAAATAATTATACCGGCAATTTAAATATAGTTGATAATAAGACCATTTCTCAAGTAAGTAAGAATAATTTTAATCATAAGGAAAACAAGATGGAAAAGGGAAATAGGCTTGTTTCTGATAAGTTAATTAATAAGAAACCTATAAAGGAGTCCAATATTACAATAAGCAAGGATACAAACAATAAGAACCATAACCACAAAAAAAGCAATTCTTCCTTTTCTTTTTTAAGGTGGAAATAACAGTAGATATGTCGGTGGTTAATATTTTTATTTATCATGGCTTTATTGATTGCGGGCAGACAGAATCGTCTGCCCTATAATTTGTTTATATTTACATTTTTTCGTTTACAACCGCTTGTGCAGAAAGGTAAAAACAATGGGGTTTTTGATGAGGTGTGCATTGTCCTCGTTCTCTTTCCTATGTAATGAGGAAATCCTTTCGATTTCCTCTAATTTGATTATACAGCTTTTCTTCCTACCCTCCGCTGTAAAGGTCGCTTTTACATCAGCCGTTCCGTTCAGATTGACATACCAATCAAAAGTGGTGTCCGAAGTTGGCGTTATCATATAAACGAACTGATTGACGACATCGTGGCTAATCGTACTTCCGCTAAAATCAATCAGGCTGTTTAGCGTAGAACGGATACCTTCCAAATCAAGACCTCTCGGACTGTTCTTATCTGTCGGTGTATCTTCAAGGGCTTTTTGAAGCTCTAAAAGCTCTGTATCAACGGGCTTTCTCATTGCCAGATATTCATCCTTTGAAATTTCCCCGTCTGCTCTCATAGCAATCAGATTAGTAAGTCGGCTATTTGCCTTGTCTATTCTGGCTTGTATGGATACAGCATCAGACTTGCTTTCCGAAGCTCTTTCTTCCTTATAATATTGCTTGATAAGGTCTAAGGCGATAAGCACGGACTCTTTTCTTTCCTGCCACAAATGCTCTAACAATGCTTTAGCCATAAAATCGAGCTTCCAATCGGTTATCATCCTGCTATCGCAGTAGCCCTCGGTATCCAAGCCAATCTCAGCCCGTTTACGCTTAATCCCATTGTTGAGTTGATTGTAGCATTGATAGCCGTAAGAAGTTTTACCGTCCAATTTGGTATGCCACTTATTTTTTCGGTATGATGAGCCGCAGGAACAACGCAACTTATTTACCCATATATCTCTGGAGTTACGCTTACTATGGGTGGTTTTCTCCGCAGTTACCAATGCAGGCTTTATTCTGCTTTCTCTTATCGCCTGTGCTTTATCCCATACCTCTTGAGAAATAATAGCAGGGAAATCTCCCTCTACATACTCATAAGTGGACATATCAAGGTTGTTGATACGCTTCTGCTCCAAAAAGCTATTGCTTCTGGATTTGTTATAGCATTTAGTTCCCGTATAAGTGGCGTTTTTAATTGCCCTCATTATATTAGAAACGCTCCATTTGATAAGTCCTGAAGCTGTTTTCCTTTTTCGCTCCGTCAAAATCTTTGCTATTTTCATTGAGCCATACCCTTGCAGATACAAGTCATATATCATCCTGACTGTTTCCGCCTGTTCTTCATTGATAACATAGGTATCTCCAACTCGGTCATATCCCAAGATATTTCCGTTTCCGTAGAGGACACCATTATCACGGCTGATTTTCTGTCCTGCTTTTACACGCTCGGAAGTCTTGCGGCTTTCTTCCTGTGCTAATGTTGCCATGAGAGATAACCGCAATTCTCCATCGCCATC
>CAZRSG010000085.1:4597-5493 GCA_964602705.1 uncultured Oscillospiraceae bacterium
AAATATTATCGTCGATAAAGAACACCTCAACACCGATGCCTTTTAACTCTCTTGTCACAACGAGCGTGTCCACAACATTTCGTGCAAAACGACACACCTCTCTGGTAACAATCAAGTCGAATTTTCCTCTTTTTGCATCTTCAATCATCTTCAGAAATGCAGGGCGTTTTTTTGCCTGCGTTCCTGTGATGCCCTCATCAATATAGCGTTCACAAACAGTCCAGTTCGGGTGATATTTCACTTGGTCATCATACCATTGTAACTGATTTTCCAGTGCTGATAACTGTGCTTCATGTTCTGTTGATACACGACCATAAATCGCAACCGTTCTTGCTCTATTTCTATCAAACTGAGCATAATCTGTGAGCTTAAATCGGTAATTATATCCATTTGCTGCTGTATTCATAAAGCATACCTCCATTTCTGTGCTGACACTATTTTACCTATTATCAAGCCGCTTGTGAAATGTGCGAATTGGCGTGCTTCACGATATTTTCAGTCGGTAGGTTAGGCTCACCACCTTTCTGTCGCTCGCCGCCATTTGGCAGGTCTTGGCGTACCGCTGCACACGCTTATGCTCATCACAATCACAAAGAGGAAGTATTTGGCGAATGAGTATTCGGTTGTCAAGGAACAATCCCGTTTTCGCCACACAAAGGAAAACTGGGCAAGAGGTTTTTGTCCTCTCACCCAGTAGCCGATGGGGAAGCCCCAAATATTAGATGGTCACAAAATATTTTTAAGTTTTTTTCTGAGATGTCATAGGCGGAAGTTAATTGCACCAACTGTCAGACCGCATTTTTCAGAAATTTCCGAACTGCTATATCCATCCATCTTCCATAATGCGATTTGCAAAGTGAGCTTGTCCGCCTTAATCAAGACCTGATAAAGCCCCT
>CAZRSG010000086.1:0-5463 GCA_964602705.1 uncultured Oscillospiraceae bacterium
ATACTTGCCATAGCCAGTATAGGGGATACAAAAGAGAATTTTAATGCCTTCATTAATGCTTTAAAAGATATTTCATCAAAATCAACAATAAGAGAAGTAAAAAACTCTACAAGGATTCCATATAAATCAGAAATGATTGTGAGCCCAAGGGATGCTTTTTACAGCCAAAAAAGGAGTATCTTATTAAAAGAAGCAGAAGGAGAAATTTCCGGGGAAATGATTATGGCATATCCTCCGGGGATACCGGTAATCTGTCCGGGGGAAAGAATTACAAAAGATATTATAGAATATGTAAATATTCTAAAAGAAGAAAAGTGCCAATTACAGGGGACTGTTGATCCATATGTGAATTATATAAAAGTATTGGGACGAGAGCAGTGAGATGGAGATCGGAGGTCGGAGGTCGGAGGAGAGAAAGTGATTAGAGCTTAGAGCTTAGAGCTTAGAGCTTAGAGATTAGTGATTAGAGATTAGTGATTAGGGATTAGTGGGATGGAGATTGGGGAAGGGAAAGTGTAAGAGAGGAGAATCTCCGATTTTAAAAAATAATTATAAGTAGGTAGACTTTTTTCGTATAATGTTTTAAAATATAGATAAAAATAATAACTTTTATATAAAAAGGTGGACAAATTTGTTCGCCTTAATTTTAAAATAAATATTGGACAAGGGATTATTTATTTTTATTAAAAAGGTTGTTTATGAAAAATATATAGGGAGGTTTATATTATGGGTATGACAATGACACAAAAGATTTTAGCAAAACATGCCGGCTTGGAACAAGTTACACCGGGTCAATTAATAAAGGCAAAGCTTGACTTAGTGGTTGGTAATGACGTTACTACACCGGTTGCCGTAACAGAGTTTAATAAGATTGGCATTGATAAAGTGTTTGATATTGGCAAAATAGCTATAGTACCGGATCATTTTACACCGAATAAGGATATAAAATCCGCAGAGCAGTGTAAGTATATCCGAGATTTTGCAAAAGAAAAAGACATTATAAATTATTTTGAGATAGGACAAATGGGCATAGAACACGCCCTTATACCGGAAAAGGGATTAGTAGTTGCAGGTGATGTTGTTATAGGTGCTGATTCCCATACATGTACCTATGGTGCTTTAGGTGCATTTTCTACAGGGGTAGGCAGTACAGATATGGCTGCCGGAATGGCAACAGGTGAAGCCTGGTTTAAGGTTCCTGAAGCTATAAAATTTGAACTTAAAGGTAAACTAAACAAATGGGTAAGCGGCAAAGATGTGATACTTCATATAATTGGGCTAATTGGAGTTGATGGTGCCCTTTATAAGTCTATGGAGTTTTCAGGAGAAGGCTTAAAAAGCCTATCCATGGACGATAGGTTTTCAATGGCCAATATGGCAATTGAAGCAGGTGCTAAAAATGGAATCTTCCCGGTGGATGAAAAGACAATAGAATATATAAAAGACCATTCAACAAAACCATATACTATCTATAAAGCTGACGAAGATGCTCAATATTTGGAAACATACACTATAGATTTAGACTCAATAAAATCAACAGTTGCATTTCCGCACTTGCCTGAAAACACAAGAACAATTGATGAAGTTGGAGAAATTAAAATAGATCAAGTAGTTATAGGCTCTTGTACTAATGGTAGGATAGAAGACTTACGCATTGCTGCAAAGATATTAAAAGGGAAAAAAGTAAACCCAGATATCAGAACAATAATCTTTCCGGCAACTCAAAAAATTTATCTTCAAGCAATGGAAGAGGGTCTATTAAAGATATTTGTAGAAGCAGGAGCTGTTGTAAGTACCCCTACATGCGGACCTTGCCTTGGTGGACATATGGGGATATTGGCTAAGGGTGAAAGAGCCGTAGCAACAACCAATAGAAACTTTGTAGGCAGGATGGGGCATCCGGAAAGTGAAGTATACCTATCAAGCCCAGCTATTGCAGCTGCATCAGCCATAGCAGGCAAAATAATTTCACCGGAGGAGGTTGTATAAACAATGATTACAAAAGGCAGAGCATTTAAATATGGGGATAATATAGATACAGATGTAATTATTCCGGCAAGATACCTTAATACATCAGACCCTAAAGAACTGGCAAAACATTGCATGGAGGATATAGATTCTGACTTTGTAAATAAGGTAAATCAAGGTGACATAATAGTAGCCAATAAAAACTTTGGCTGCGGCTCATCAAGGGAACATGCCCCTATTGCTATAAAAGCAGCAGGGATTTCCTGCATAATAGCGGAAACATTTGCACGAATTTTTTATAGGAACTCCATAAATACAGGCTTAGCAATATTAGAATGTCCGGAAGCGGCAAAAGATATTGATGACGGTAACCAAATACAAATAGATTTTGTTAAAGGTGAAATCATTAACCTTACTAAAAATAAGACCTATAAAAGCACCAAGTTTCCTGAATTTATGCAAGAAATTATCACGGCAAATGGGTTAATAAATTATATAAAACAAGAAAAAACAGGAGGTTGACATAATGAGCATATATAATATAGCAGTTATATGTGGAGATGGAATAGGGGAAGAAGTTACAAAACAAGCCATAGATATCTTAAACATAATAGGAGAAAAATATAAGCATACATTTAAAACAACAGAAGTGGAAGCAGGCGGTTGTGCAATAGATAAATATGGCAAGGCATTGCCTGAAGAAACATTAAATGCATGTAAAGAAAGTGATTCCGTCTTATTAGGAGCTGTTGGAGGTCCGAAGTGGGATAAACTTCCCGGTAACGAAAGACCTGAACAAGCATTACTTGGGCTTAGAAAAGGACTTGGCTTATTTGCAAACCTTAGACCGGCAATTCTTCATAAGGCACTAAAAGCAGCATCACCACTAAAATCAGAAGTTATAGGGGACAAACTTGATATAATGGTCGTAAGAGAGTTAACAGGTGGGATTTATTTTGGAAAAAGGGGCAGAGAAGAAAACTTTGCATTTGATACAATGGAATACAATAAATACGAAATAAAAAGAATTGCTAAAGTTGCCTTTGACATTGCCTGCAAAAGAAATAAAAAAGTAACATCAATAGACAAGGCTAATATCCTTGACAGTTCAAGATTATGGCGGGAAGTTGTAAGCGAACTTGCGGAAGAATATGCAGACATAGAATTAGAACATATGTATGTTGATAATGCATCCATGCAACTTATAAGAAACCCAAAACAATTTGACGTAATTGTAGCAAATAACATGTTTGGAGATATATTATCAGATGAAGCATCAATGATTACAGGATCGATAGGTATGTTACCATCTGCAAGCTTGGGTGAAGGTAAGCTTGGCATGTATGAACCTGTACATGGTTCAGCACCGGATATAGCAGGGCAAGACAAGGCAAACCCAATAGCAATGATAATATCAGTAGCTATGATGTTAAGATATTCCTTTGACTTAGAAGAAGAAGCAAGTGCAATAGAAGAAGCAGTTAGTAGAGTATTAAACAAGGGGTACAGGACAGCAGACATCATGAGTGAAGGAATGACTTTAGTTGGCACTAAAAAGATGGGGCAACTTATAAAAAACGAAATATAGAAGATAATTTTATTAAATATAGCAAATGATTTAAAAGCACGGAACGATTTAAAATCGTTCCCTACATAAGTGCGAGGTATGTTAGGTATATCAGGTATGTCAAGTATATCAGATATATCAGGTATGTCAGATGTGTCAAGGAAATATTATAAAAGAAGCAAAAATAACTTACAAAAAATAAGCCACATTAAATAACCATAGTAAGAAAAATTTGATGTGGCTTATAGTAAAAAAAAACAATAAACTTTTAAAAACCCATAAAAAGCAGAAAAACAAGCAAAATTAATATTAAAGGATCTTGAACACCTTCAAGCATAAAAATAAAAATCAAGGCAAGAATAAGCAAATCATCAATTTTAAACCTGCCAAATAATAAAGGTCTTGAAGTATTTATAATAGTCCCGGAAGGATCGCTTATATTTTCATCTGATGAATCTATGTAATTTTCTGTCGCCATACCGCTATCATCTAAATCGTCAATAGGGTTAGTTTTTTTAGGTACAATTATTTCTGCCTTAGAACCTATATTATCGTTATCAATATAATTATCATCAGTAGATTCATCGTAGCCATCATCAGAACTTATTAGATTATCATCTTCAATATCATCAATAGCTTCCCTTATAGATGGATTCATTTGTCTTCTTGTATTATCATATCTTTGATAGTATCGTCTATACATATTTATAAATCACCCCTTTCAAATAATATCAGTTTTGCTTAAAATAGTTGAAATTTTAGAGACATTAACTAATTTTACAGCTGTATCAATATGTGTCTTTCTGCCTGTACTTAAAAATGGTTTAAGTGCCATCAGCAAATTAACCCTATTATCATCACCTGCATTCACCTTATCGTAAATATCTTTAATTTTCATAACCATATCTATACTTTGGTTAAGAGAATTAGATTCACTTGCAGTTTTTGATATAGGAATATCTTTATCAACAGGATAAGAATTTAAAGTCTTATCTTTACTCTCATTAGTAGCAGGAAGAGTTTTATTATCAGAACCCTTATTCTTTTCCAGCATATTCATTATCATCTTTATAGTATCTACCATTTTATCGTTTTCCAACAATTCTTTAAAATGTTCTAATTTTTTATCAAAACCATCTGACATAATTATAATCCTCCTTAGGCTAAAGTTTTAATTTTTGTTAATGAACTTATCAAAGTTGTTAATTAAAGCAGGATTTTCCTTAAGGAGCTTAGCTAAATTTTCTTTTTCAGCATCATTAAACTTTTCTGAAAACTCCTTTGGATCAATACTATCAAGTTTGTTAATTATGTCTTCCTCATCCATTTGATCAAATTTTTGCATGAGTTCTTCTTTATCTAAAGAACTAAACTGATTAATAAGATTTTGCCCCTCCTCTGTTTCCATTAAGTGCGAGACAGTTTCAAGGCTTTGTTCTAATGTATTACTATCGACACCGGTTAATATACTTTTAATTTTTTTATTTAACTTTTCAAACATATAAACCCCCCCTACTAAAATAAAAGCATTCCTATAAATAAAGTATCTTATTTTAATATATTGCCTTGTAAATATAAATATAACTAATAGTAAAAAAACAAGTACTACTTTATATATTATGGATATATGCTTCAAGGTGTTACAAAAATAAAGAATTTAATAAAAATATTAAAATAAAAAAGTGAATATTTTCAATAACTTTTGATAAAGATATTGATATTGATAAGTAAAGCTACATATGAGGTGCTATTAAAATTGAAAATTATAAAAAAACAAAAAAAGGAAAGCATTAAAAAAAAGTCGCTACCGGAAGATAAGGTGGTATCTGAATTTTCTAAGGATATAGAAGACAATTATAATAAATTTAAAGAATATTTATCTGAAAATAATGATGTAATATTCCGACGATTTATTGCTAAGATTGGTC
>CAZRSG010000087.1:0-1716 GCA_964602705.1 uncultured Oscillospiraceae bacterium
CAATGCACTTGCAACAGTTCAAAAAGATACTATATTTACAAATGTAGTATTAACACCGGAAAAAACAGTATGGTGGGAAGGAATGGGAGTAGATGCACCGGAAGAAGGTATTGATTGGAAGGGTAATCCATGGACACCCCAAAGTGATGAAAAAGGTGCACACCCTAATTCAAGGTTTACAGCACCTGCAGCACAATGCCCATCGATATCATCTGAATGGGAAAGCCCTCAGGGAGTACCCCTATCTGCAATAATATTTGGTGGACGTAGAGCTAAAACAGCACCCTTAGTATACCAAGCATTTGACTGGGACCATGGTGTATTTGTCGGTGCCACAATGGCATCGGAAACAACTGCGGCTGCATCCGGTAAAGTTGGTGTAGTAAGACGAGACCCAATGGCAATGATTCCTTTCTGCGGATATAATATGGCAGATTATTTTGAACATTGGTTAGAAATGGGTAAAAAGATACCTAATAAGCCAAATATATTCCATGTTAACTGGTTTAGACTTGATGAAGAAGGCAACTTCTTATGGCCGGGATTTGGAGATAATTTAAGAGTTCTTAACTGGATAATCAAACGATGTGAAGATAAGGTAGAAGCAGTTGAGACACCTATCGGTTATTTACCAAAAGCCGAAGATATAGATGTAACTGGTTTGGATGTATCCAAAGAAGTTATAGAAGAGTTATTAACTGTAGACAAAAAAGTATGGTTAGAAGATGTTCAAGGACAAAAAGACTTTTTCAAACAATTTGGAGATAAGTTGCCTGAAAAAATAAAAGAAGAACTATCAGCCTTAGAAAAGCGACTCCAAGAATAAAAAATATTAATTAATAAATAATAAACGGCTAAGACAACTCACCTATATAAATATATGGAGTATCTTAGCCGTTTTATTAAGCTTAAATATAAAAAAATAGGATGATAAAAAATTTATCATCCTATAAGTAAAGGGGGTCTCAATGTATTTTGTGAGGTCATTATAGATTATAACCCAATCATAAAAAAACTATACATATAAAATAATTGTTTATTAAAGTTTATTTTGTGATAAACTTTAATAAGAAAAAGTAAATAAAACACTTTAAGATAAAGAAGGGAAAGTTATGAAAAAGATAAGAAAATTAGCGGCAATATGGCTATCAAAAGCTGCAATTATAGGAAGCAGACTAATAGGAAAAAAAGGAACGGCAGGACCGGGCAAGATTGCATTGAAAGTATATCCGGAAATCTTAAAAGAATTATCAAGAAAGGTAAAAAAAGAAATAATAGTAGTATGTGGCAGCAATGGTAAAACAACAACTAACAATATGCTATACCACATATTAACAACAAAAGGTTACAAAACAATATGTAACCATGAGGGAGCAAACATGCTTGATGGCATAGTAACAGCTTTTATTAATAAAACAACACTTTGGGGTAAAATAGAAGCAGACTATGCTTGTCTTGAAATAGATGAAGCATATGCACAAAAAGTATTTATGTATTTTAAACCTACAAAAATTATTATTACTAACCTATTTAAAGACCAATTAGATAGGTATGGCGAAGCAGATGCAACAATTAAAATGTTAAAAGCTGCAATAAATAAAACACCGGAATCATGTCTTATTTTGAACGGTGATGATCCAATGGTAGCACAATTTGGCTATAACAGAAGCCAAAAAACATATTATTTTGGGGTGGAGGATGATATTGAAACATATT
>CAZRSG010000087.1:1726-5393 GCA_964602705.1 uncultured Oscillospiraceae bacterium
ACAAAAAGCCATAAAAGAAACATATTTATGTACAATATGTGGTAATAAGTTAAACTATAATTATTTTCACTACAATCAATTAGGTGACTTTTATTGCAGTAAATGTGATTTTAGGCGTGAAAAATTAGATTTTAAGGCTAATACAATATTATTTGGTGAAAGCATAAAATTTAATATGGATAGTAGTTTGCATAAAATGCCACTTGACGTGCCATACAAAGGATTTTATAATATATATAATATACTTGCTGCCGCAGCAACTGCAGTATTATTAGGAATTGACACAAAGACAATAAACAAGGCTTTCAAGACATACACACCCGAACTTGGTAGGATGGAAACCTTCTATATAAATAAGCCGGTAATTCTAAACTTATCAAAAAATGCAGCAGGATTTAATCAAGCAATAGAGACCATGAATAAAGAAACAAAGGAAAAAGATTTAATGATTGCAATAAATGATAAGGCACAAGATGGAAAAGATATTTCTTGGATATGGGATATAAACTTTGAATGTCTTTGCGATAAGCCTATTAATAGCTATACTATATGTGGAATACGGAAAGAAGACCTTGCATTACGTTTAAAATATGCCGGTATTAAGTTTAAAAAGGTATGCATACAGGAAGACATACTATCAGCAGTAAAAAACACATTAGCACAAACCGGAAAAGTATCTTATATACTTGTTAACTATACTGCATTAGCGGAAACACAAAAGGTCTTAAAAAACCTTGAGCAAAGAGCAAGCAAAAATAGGAAGGGTGATAAGGTTGAAGGAAGTTAATTTATCAATAGGATACATATACCCTGAACTATTAAATTTATATGGAGATAGGGGAAACATCTTAGCATTAAGTAAAAGAAGCAAATGGCGTAATATAGAAACAAGTGTTCACAAAATAAAAATAGATGATGAAATAGACTTTAAATCATTAGATATAGTATATTTAGGGGCAGGCCAGGAATCATCACAAGAATTAGTATATAATAAACTTAAAGAATACAGGGAAGAACTAATTGACTATATAGAAGATAAGGGTGTCTTATTAGCTATAGATGGAAGTTATACAATGCTCGGTAAGAAGGACATCTTTAACAATCAGGAAGTAGAAGCATTATCCATATTAGATATATATACAGAAAAAAAAGAAAAACGCTATACAGGAAATATTATTATTGAAACTAAGTTTAATGAAGGCTATAATATAATAGTGGGATTTGAAAATCATAATAAACGGACATATATAAACAATAATAAACCCTTAGGTTATGTTAAATATGGCAATGGAAATAATGAACTTGATAAAACGGAAGGGCTTATATATAAAAATTTAATAGGAACTTATATTCATGGACCCTTACTACCTAAAAACCCGGAATTAACTGATTATATTATAAGCAAGGCACTAAAAAGAAAATATCCTGAAGAAACAATACAATTAGATACTATAAATGACACAATAGAAAATAAGGCTAAGGAAACTATGATAAAAAGGTTACTAAAACAAGAAAATTCCTCGGTGACTTAAAAAATTACCGATAGAAAATAAAAAACCAAGGCAAGTAAATGAAAAAGGAAGGGGATTTATATGAATTTAAAAGGAACAAAAACAGAAAAAAACTTATGGGAGGCCTTCTCAGGTGAATCACAAGCAAGGAATAAATATAACTATTTTGCAAGTGTAGCTAAAAAAGAAGGATACCAACAGTTGGCAGCAATATTTGAAGAAACAGCAAACAATGAAAAAGAACATGCCAAGATATGGTTTAAACTATTAGAAGAAATAGGGGATACAGAACAAAACTTACAATCATGTATAGACGGAGAAAATTACGAATGGACAAGCATGTACCCTGAATTTGCTAAGGTAGCAAGAGAAGAAGGATTTGTGAAAATAGCCCTCTTATTTGAACAAATAGCAGAAATAGAAAAAGACCATGAAGAAAGATATGCAGTACTCCTTAAAAATTTAAAAGAAGATAAAATATTTAAAAAAGAGACAAAACAAAAATGGATTTGCAGAAATTGCGGCTACCTACATGAAGGAACAGGAGCCCCTGAAGTATGCCCGGCATGTGCACATCCAAAAGCATTTTTTGAAATCAAAGCAGAAAACTATTAAGACATAAGATAATTATAAAGAGACATTTTTATTAAGATAACTTATTATAGTAAAAAGGTAGCATATCAATAAACTAATTAAGGTAGGTTAAAAATAACCTACCTTAATTAGTTTATAAAGAATGTTTACTTGTCTTTATCTTTATACTTCAAGCCATATAAGTAGGTTATAATAGCATCTTTATCATTGTTTGATAAATGCCCAAAATCTTTCAAAGCTTCATTGATTTTAGGGTCATTAATAATATCAAAAGTACCTATAGGAATGTTATCTATCCACTCCTTCTTAGGAAGGTATTTTATAGGGGTCCTACCCGCTAAAAAATCTAAAGAAACATTAAAAAAATCAGCTATTTTTATAAGGGTCCCAATATCAGGAACATTTCGATTAATCTCATATAATGAAATAGTACTTCTTGATATATTTAAAATGTTAGCTAAATCTTGCTGCGTTAAATTATTTTCTTTACGTAATTGCATTATTTTATTACCTATCATTAGCTCACCACCTAAATAGAATTATAAATGGACAAGAGAAAACACACAATCAATGTTGCAAAATGTAGCAAAATTTTATATAATGCTATATATATTAATTATAGAAATGATTTTACAATTTAAAAATATTAAGAAAGATTATTTTAAACATAAAATATAAGCTAAAATTAAAAATTAAATATGATTACGAAAGGGATTGAAAAATATGAACAAAGATAATAAAATAGAAATAAGAAAAGAAATAGATAATTTATTAAAAGAATTAAAGGAACTTGATAAAACACAAGTAAATGAGGAAAATATAAAAAAATTAATAAACCGCTTAAGCGATATTATAAATACATTTACACAAATCACAGAATAATATAAAACCTATTATAAATTATCTTTAAGGAGTATCTTATACAAATGATAAAAATAAAAGAAACTATAATAGTAGAAGGTCGATATGATAAAATAAAGCTATCACAACTTGTAGACGCCAATATAATAATAACTGATGGTTTTAAAATATTTAAAGATAAAGATAAAATAAACTTAATTAAAAAAATTGCTATGCGTACAGGAATAATCGTTCTTACAGACTCAGACAGAGCAGGATTTATAATAAGAAATTATCTTAAACAGTGTATACCAAGCCAATATATAAAACATGCATATATACCTGAAATAAAGGGAAAGGAAAGAAGAAAACCATATGCAAGTAAAGAAGGAATTATGGGGGTAGAAGGAATAGACGATATAACTATTATACAAGCCCTAAAAAAATCAGGATGTAATATATGCAAAGATAAGGAAACCATAAATAGTGCAATAAATATAAGTAAACAAGATAAGATAATAACAAAGACAGATCTTTATAATCACGGTGTTAGTGGAAAAGCTGATAGTAAAAGATTAAGAGAGTATCTAACACAAGCAATAGGACTACCTAAAAAAATTTCTACAAACTCATTATTACAAGCACTAAATATAATTTATACCTATCATGTTTCTGATACACTAAAAGTACCCCACGATTTCAGTTGAAAAATCCCCCACCTA
>CAZRSG010000088.1:0-5281 GCA_964602705.1 uncultured Oscillospiraceae bacterium
CTAATAATCATATTCATTTTCTCGCTTCTTTTATATTTTCAACAAACTGTTTTCCTAATCTTGTAATAGAAGCATAATCACCGGTTTTTGCACCACCGGTTAAAGCACTACCTGCACCTACAGCAACCGCTCCTGCTTTAATCCATTCACCAACATTATCAACACTCACACCACCGGTTGGCATCATTTTGGCATATGGTATCGGCCCTCTTATTGCCTTAATTATTTTAGGTCCAAATGCTTCACCTGGGAATATCTTGATAATATCTGCCCCTGCTTCCATGGCTTCTACAACTTCTTTTATAGTCATGGCACCGGGCATGCAGGGTACCCTATACCTATTACATAACTTAACTGTTTCAAGGTTTAGATATGGGCTTACTACATATTGGGAACCTGCTAAAATTGCTATTCTTGCAGTTTCTGAATCCATTACTGTTCCTGCCCCAAGGATAATTTCACCCCTTGTATATGTCTTAGCTAAATCCTCAATTACTTTATCAGCCCCGGGTACAGTAAAGGTTATTTCAAGTGCTGCTACACCACCTTCAACACATGCATCAGCTATCCTAAGTGCCTGTTCACTATTTTCAGCCCTTACAACTGCAA
The DNA here is from genome assembly GCA_964602705.1 of uncultured Oscillospiraceae bacterium. Lineage (GTDB taxonomy): Bacteria > Bacillota > Clostridia > SK-Y3 > SK-Y3 > CAZRSG01. The sequence goes on from CAZRSG010000088.1 coordinate 610, forward strand.
CTATACCTGCATCACAAATCTTACCTATTACTTTTTCTTTATCTACCATCTTTTTTCCTCCTAATGTTTATTTCCTAATTTTTAACCTATATATTTCCCAACTTCAAATGCGGCTATTGCCCCATCGGCTGCAGCAGTAACAATCTGTCTTAAACTTTTCTCACGTATATCCCCCGCTGCGTAAACCCCGGCTACGTTTGTTTGCATCATATCATCAGTTATAATATAGCCGGCATCATTTACAGCAAGCTTATTAGCAATTACTTTATTATTAGGTACAACGCCAATTGCAACAAAAACACCTGATACTTGTAAATTGTTAATTTGATTAGTTTTTTTATTTTTAATTTTAAGTCCTTTTATAGTTTGATCAGCTATTATTTCTTCTACTACCGTATCCCATATTATTTCTATCTTATCATTCGCCATAATTGCATCCCGTAAAACTTTTACTGCTCTTAGCTCATCTCTTCTATGTATAAGATATACCTTACTACAGAATCGGCTAAGAAACAAGGCATCTTCAACTGCAGTATCACCACCACCGATAACAGCAACTTTCTTATCCCTATAAAAAGCCCCGTCACAAGTTGCACAGTATGAAATACCTGCACCCCTAAAATCTTTTTCTTTTGCTATGCCTAATTCTTTAGGATTAGCACCTGTTGCTATAATAAGAGTTTTACTTTTATATTTCCCCGTACTTGTATTTACTTCTTTAATGGGCTTATCAATATTAATATCAACTACATCTTCAAACTTAAATTCACTACCGAATAACTTGGCATGGTCTTCCATCTTCATCATTAAATCAGGTCCGGTAATCTTTGTAGCAAAACCGGGATAGTTCTCAATCTCATAAGTTGTCGCAGCTTGACCACCAATAAACATTTTCTCTATCAGCAATGTTTTTAGTCCACTCCGCCCTGCGTACATTGCAGCCGTTAAACCTGCCGCTCCTCCGCCTATAATAATAAGATCATACATTATATATCCCCCTTCCAAGCATATTTTATCATTTTTTAATTCTTTTTTCCAGCCTAATATCTATCTTTTGTAGCTTTCTTTACTATTCAACAATAGTCTTTTTCATAAATCTTAATTTTCCTCTTCATACTACTAACTTTTCCTTTTTATTATAGCCTTTAATATTCTACCCATAACCTCATGATTATCACCTTTAGGTAATTTTTTTAAATTATCTTCTGCCTTATCAAGATAACGCCTTGCAAGTTGTTCAGCATAGTTCATACCTCCGGATTCAATTACCATATCCCTTATCTTCCCTATATCTTTTTCATCATATACTTCTTTTGAAATTATATTTTTAAGTTCTTTTTTATATTTTCCCCTATTTAATGAATATATTATAGGTAGGGTATAAATACCTTGTGTAAAGTCATTTAATACCGGTTTGCCCATTTTAAAATCTTTCCCTTGAAAGTCTAAGATATCATCTGTAATTTGAAATGCCATTCCTATGTTATTACCAAAACTTGAAACCTGCCAAATAAGCCTATTATTACATCTTGCATTATATGCACCAATACTACAGCTTAATTTAAATAAAATTGCCGTCTTTGATAAAATTCTTTTAAGGTAGTCCATAAGACTAATATCTATATTATAGCGAAATTGATACTGGCGAATTTCGCCCTCACAAATTATCTTTATAACACGGGCTAATTTTTGCATATCATTATTATCTGCATATTGGGATATTAATAAAAAAGCCTTACAAAAAAGGTAGTCGCCCGTAAAAACTGCAATATCTTTACCCCATTTTGATTGAATTGTAGGTGCTCCTCGCCTGATATTAGCTAAATCTATAATGTCATCATGGACAAGTGTAGCCATATGTATAATTTCAATTGCCGTTGCCAAGCCTATTATCTTTTTCTTATCATAATCACCATATAGGGCAGATAAAATCGTAAGTAGTGGCCTAAGTCTTTTACCACCAGAATCCAATAAGTCAGTAGTAGCTTGTGTAATAATAGCTTCCTTAGATTTTACACTTTTATATAAAAGTTTCTCAACTTCCAACATCTCATTCTTTATATTGTCTTTATCCAATAATAAATCCATAAACTTCTCACCATATTTCCCTTGATTTAAACTTTTAATCTATTAATTTAAAATCCGTATCTACAATTTTTATATTTTCTTTTAAAGCACTTGTAATACGAACCTCTTTTTTATTATTAATTAATATAGCTTCGACAGAAGGTAAAGATTCAATAAGTTTAAGTCCTTTTTCTTCACCCATCACAAATACTCCTGTAGATAAAGCATCTGCATCTGTTGAATTATTACATATAATTGTTGCACTTAATAAGCCGTTATCGGCAGGATACCCTGTAAAAGGATCAATAATATGATGGTATATCTTACCACCCTCTTCAAAGTTTCTTTCATATATGCCTGAAGTAACTATTGCCTTATCAGATACTTTTACAATTGCCATATACGAACCCCTTACCCCATAAGGATCTTGAATACCTATTCTCCAATCCTGATCCATATAAGTTTTTTCTTTTTTAAAGTTAGATTTTATATAATCAAGTAAGCCAAGCTTTTTCTTACCTAACACGACTATATTGCCACCTAAGTCCCCATATGCCCTTTTGATACCATTTTCTTTCATAATCCTTATAACTTCATCACCGGCATAACCCTTAGCAATAGCACCTAAATCAATACCTGTATTATCAGCAACTAATCTGATAGTTTTATTATCCCTATCAAGTTCAACATTTTTATAATTAACAGTATCAAGCAATTTTTCTATTTCATTAGGTGTTGGAAGCCTTTGGTTTTCCGTGCCTATCCCCCATAACTCACTTAAGGGTTTTATCGTTATATCAAAGTTACCATTACTTATATCACCATAATACAAACCCTTATTTACTACTTCCAAAGTCTCTTCACTTACTTTCACCTTAGCACCGGCTATGGCATTATTCACCTTCCATATATCGCTATCTTCTTTATATAGACTCATTAAGTCTTCTATTTGCTCAATCCTAATCATAGCCTCTGAAACAGCCTGCTTAGAATTATTACCGAATGCCTTTATTGTTATCATTGTTGACAAGATGTATTTTGTCTGAATGTGAGACCTTTCCTTGAAAACACTTGCAAGTGTAATCCCTGAAAATATAATTATAAGTATTATAAAAATTAATATCTTTTTAAGATGTCTTAAAATAAACTGCAAATAAGTTCCCCCATCCTTAAAAACAAGTATTTGAAAAAGCAAAAAGCACTCATATAGTACTTTTTGCTTTTAGAAATATTATCTTTCTGCTTCTTTTATTACCTTACCAACAACTTCCTTAAATGATTCATATGTGCCTGTTGCACCTGAGATTACATCCACCTTTGAAAGGTCTTGTTCCTGTAAAAATTGTTTAGGATATTCTTTAACAGCTTCTGCTGCAGGGGGATGTGGATATTCATCTAAATCTACTTCTTCACCATCTTCATTAAACTTTGTAAACTGTATATCTGTAAATTTACCATCTGCTATTTCTGCCTCTACAGTATACCAACCATTTTGCTCATGAGTTGATTCCGCTGTATATATCCCATCTTCCATCTCTTTGCCACTATTAGTCATATCTTCTTCCCCACCCGGACTTGGTGTCTTGTTACCTGTCCCTGTACATGCAACAAATACAAGTGAAACCATTAGTACAACTAATAAGATTAAAAACTTTTTATTCATTAGCCCACCTCTTTTTAAAATGTTTTATAATATATTAATACCAATTATTGATACATTATAAACATTAATATTAAATTTGTAAGTTAGTATTCGTTTATTTGGGTATATATATACATATGTAGTTTAAATACATTTAAAGTATTATGCGTTTAAAATTTTCTTGCATAATAAAGAAAAAAGTTTTAAACTAAGGGTAAATAAATTTATTATATTCTTAATTATAATAATATAAAAGCCTTTAGTCAATATTTTTTAAAAAAGAAGGTGTTCAATCATGGAAAAAACTAATATAGTAATATTAGGAGGAGGTTATGCAGGAATTCAAGCTGCTAAAAACCTTCATAAAAGTTTTAAAAATAAACCTGAAGTTCTTATAACACTTGTAGATCAGAACAACTACCACACCTTAATTACCGACTTACACGAAGTAGCCGGATATAGGGTAGAGGAAGATGCTGTGAAGATACCTTTTAAACATATCTTCCAATATACTGATGTAAACTTTATAAGGCAAAGGTTTGTGAAATTACTTCCTGAACAAAATAAGGTAGTTCTTCAAGATGGTGAGTTGGACTATGATTATCTTATTGTTGCTACAGGCAGTCAAACAGCTACTGTTGGAATACCGGGAATAAAGGAACATGCATTTTTCCTTTGGACATTAGATGACTCTATCAAAATTAAAAACCACATTATAAAGATGTTTGAAAGGGCACAATATGAAAAAGATAAGGATAAAAGGCAAGAAATGTTAACGTTTGTGGTTGGTGGCGGTGGCTTTACCGGAGTTGAACTTATGGGAGAACTTATACAGTGGGTTAAATATCTCGCCAAAGAATACAATATAGACAAAAATGATGTAAATCTAACAATTGTAGAGGCACTATCACACATATGTAATGGGATTGATAAAAAGTTAGGTAAAAAGGCAAGTAAGTATTT
>CAZRSG010000089.1:0-5221 GCA_964602705.1 uncultured Oscillospiraceae bacterium
GCCAGAGTCAAAGTCTGGTGCCTTACCTACTTGGCTACATCCCATTATTTAAATAGTAATCTGGGGTGGATAGTCGGAGTCGAACCGACGACTTCCAGTGCCACAAACTGGCGCTCTAACCAACTGAGCTATACCCACCATATTTATATAAAATGTATTAACTGGCGCGCCTGAAGAGATTCGAACTCCTGGCCTACTGCTTAGAAGGCAGTTGCTCTATCCTGCTGAGCTACAGGCGCATCTGGAGCGGGTGATGGGGATCGAACCCACGCGATCAGCTTGGAAGGCTGAGATTCTACCATTGAACTACACCCGCATTATATACCTAACAGCAATAAATTATAGCAGTTAAATTACAATATGTCAACTATATTTAACAATTAATATATATTATTTTATAAAATGCATTACTTATATAGTATAACATATTAATAAATTTACTCGGCGAAAATTAGTATATAATAACCATATAATAAAGTCAAGCGGTTTTTTAAAAAATGCTATGGGAAAATTTGCCCAAGTCAATATGAATTTATTTCTATAACAATTATCCTGTAACAATTATTCTATAACAATTATTCTATAACAATTATCCTGTAACAATTATTCTATAACAATTATTCTGTAACAATTGTTTGATATCAATTATTTTGTAGCAATTGTAGGGAAGGGTTCTAAACCCTTCCGCAAAAGCATAACTTGAATATTTAACCATTTGTTTCTTGCTAAATTATTCTTTACAGTATATAATATAAATATAATAGAATAAATTGGAGGGGTGCATGTGAGTATTAAAAATCAAACTTTAACATTTAAAGGTAAAGAATTAATCCGTAAGGGTGACACAATCTATTATGGCAATCCTAATGAAAATTTAATAATTATAATGAAAATATTAAAATTTAAAACAATAAAAGATATGAAAGTATCAACAAAAATTTCTGTTGAACTTAAACAAAATGAAAGTTTAATAAAATCAAAGCAAAAGCCTATAAAAAAAGCTGAAAGGGAAGGACTTTATAAGGCCTTGCTCCTTGGGATGGTTTGGTTAGATGATGCATTAAATGCCGGTTAATTTAAAATAAATATAATATAATTGCACTAATATCTTTTTAAGAAAATGGTGGGCAATTAAACTTGCAATTTATAAATTTGCAAATTATACGGCGACTTGCAATTAGCGACTTGCAAATTATACAATTTATTTGCTTGACAATTAAATAATAAAATGATAAAGTAATACTTGATAAAAATAAAGAAGAAGTTATCCACTTCTCACCTTATTGCCTGGGGCTTATAGGGTAAATAATACAATAACAAATAGAAGGATTATCTTGTTTGTTATGAATTACTGAATAGATATAGGTGGATAAGTTTTTGTTTATCCGCTTTTTTATTATATTTATTTTAAAATTTTAGGAGGTGTAGTATTATTAGTAAAGAACTATTGGTTAATGAGGGAATTAGAGATAAAGAAATCCGACTTATTGATATTGAAGGTGGTCAATTAGGAATTATGTCTGCCAAAGAGGCTCAAAAAATAGCATATTCCAAAAACTTAGACTTGGTAAACATTTCACCACACGCTCAGCCACCGGTATGCAAAATAATGGATTATGGAAAACATAAGTTTGAGATGGCTAAAAAAGAAAAGGAAGCCAGGAAGAACCAGCATGTAGCAAACATAAAAGAAGTTAGGATTTCGCCGGCTATTGATAAACATGACCTTAATACAAAAATAAACCATGCTATAAGGTTTCTTAAAGCAGGGGATAAGGTAAAGGTTACTGTTAGGTTTAGAGGGCGGGAAGTTCGACATTCCTCGTTAGGTGAATCACTTTTGCAGCAATTTGCTGATTCAGTAAGTGAGATAGGAACAATAGATAAAAAACCCAGACTTGAAGGAAGAAACATGGCAATGTTTTTAGTGCCTAAATAAAATTATTAATTATGCGAATGACATATGATAATATAGATAATTTTGAGAGGAGAGTTTAACTATAATGTCAAAGATTAAAACTCACAGGGGAGCCGCTAAAAGATTTAAGCTTACTAAAAGCGGCAAGATTAAAAGGGCAAAGGCAAATAAGGGTCATATTTTAACCAAAAAGACGCCTAAAAGGAAAAGGGATTTAAGACAGGCTACTTATGTAAGTAAAGCTGATGCGAAAGTAATAAAAAAATTAATACCTTACAAATAATAAGCTATTAACAAGTGATAAAATATATAGGAGGCTGGATGCATATGGCTAGAGTGAAAGGAGCTATTCATGCTCGTAAAAAACATAAAAAGATATTAAAGTTAGCTAAAGGTTATAGGGGTTCAAAAAGTAAAAATTTTAAGACGGCCAACCAAGCAGTAATGAGGTCACTTAAATTTGCATATATAGGCAGGAAGAGAAGGAAAAGAGATTTCCGAAGGATATGGATAACAAGAATTAATGCTGCATCAAGAATGAATGGCTTAAGTTATAGTAAGTTTATGAATGGTTTAAAAAAGGCTGGAATTGAAATAAACAGAAAGATGCTTTCTGAAATTGCTATAAATGATGAACAAGCTTTTAGTCAATTAGTAGAAAAAGCTAAAGCTAATTTATAGTATATAGATATAAATTATGAGAAAGACCCATTGTTGGGTCTTTTATAATTTGAATTTGTAAGAAGATAAATGTCATAACGGGGGCTTGTTAGTTTATGTTTATAGAAATTACAAGTAAGGATAATAAAATATGCAAATATATAAAATCCTTATATTTAAAAAAGAATAGAGATAAAAATTTAGAGTGTCTAATTGAAGGTTATAGAATTGTAAAAGATACCCTTAAAGGGGATACACCTATTAGTTTTATTGCAGTAAATGATGATTTTATAGAAGATGATAATAACATACATTTATTAGAAGTCATTAAAAATCGTGATATAAAAGTCTATAAATTTAATAATAACTTATTTAAAAACATATCTGATACCAAGAACTCTCAAGGAATAATAGGTGTGGTTAAGATTACCAAATATAAATTACAGGAGCTTATAAATACAGGGCAGGGGAAGTTACCCATATATATCTTCTGCGATGAAATACAGGACCCCGGTAATATGGGAACAATTATAAGAACCGGTAATGCAGCCGGCATAAATGCAATTTTTGTTTCTAAGGCTTGTGTTGATGTATATAATCCTAAAACTGTCCGCTCTACGATGGCTACATTATTTCATACTCCTATAGTAAAGATTAATAATAAATTGGACGCCCTTTCCTTAATAAAAGAGGCAGGTATAAAAATTATAGTTGCAGATACTTCTGCCCCTGATTACTATTTTAACGTAGATATGACAAAACCTACAATGATAGTTATAGGTAATGAGGCTAATGGAGTGTCAGATACGGTAAAAAATATGTCAGATATAAGTGTAAAAATACCTATAATTGGTCAGGCTGAATCCTTAAATGCAGGTGTATCCACCGGCATTATTGTGTATGAGCTACTCAGACAAAGGTGGAAATAGGTGGAATAAAGAAAAAAATGTAAAAAAGAACTTTACAGAATGAAAGTTTTATAGTATAACTTTAGATATGGGTTTTTTATATGTAGCTAATATTATTTTTGGAGGTGGGTATAATGCCGGATTTAAAATATTGGATATGGTTAAATAATGTTACCGGTGTAGGTAATATTAAAGCAACTACGTTGAGGGCTTAACACGAAAAGATATTATTAATCTGTGCAATAAGGACTTGAGTCAGGCTGAAAAAATTATTGAAACATTAAAGAAGTTAAATATTACAGTCATGACTATCCATGACAAAGAATATCCCGAAAATTTAAAAAATATTTATGCCCCTCCTGCACTCTTGTATTTAAAAGGTAAGATACCATGCTTTAAAGACATCACATGGCTTGCTATGGTGGGTTTAAGGAATGCAACAACATATGGAAAAAAGATTGCTGAAAGATTATCATATAAATTGGCTTCAAGAGGTATAATTATAGTTAGTGGAATGGCAAGGGGTATTGACACAGCAGCCCATAAAGGTGCTATAAAAGCAGACAAAAAGACTGTTGCAGTCTTGGGTTGTGGTGTCGATGTGGTATATCCTAAAGAGAATAATAAATTAATGGAAGATATCGTCATGAATGGGGCTATTATATCCGAATATCTACCGGGGACCCAACCAAATCGTCCTCATTTTCCGGCGAGAAATAGAATTATTAGTGGTCTATCGGATGCTACTATTGTTGTAGAGGCAGGAAAAAGAAGTGGTGCTTTAATAACTGCAGACTTTGCATTAGAACAGGGACGGGATGTCTTTGCTGTTCCGGGAAATATTGATAGTTTTGCAAGCGAAGGCACAAACCACCTAATCCAACAAGGTGCAAAACTAATAACTTGTATAGATGATATACTTGAAGAACTACCATTTATGAACCATAAAGCAAGTGAAACATTATATAAAGATAAAGAAAAAACAGATAATTTTAAATATTTAAATTTATCATTAGATGAAAAGGCTATAATTGATAACTTATCAAATACACCTGTTCATATTAATCAATTATGTATAATATTAAATTTTAAGGTACAAAAGGTTAATGTTTTATTAACTACATTAGAAATGAAAGGCTTAATAGAACGAATACCTGGTAATTATTTTATTTTATCATAATATAGAATTTCAAAAGGAGGAAAATGATGGCTGACTATCTTTTAATTGTAGAGTCACCGGCAAAAGCTAAAACAATAAAAAAGTATTTAGGAAAAAAGTATACTGTAATGGCATCTATGGGGCATGTACGTGATTTACCTAAAAGCCAAATAGGTGTTGAACCGGAAAATAATTTTGAACCTAAATATATTACTATTAGGGGTAAGGGTGAAATTCTAAGCAAATTAAAAAAAGAAGCTAAAAAGTCAAGTAAGATATATTTAGCAACAGACCCTGATAGGGAAGGTGAAGCAATTTCATGGCATTTAGCTAAAGCATTAAATATTAATGAAAAAGAAAATTGTAGAGTTATTTTTAATGAGATTACCAAGACAGCAGTTAAAGAGGCTATAAAAACTCCCCAACAGATTAATGAAAAGTTAGTAAATGCACAACAAGCACGCAGGATATTAGATAGGATTGTAGGTTATAAGATAAGCCCAATATTATGGCGAAAAGTAAGAAAAGGTTTAAGTGCCGGTCGTGTCCAATCTGTAGCTAATCGTTTAGTTTGTG
>CAZRSG010000090.1:0-5136 GCA_964602705.1 uncultured Oscillospiraceae bacterium
ACATCATCTCTTTTTATATCTTTTCCTGTTATGTCTACAATTATATTATACATTCCTACCCGTCCGATAAGCTTTACCTTCATACCTTTAATGGTTACATATATATCTTTTTTCCCCATAAGTATTTTTAAATCATTATAAATATACCTAAGTATGTCTATAAGCCTAAAGGTATCTTTAGATTTTTCTACAGCAAATCCATCTTTATAGCCTACCGGTATAATGCCTATTTTTGTTTCTTTTTTTGTCTTATAGGTATTTCCATAACCTATATAGTGTTTTCTGGGTAAGATCTTTGTTTCTGATATATATGATGTAAGATAACCTATCTTTTTTAAATTATAATTGTCTTGTATTGGTAACCTGCCTAAAAAGGCTGACCCTATCCTTACAGCATTATAGTGCATATCTTCAAATCTTAAAAAGGCAGATGAGTTTGCTATGTGTATATCTTCTATTTTTATTTTATTATCTGCTAATATTTTAATAACCTTTTCAAATTCATTTATTTGTGCTTGTATATGTCTTTTTCGGTTTTTTGCAAATGAAAAGGATAGGTGGGAAAATACCCCTGTAATTTTTATATTTTTTAAGTCTTTTATTAAATCACAAGTTTGATTTATTTGGTTAGGTAAAAATCCAAATCTACCAAAACCGGTATCTATTTTTAAGTGGGCTTCTATTTCTTTATCTTTTTCCCCTGCTATTTCTTCTGTTAATCTTGCTGCCTTTTCTGATCCTATTGTTAATATTATATCATTGTCTATGGCTTTTTCTATTTCTTTTTTTATTGATGTTGATGATAATAAGAGTATCTTTTCACTTATTCCTGCTTCTCGTAACTGTATTGCTTCTTGAATTTCTGATACGGCAAATACGTTTATATCATTTTCCTTTAAAAAGTTTGCCATTTCTATTAAACCAAGTCCATAACCATTACCTTTTAGTACTGCAATTATTTTAACCTGATTTTTGCCTATACTTGCCTTTTCTTTTATAATGTTTATATTATGTTTTAAATCTTTCTTGTCTATGACTAATTGCTTCATCTTATGTTAACCTTCTTTTTTTATTTTCAACCTTATTATCCTGCGTATTTCCCGAAATAACTTTTCGCCCTTTTCCACTATTATGTAAATAATCTTGTTAAAGACTAAATCAAGTTCTCCTATAAATTCTGTGAATTCACCATTAAATCCTTTCTTGAATTTATAGAGTCCGTATAGGGGGTTGTCTTCATTTAGGTCCCCGGAAACTCCTCTAAAGTCATATATATTGCATCTTTTTTCAATTGCCCATTTTATCATCTCCCATTGCAACAGATAGTTGGGCATTACATTTCTATGGTCATTACTGCTTGCACCGTATAAATACCAGCATTTGTCTCCATATACTATTGGTATTGTTCCTGCTATTATCTTACCCTTATAATATGCAAGATACAGTCTAAGATGGTCAGGAGCTAATGAGTCATACATCTTTTCAAAGTATTCAAGGTTTCTAATAATAAATTCGTCCCGTACACCTGTTTCTTTCATGATATTATGGAATTCTTTAAGGTCACTTCTTGTGCCTGTTTTCACTTCAACACCTTTTCTTTTTGCTAATCTAATATTATATCTTGTTTTACTGTGAAATGAATTTAGCAATTCTTCTTCAGTTTTTCCTGCAATTTTTAGCCTAAATACAAATCTGGGTTGAATTCCTTCAAAGTTCTTACTTTCATTTTGAACCTTAAATCCATATTCTTTTATATATTTTTCAAATATTTTATCTTCTTTTTTTATATCGGGATCTATTTTTAAAATATATGCCTTGTGTTTTTTGGCAAGCTTCTTTGCTTCTTGGAATAGGTTTGATAGGGTTTCTGTATCATGTATATCGCATACGGGCCCACGGGGAGCATACATGATTGTTTTTTTTATAAAGGGTACTTTTCTTATAAGTATGCTCAATGCACCTTTTATTTGATTATTGTCGTTCCTTATAATTATTATCTCATTCACCCAATTATCTTTTACTGCTGCCCATTCTATTGATTGCATAAAATTACTTTCCGGATGGCTTTCTAAAAAGTCCTTATACTCTTTAATGTTTTCTTTTGTAACTAAGTCCAAAATAAATTTCCTCCTACATATATTCATTTATGTATTCTAAGATTTCATTAAAATAAATAATAGAGAATTTTTTCTCATGATATATCTTTGCTAACAGTTTATAGAAATCGTCACCCATTTTTTCATATAGTTCTTTAAAATAAGCTGCCGAGTCACCATATATATAGCGTTGGTATTCTTCTTTCGATCTATAGCCATTAAGTGGAGTGTTAAAAATATTGTTATTGTAATACCTATTAATTTCACTATTAATTAGGTTGAGTGTTAAGAAGTTTACTAAGCCTTCATCAAGGAAGGGTTCTTCCAACTGGTTGCTTCCTATTATACCATAAAACCATTGATGAAAAACCTCGTGTATAGTTACACTTTTTAACAGTGATTGATTATTAAAACATATATCTGATACAAAAATCATATTAGAAAACTCCATACCCCGTTGAGAAATTGGAGCCTTAACTACAAAGAATTCTTCATATGGGTAGTCTCCTATCTTATTGTTGGCATAATCAAATGCTTCTTTTACATATTCTTTTGTTTCTATAGAGTTTATAAAGTATATCTTTGTATCCTTATATGTTTCTATATTTACTTCTGCATTTTTAAATAAGACTATAGGGAAATCCCTTAAGTTACTCCCTAAGAAATTTGCATGTTTTCTATCTCCTATTATTGTTTCGTCTTTTTTATTAGGGGCATAAACATTTAAGTCTTTATCAAAACTTAATCTTATATGATAGTTGTTAATCTCATAAAGGTAAGGATCTCCAAATTCTGATTTATATAAGGGTATATGTTGTATACCCTTATATATTGCAGGTGTTATAAGAAAGTTTGTTAATAGTATAGTTTCATCTGTATAAGATAATGATGTAAGATTATTATTTAGTCCTATATCATATTCTATATATATCCTATTCTGGCTTCCTTCAACTTCTATATTTATATTGTCACCATCGGTAATTATATTTTTAAATCCATCTTCTAATAATATTTGCTTTATAGTAGTTTTTGCATTTTGCTGTGATGGTATATAAAGATTTATAATGTCTAATGGTTCTTTTAATATAATATTGCTTTTTACAGTAATAAGGTTATCATAGATGCTTATTTCTGCCTCTATATTATGTATACTGTTGTCAACTGATAAGTAATTATGTTTATTTTTATAAGCTAAGGCAATTTCTGAATTACTTTCTTCATTAAGGTTAAACTTTTTGTTTTGTAATCTATCCAAACTTCCTGATATTATTAAAAAGTAGCCTATTATTATAATTAAAATAATTAAACATTGACTGAATATTATAAATGATCTTTTATTATTCATCTTTAAATACCCCTTATGCGTCTAATATAAGTTAAATTGATGCTACACCACTTTCAAGGGCTGCCTTCTCTACAGCTTTGGCAACTACTTCAACAACTCGCTTATCAAAAACTTGTGGAATTATATATTGGTCGGTTAATTCTTCCGGTTCTATTAGGCTTGCTATTGCATAGGCAGCTGCTATCTTCATTTCTTCATTAATATCTTTTGCTCTTATGTCTAATGCACCCCTAAAAATACCTGGAAAGGCTAAAACATTATTAATTTGGTTTTCAAAATCTGAACGTCCTGTACCTGTTACCTTAGCACCGGCTTCTTTTGCTTCGTCAGGTAGTATTTCCGGTATTGGATTAGCCATAGCAAATATAATAGCGTCTTTTGCCATAGATTGTACCATTTCTTTTGTAAGTACATTTGCCACAGATACACCGATAAATACATCTGCACCCTTAATAACTTCAGATAGATTACCCTGCTTATCGGTTTTATTTGTTTGCCTTGCTAATTTTCTTTTTTCTTCTGTCATATCCGATCGGGATTCTGCTAAGGCACCTTTTCTATCGCATACTATAATATCATCTATACCTAATTTTAATAATAGTTTACCTATTGCTGCCCCTGCTGCTCCCGCTCCATTTATTACAACGGATAATTTTTTTAAATCTTTATTTACTACTTTTGCCGCATTAATTAAGGCCGCAGCTGATACAATTGCTGTTCCATGCTGATCATCATGAAATACCGGTATATCTAAACTTTTCTTTAATCGGTCTTCTATTTCAAAACATCTTGGTGCAGCAATATCCTCTAAGTTAATGCCTCCAAAGGTTGGTGATATGTTTTCTATAGTTTTAACAATCTCATCTACATCAGTGCATTTAAGACATATTGGTATTGCATCTACTCCTGCAAAGTTTTTAAATAGTACTGCCTTACCTTCCATAACCGGAAGTGCAGCCTCGGGTCCAATGTCTCCTAAGCCTAAAACTGCTGTTCCATCTGTTACTATTGCTACTGTGTTCCACTTCCTGGTATATTCGTATGCCATTTTGATATCTTTATTTATTTCTTTGCATGGTTCCGCTACTCCCGGAGTGTATGCAAGAGCTAAATCGTCTAAATTATTAAGCTCTACTGTGCTTTTTATTTCTATTTTACCCCTGTTTTTTTTGTGTAATTCTAATGCTTTTTGTCTTATATTCATACTTTCAACTCCTTAATTATTTCTATTATATATAAGCCTAAGGCCCTCAATAGTTAAAAAGTGGTTAACCTCATCTATGGTAGATGAATGTTCTGATAACATGGTTGCTAATCCACCAGTTGCTATAACCTTGATTGTTTCCTTGTCCTTCATCCCATATTCCTCCCTAACCTCTTCTTTCATTTTATTAACTATATAATCAACCTGGCCAACATAACCATAAAGTACTCCTGCCTGCATACTTTCTATTGTATTTTTACCTATAATCTTATCCGGCCTTACCAAATCTATCCTCGGTAGTTTAGAAGCTTTTTCAAATAGGGCTTCTATAGAGATGCTTACCCCCGGACAAATGGCACCACCTAAATATTCTCCCCATTTATTAATAGCACAAAATGTAGTTGCCGTACCAAAGTCAACTATTATAAGGGGACCACCATATATTTCATATCCTGCTATAGCATTTACTATTCTATCTGCACCAACTTCTT
>CAZRSG010000091.1:0-2309 GCA_964602705.1 uncultured Oscillospiraceae bacterium
ATGAGAAACCAAACAATACGCAGACAAATGCGACCGGATAACCCAAAAAAGACTTTATTAAGGCTATTTACTTATTTTAAGTATAATAAACTCTTATTTTTTAGTGGAATATTATTCATTATAATTAGCACAATATCTCAGGTTGGTTCAAATGCCATGCTAAGTCCTATAATTGATACCTTAATAGGAGAATATAAAAAGGCATTATTTATAAAATATATAATAACTATGGGGATTTTGGTAATATTAATTTCCATATTTCAATATCTGGGTAGTTTACTTATGGCAAAGTTAGCACAAAACACCGTCCATAAAATTAGGCAAGATATGTTTTCACATATGGAAAAGCTTCCAATTTCTTTTTTTGATACTAATTCACACGGTGAATTAATGTCGACATTTACAAATGATGTTGATATCTTAAATCAATCATTGGAGCAAAGCGTATCACAAATTATATTATCAGTAGTAACAGTAATTGGTACATTTATAATGATGATAATTTTAAGTCCTATTTTAACTTTAGTTGTTTTAGGGATGCTTGCTATTATGTTGATTAGTGTGAAATATATAGGAAAAAGATCTGCCAAAAACTTTAGGAAACAACAAACTGTTTTAGCAGATATGAATGGTTATATAGAAGAATTAATATCCGGGCAGAAAGTTGTTAAGGTTTTTAACTATGAAGAAAGTGCAATAGAAGACTTTAATAAAAAAAATGAAGAATTAAGACAGTCAAGTACACAAGCTTCAACATATGGAGTTATGCTTATGCCTGTTATGGGTAATTTATCATATGTCATGTATGCTCTTGTTTCAATGTTTGGAGCATTTTTGGTAATGATGGGAAAATTAAGTATAGGTAATATAGCATCATTTTTACAGTATACCAGAACAATTTCAAGACCAATAACACAAGTTTCCAATCAACTTAATACGTTGTTTGCTGCCCTTGCGGGTGCAGAAAGGATATTTAACGTTTTAGATCAAGAAATAGAAGTTGATGATGGTGACGTAAGATTAATTAAGGATATAGATAAAGGACAATATTATTGGAAAGTTCCTATAGGTGAAGGCGAATTTAATAGGATTGCATTGGAGGGGCATATTAGGTTCGAAAATGTAGATTTTTCATATATAAGGGGCAAAGAAATTTTAAGTAAGGTAACCCTTTATGGGAAACCGGGACAAAAAATTGCTTTTGTTGGTTCAACAGGTGCAGGTAAAACAACGGTTACAAATCTTATAAACAGATTTTATGAAATTGATAATGGTAATATATTTTATGATGGAATAGATATTAGGCGTATAAATAAATATGATTTAAGGAGTACTATGAGCATTGTTCTCCAAGATGTACACCTATTTGAAGGTACAGTTGCAGATAATATAAGATATGGACGCCTTGATGCAAATGACGAGGAGGTAAAGCAAGCTGCAAAACATGCTAATGCACATTATTTTATTAAAAACCTTCCCAAGGGTTATAATACGATTTTATTAGCTGATGGACAAAACCTTTCACAGGGGGAAAGACAATTACTTTCAATAGCAAGAGCTGCAGTAGCAAACCCAACTATATTAATACTTGACGAAGCAACCTCATCTGTTGATACAAGAACAGAAAAACTTATATCAGAGGCTATGGATAAACTTATGGAAGGAAGAACAACTTTCGTTATTGCCCATAGATTATCAACAGTTCGTGATTCTGATGCTATCTTGGTATTAGAAGATGGTGAAATAATAGAACGTGGTAGCCATGACGAGTTAATAAAACAAAATGGTAGGTACCACGCACTAAATATGGGTACAATAGAATTAGAATAATCTTGATTAAAGGCTTATAAGAAGCCATAAAGTTCTAAATAGGCGAGAATATTTTAATTGGAATATAAATACCTTAAAATTGAAAGGGGGGATAAATACTTTGTTATTTGAAAATGATTGGGATGAATTACTAAAGGATGAAATAAAAAAAGAATATTATATTAAACTAAAACACTTTCTTATTAAAGAATATAATAGCAAAACAATATATCCTAATATGCATAAGATTTACCAAGCATTAAAATTAACATCTTATAAGGATACAAAGGTAGTAATTATAGGACAAGATCCATATCATGGTGAGGGACAGGCTCATGGTTTAGCTTTTTCTGTCCAAAAAGGTATTAAAATTCCACCATCTTTACGTAATATGTATAAGGAATTGGCTGAAGATATGAATTGTTATATTCCAAACAATGGGTATTTAGTATCATGGGCAAGACAAGGAGTTTTGCTACTTAATACAAGTTTAACTGTAA
>CAZRSG010000091.1:2319-2616 GCA_964602705.1 uncultured Oscillospiraceae bacterium
GAGGGTTAGCCAATAGTGTTAATGTGTTTTTTCATAGAAATAAGGGGTGGGAGATATTTACCGATAAAATAATAGAATTATTAAATGAAAAAGACAATCCCCTGGTATTTTTATTATGGGGTAATAATGCAAAAGCGAAACAAAAGTTTATAACTAATAAAAAACATTTAGTATTAAATAGTGTTCACCCCAGCCCACTTTCTGCAAGCCGGGGATTTTTTGGTTGCAGACACTTTTCAAAAACAAATAAGTTTCTGAAAGAAAATAATTTAATGGAAATAGATTGGCAAATACCTA
>CAZRSG010000091.1:2626-4966 GCA_964602705.1 uncultured Oscillospiraceae bacterium
ATTCAATTTAGGATACAATCAATGTGTTAATAAATAAAAGTTATATAAGGGGGAATATTCAAATGAGTATGTTTTGTTATCAATGTCAAGAGGCAGCTAAAGGAACAGGTTGTACTGTAAGGGGAGTTTGTGGAAAGGTGGATACTCTTGCAAACTTACAAGATTTAATGATTTATACATTGAAGGGGCTTGCAATTTTACAAGAAAAGTGCTTAAAACAAGGTCTTAAATTTTCGGGAACTAATGAGTTTATAATAAATGGTTTATTTATGACAATTACGAACGCAAATTTTGATGATCTTAAATTTATTGATAAGATTCGAGAAGGAATATCCATAAGAGAAGATATGAAAAAACAATTAATGGATAAGGGACTAAAATTTTCAGAAGATGACGATATAATTACCTGGAAGGCTGATACTAAAGCTGAAATAATAGCAAAGACAAATGATGAAAAGGTTGGGGTCTTAACAACTGTAAATGAAGATATACGTTCACTTAGGGAATTAATTACTTATGGACTTAAAGGTATGGCAGCTTATGCAGAGCATGCATATAATTTAGGGCATGAAAATGAGGAAATTTATAATTTTATATCTAAGGCATTAGCCGCAATAACAGATGACACATTAAGTGTAGATGAGTTAGTTGCCCTTACCTTAGAAACCGGTAAATATGGTGTAGATGCTATGGCTATTTTAGATGGAGCCAATACCAAGTCCTATGGTAATCCGGAATTGACTGAAGTAAATATAGGGGTAAGAAATAATCCTGCTATATTAATATCAGGTCATGATCTAAAAGATTTAGAAGAATTACTGGAACAAACTAAAGATACAGGTGTTGATGTCTATACGCATGGTGAAATGCTTCCTGCCCATTATTACCCTTATTTCAAAAAATATGATAACTTTGTAGGTAATTACGGTAATGCTTGGTGGCAGCAAAAAGAAGAATTTGAAACATTTAACGGTCCTATATTATTTACAACTAATTGTATAGTACCACCTAAAGAAAGTTATGCAAATCGTGTTTATACTACTGGTTCGTCAGGCTACCCCGGTTTTAAACATATTGAAGAAAGAAAAGAAGGAAAGGCAAAAGATTTTACTGAAATAATAGAACATGCAAAGAAATTAAAAGCACCAACAGAGATAGAAAAAGGAAAAATTGTAGGTGGTTTTGCACACGCACAAGTATTTGCATTAGCAGATAAGGTTGTAAATGCAATAAAATCAGGGGCTATAAAAAGATTTTTTGTTATGGCAGGCTGTGATGGTAGAATGAAATCAAGGGAATATTATACGGAATTCGCTCAAAAATTACCTAAAGATACTATAATATTAACTGCCGGTTGTGCAAAGTATCGATACAATAAACTTGATTTAGGTAATATTGATGGTATTCCAAGGGTATTGGATGCCGGTCAATGTAATGATTCCTATTCCTTAGCTGTAATTGCGTTAAAATTAAAAGAAATCTTTAAACTAAATGATATAAATGACCTGCCCATAAGTTATAATATAGCATGGTATGAGCAAAAGGCAGTAATAGTTTTATTAGCCTTATTATATTTAGGAGTAAAAGATATACATTTAGGACCAACATTGCCGGCTTTTTTATCGCCAAATGTGGCTAATGTTTTGGTAAACAATTTTGGAATAGCGGGAATTACTAATGTAGATGAAGATTTAAAAATATTTTTGGCTACAAAATAATAACTATTATAAATATGTTAAGTCACCTTATATAAATTAATTTACATAAGGTGACTTTTTTTGCAGGTATTAATTATTCTTGATTATAAATGTCAATATAATATTAACTAAATTTGTAATTGATAAAAAGCAGAAAATAAGTTGATTTTTATTTGTTTATAGAGGGGAATTATAGTATAATATAAAGGTATTATTTATTGAAATATGGGAGACGGATGTGAATATTGTAAAATGATTATAAATATTAAAGGCTTTATAAGTAGGTATAGGAACCAATCACAAATGGCTTTGGATGTGGTTGAATATGGAAGTGATGATGAAGATCCCTCAGTTGGGCATGAGAAGGTAAATAAAAAGCTTCCGCCTGAAGTGACATCTAAAATGTTATATAATGATGTAATCCGCATTGCATGGCCATCACTAACAGAGTTAATTTTAACTCAGTTAGTATCTATGGTAGACCTAATGATGGTCGGAAGCTTAGGAGCCTGGGCTATAACTTCAGTAGGATTAACAGTTCAACCGAAATTTTTAATGATGACTATGTTTATGGCAATGAATGTTGGAACTACAGCTTTAGTAGCCAGGTATAAGGGGCAAAACAACCCTCGAAAGGCAAATA
>CAZRSG010000092.1:0-4625 GCA_964602705.1 uncultured Oscillospiraceae bacterium
TAAACCCTGTTTACTGAAACCTTTTTCCCGTCTTCAAATGCCTTTCTGACTTTTCTTTTTATTTGTTTTACTCTGGGGTTGTCTTCCTTAGGCATAAGAACCTTACATTCCCTATCTTCCATTTTGTCTATTTTCTTATTTGAAAACATCATATCGGCAATAATATTAGGTTCTTTTCTAAGATCCATCCTTGGAGAAACTTCTTCATCAATGGCTAATTTACATGCCTTTGTTATAAGTTCTTTAACGTCATTATTTATTAGTTCGAAATCTTCAGACTTAGCAATATTTGCTTTTATAAGTTTTTTCTTATAGTTATCTAAGACATCATGTTTTTCCCATGCATCCATTTCTTCTTTTGTCCTATAGGTTGAAGCATCAGAAGGTGAATGTCCGGTCATACGATAAGTTAAAATATCTAATAATATCGGTCCCCCTTCTTCTTCTATAATTGCTTTTTTTCTTCGCATAGCATCTATTACTGCCAAAGGATCATAGCCATCAACCCTTTCTGAATGCATTTGCTCAGGATTAATTCCAGCACCTATTCTTGCCAGTATATTATAGCCCATAGTTTCCCCGGCAGTTTGACCGCCCATACCATATTGGTTATTAAAGACATTAAATATAATAGGAAGTCCTTTATTATAACCTTCTTCCCATAATAGTTTTATTTGATCCATGGCAGACATATTTATTGCTTCCCATACCGGTCCGCATCCTAAAGAACCATCACCTATATTAGCTATAACAAGTCCTTGCTTTTGATTAACTCTTTTATATAATGCAGCCCCTAATGCAACAGGTGCAGAACCACCCACTATAGCATTATTAGGATAAATTCCAAATGGTGTAAAGAAGGCATGCATAGAACCACCTAAGCCTCTATTAAAGCCTGTCTTTCTTGCAAATATTTCTGCTAAGGCACCATAAATTAAAAAGTCTCTTGCAAGTTCTTTTATATTAGACTTATTTACTTGTTTTCCTTCTACTATTTTTAAAATTTCACCTTCAAAAAAGTTTTCCATTTCTTCTAAAAGTTCTTTATCGGATAGTTTTTCAATTGCAGATAAGCCCTTTGCCAAGATTTCACCATGGCTTCTATGTGACCCAAATATATAGTCTTCCTTATTTAATATATATGCTTGTCCTACAGCAGATGCTTCTTGCCCTAAAGATAAGTGGGCAGGTCCCGGGTTGTTATATTCTAAACCATTATATTCATTTGTAGTTTTAATTAAATATAACATTGTTTCAAATTCCCTTATAATTGCCATATCCCTATAAATTCTAATAAGGTCCTCATTTGTATAGTTTTCTTTTTCATCTTCTATTGACTTATTATATTGATTAACAGGAATATCTTTAAATATTATTTTACTGCTTTTTCTAACTTCGTTTGGATCAATAAATTGTTTTTTTGGCATTATTATCTCTCCTTATTTTTATATTTGAAATATGCCTTCTCTTATTATTTCACAAACAGTTGGATGTGGGAAAACTAATTCTTTAATATCATTTACCCGCATTTCTGTTTCAAGCATTATTGCTGCACCATATATTATTTCTGATGCATAGGAGCCTATCATATGTACTCCAATTAGTTTTTTATATTTTTTATCTACTAATAGCTTGCATATGCCATCTCCACGTTCATTTTCTGCCATATATCTACCGCTATAATTCATGGGTAGGTTTACCAAGTCGTATTCTATGCCTTTTGCTTGTGCTGTTTCTTCAGTTTCACCAATAGAGGCTACTTCCGGATTGGTATATATTACAGAGGCAATGGCCTTATACCTAATAATATCTCTTTTGCCTATAATGTTATTTATACATACTTCTGCCTCTCGATATGCTGTATGTGCCAGCATTGATTTACCGTTAACATCACCGGCAACATATACTTCCGGTATATTTGTCTTACCATATTCATCTGTCTTAATTGAGCCTTTTTCAGTCTCTATTCCAATACTTTCAAGCCCTATTCCTTCTATTACCGGTTTTCTGCCTACACTTAATAAGACCTTTTCTGCATCTACAGAGTAAATTTCTCCATCTGTCTCATATATGACCTTATTATTTGTAATTTCTGTAACTTTAGAGTTTAGTTTAAAGTCAATACCTTTCTTCTGATAATTTTTCATTAAGATATTTGATATATCCTTATCAGTTTGACCACCTATATGGCTTAACATTTCAATTACAGTAACTTGACTCCCGGCTGAATTATAGTAGGATGCCATCTCTAAACCAATAACTCCACCACCTATAATCACTAATGATTTAGGAATATCAACCAAGTCTAAGATTTCTTTATTTGTTAAAACATGCCCTTGTTCTATTCCTTCCTTAACACCTGCAATTGGTGGTATTATAGGTGTAGACCCAGTTGCTATAAGTAATCTGCCACCAATAAAAGTTTCTTCATTTACTTGCACTTGATATCCTTGCTCATTTCTGCCTGTAATTTTTCCAAAACCGTCTATTAGGTCTACTTTATTCTTCTTTAATTGCCCCTTAATACCTGCTACAAGTGTTTTTACTACCTTATTTTTTCTTTTTATTACCTTATCATGGTTTAATACAACTGTTTCAGAAGTAACACCATATTTTTCACTAAATCGTGAATAATCATATATTTTAGCAGAATTTAAAAGTGTCTTAGATGGGATGCAACCTTCATTTAGGCATACCCCACCCAGGGCATTTTTTTCAATTAGCAAAACTTTAAGATTTGCCTCTCCTGCCCTTTGTGCTGCTATATAACCGGCAGGACCTCCACCGATTACAATTAAATCATATACCATTTTTTACCCTCCCTTTTTTGTATATGTCTTTTTATCTAGTCTACATATATGAGTAGATTTATAGAAAATATACAAATATCCATAGTATAAATTTTATTTTATTTTGCTAATAAAGTTTCAAAGTTCTCTAAGTTAAACTTTAACTGTTGGAGAAACCTTGCAGCCGGGGCACCGTCTATTGCCCTATGATCAAATGTTAGTGATAGACCCATAGATGGATAATGAATATATTCACCATCAACTTCTTTAAATGCCGGAACAATTGTATTTACACCTAAAATTCCTGTTTGTGGTGGGTTTAATACTGGAGTAAATGATTCTACACCAAGTGTTCCCAAGTTAGTTATAGTAAAAGTTCCGCCTTGTAAATAATCAGGGTTTATCCTACCTTCTTGACATTGATCTATTAATACTTTACTTTGTTCTGCTATATCATTTAGAGATTTAAGATTAGCATTAAACAATGTGGGAACCATAAGTCCCCTTGTAGTGTCTACTGCAAGACCTAAGTGAACATTATTAAAGAGTAACATCTTATCATCAAGAA
This sequence comes from uncultured Oscillospiraceae bacterium, assembly GCA_964602705.1. GTDB lineage: Bacteria > Bacillota > Clostridia > SK-Y3 > SK-Y3 > CAZRSG01. The sequence goes on from CAZRSG010000092.1 coordinate 3,358, forward strand.
AATGTGCATTTAATTCTTTATAGTTTAAAAGAGTTCTCGATACTGCAAATAAAATAATATCATTTATGGTTATATTTTCTAATGACATGGCTTCTTTATTTGCTTTTAGTTTTTTTCTAAATCCTAATATTGCCCTTGCATCAAATGAAGCATTAAGGGTTAACTGAGCTGTTGATAATAATGAGTTATGCATACTTTTTGCAATTACTTTTCTTATATTAGTAAGCTTAACTTCTTCATATTCCTTATCAGGACTTACTATATCTTTCTGTAATATGTCTTGTCCCTTTTCTAAGTCATAGCTTGTAATTCTACCGCCTAAACCTGTTCCTTGTATCCCATTAATAGCTTCCATATTTTTATAGGAATCCTTACCGGCATAAGTAAAGATATTGCCATCTTCTATTAAATTAAGTATATCCTTTTCAATAATACGTCCTTCAGGACCTGATGGGCTGACATGCCTATAATCAATACCGGTTTTATCCGCTAATTTTCGAGCACGTGGTGATATTTTTAAAATATCATCATCATTCTTTACTTGTCCTTCATCATTAGTAAGGTTTACATTAGATTGGTCTCCAGCTTTTTCTTCATACCTTTTTACAACTTGTGAAATTGCTTCCCGAGTTTTTTCCTCTTGCAAGTCTTCCTTTTTATCTGTACTTATATTTGGATTATATTGTTCTATTTCTTCACCTGCCTGACCAATAACACATACATTTGTTAAAACAGCTATATCGTCACCCTCTTCAAAAAAGGTTTTTAATAAGGTCCCCTCTACAGATGCTTCTTCATCAAATGTTGCCTTATCTGTCTCGTAAGTAAACAATATATCACCTATATTTACTGTTTCTCCTTCATTTTTATGCCATTTGGCTAATATACAGCTTTCTACTGATTGTCCTTGCCTCGGCATAATTATTGGTGTTGCCATAATACCCCTCCTATTAAAATCTTTTATTAGATAATACTTTTTATATAGTATTAGTTTTAAAATATAATAAATTATATTAATTATTATTTATTATCCCGATGTTAGTTATTAACAATATTAATGTACAAAAGTAACATTGCTGTTTTTAAATTCTTTTAAAATATTAGGTGGAAGCTCCTTATCACTTATTAATATATCTACATCTTTAAGTTTTGCAAAAGTAAAAGGCATATCCTTATTAAGTTTAGTTGAATCCATCAAAATTATAGATTTCCTTGCCTTATTCATGATTATGCTTTTAAGTTCCCCCTCATTAAAGTTGCCTACAGTA
>CAZRSG010000092.1:4635-4937 GCA_964602705.1 uncultured Oscillospiraceae bacterium
GAAAAGCCGGATGGTACTATAAATGCAATATCAATATTAATACCATTAATAAAGCTTAAGGCTCCTGAACCTGATATTGACAAATTCCTCCTACTTAATTGCCCACCTATTATAGTAACGGAGGCATCTGGATTTTTAACAACTTCCATTGCTATATTGGGACCACTTGTTAGGATTGATAGATTTTTATTTTGTATGGTTTGGGCTAAACACATCATCGTTGTTCCGGAATCCAAAAACACTGAACGTCCTGACTCTATATATCCTGATGCTTTTTCTGCAATTTTAATTTTATCTTCTAT
>CAZRSG010000093.1:0-2792 GCA_964602705.1 uncultured Oscillospiraceae bacterium
CGATTTGACCTTTTTTACTACTAAAAGCCTTAGATACTCTTATACCACTTATGCTATTTTCCAAGGTAGCATTAACCTCACCAATTGTAACACGTGTTTCCATAAAAGTTGCTGCCATCTTTTTTCTACGCATCATTGCAAAATATATTAAAAATGGTATTACCGAAAATACAATAAGTGCAAGGGGTAAGTTTATTAGGCTTAGCATAGTAAATGAACCTATTAACATGATAAGGGAGATAAATAAATCTTCCGGTCCATGATGAGCAAGTTCAGTAACTTCTGCTAAATCATTTATAATTCTTGATGTAAGAGTTCCTGTTTTATTATCATCAAAGAAAACAAATGGTAAGTCTTGCAAGTGTTCAAACATATCTCGTCTCATATTTGCCTGCATGGTTACACCCATTACATGCCCATAGTAGGTTATGTAGTAATTAAGGCCGGCTTTTATCACATATATCAAGGCAAGGGCAATTAGCCAAGTTATTAGTAGCCGTAATTGCTGATTAGGTACATATATATTAATAATGTTTCTTGTTATCATGGGATAAAACAAATCACAGACAGATACTGTAAGGGCACAAATCATGTCTATAATAAATATTTTTCTAACAGGCTTATAATATCTTATAAATCTTTTTAACATTTTTAAATTACTCCTCTTTTATGAAAATTTAATAATCGTAATTGTATCCATTATACATTTACTTTAATTTAAAATCCAGTCTGCGAGGAATAAAAATATCTTTAATAGGTTTTTACCTTACTGCTTATAAATATAGTCCGATGACATCAAAGGCAATATCATATTGTCAGATGTCCATAAAAATATCTTAGCACGCAAGTCTGCGACATCCATATCTTGAATTTGTTTCGATAGATATATTCCATGCGGTATATTGTTATATATAGTTGCATGTGTCCCATTTAAGTCGATAAGTTTATTGCCTTTATAAAGGGCAAGAAGAACATAAGCATCAGTGTCCTCTAATTTATTCGAATTTATTAGACCACCTATTTCAATAACTTGGTTATCTTCCACAAAAGTAATATCATCTAAATAAAAATCTACTTGATCACCTGTACCGACGGTAATTGTTTTCTCCGCAGTAAAACCACCGTCAAGAGATTCTATCTTTATTGTAGCCTTTCCGTTCCCTATACCTGTAATTAATCCGTCACCATCAACCCTGGCTACCCCTATATTATCTGATGACCAAATAACTTGGTGTTCTGTAGCACTTGCAGGAGATATTTGAGCATTTAATTGCAGACTTTCACCTATACCTATAAAATAATCCGACAAATCACCTGTAGCCATGGTGTGATAGTAACTTTGATTTTGTGGTGCATCAAAATCTATACTATCTACCGGAACGTAATTCACATGCATTGATTTAACTTTCATCAAACCATGGTCAAAGTTAAAACGAAACTGTCCAATTAATGGCACAACTGCCCCATTAGCTTCCGAACTGGTTCTATATTCAACAGAAGCATTATAAGAATAATAACCGATATTCCCGGCTTCATCATTATATTGTTCAATCCTATTTGCAAAATCTTCCTCATTAAGTTTTAAAATATCATATTTTTCGTCCTCAAAATCTGAAATAAGCTTTAGTGTTTGAACGTAATAAGCATTATAACCTAAAAGATCTGCAAGCACATCAGGGAGATAATGAGTGAAGTTTTTTGTCCTATTATAATTTATTTGATTATTAAATGATAATACATCCTTATAACCCAGACGATCTTCTATTTCATCAGCTGATTCTATATTATAACCTGTAATATAGGAGAAATTAGTTATACCACCAGCTTTTTGTTTTAAGAAGTCATCCATCTCCTTATGGTAAAACTCAGCATGTGTCTTTGCCGCTTTCATTTTCCGTATAAAGGTAAGTTCATTTTCAATAAAGCTTTGTACTTGGCTAATAGCCTGTTCTTTAGTAATATCATTAGCACTTACTTTACTCAAAATTCTAATTAAGACCGATTCTAAATTAGAGCCTATATAGCCATCAAAATATACAAAATTATTTCGTGCATCATTTATGGCATTATAATTTTCAACAAAAGCGTACGCGGCATTTTCAAGATTTGCCTTTATAGTAGAATATTGTGTGTATTTTGATACTGAAAGTCTTGCCTCTAATGAACTTGCACTTGATTCAAATGAATTATAATTGGCTTCTATATTGGATCCGATTTGCTCTAACCTTTCAATTTCCCTTTCTACTGTTATGTTTCTATTATCTCCCCCCCAAAAGTGTAATTCTCCAACAGATTGGAGTACTTTTTTCCCCTCTATAAAATAATCATACATCTCAGCTTCATAAAAAACCATAAGCCCTTTAATTACCGGTTCTATATTAGATTTATAATCTTCTGTAATAAAACCCAGTAGTTCTGATACATCTTCTTCAAATTGGCTCAGTTGTGCTTTCTTTAGGTCTATATATTCCATCGATGCTTCTTTTGCCACACTTATCTTTTCTTTTATTTCTTCATAATTATAAGATTTTATAATATTTTCTGCCAAATAAGGCTCACTAATTTTAAATAGGAGAGAATTGCTTTTACTTAAAATATTGAGGGGAATGGATATGGGTTTCCAATTCTCCGCACCACTGTCTTTTACATTATTAGATACTAAGACTTGTTCAATTTGTCCCGGAATAGACGATGCCCATTCCTGGTATGAACTTATAAACTCTTGACGCTGAGCCTCCCATTGAGCTGCTATTTCTGCAAGTCTTTGTTCTTCGTCTTTAGCATCAGAAGTA
>CAZRSG010000093.1:2802-4685 GCA_964602705.1 uncultured Oscillospiraceae bacterium
TCTTCTATATGACTAATAATTGGAGCTTCCCCTGATTGAAGGTTTATAATATCAGTTTCAATCTCTGAAATAAGCTGGTTACATTTTGTTTTTAAAATCTGTCCCATCACTTCTGTCTTGTTTAGTATTTCCCATATCTCGTGAATAACCTCGCCGGCTGTGACAGAGGTAATCTTTTCACCAAGCAATTTTTGGTATAATGCTTTACTTATTCCAATTTGCTCATCAAGAATTCCGACAATATCAGAAAATACCGATGCAAATTTATGGGATGGTGAGATTATAATGTTTGGTGTTAAAGCATTACTTACAATAAGACTAATAAGATCAGAGGAAAGAGATTTTACTGCAGTACCTACTTGAAGTGTTTTTGCATTTGCCAAACAGGCTAAACAACTTTGCCCTGCGGCATAGGCCTCTTTTAAAAGGCTTATCTTTTCAGTTACTTTAGTATATATAGGTGATGACACTATTTCGGGATAAGTTGCTAAAAATGATATGTTTATACTTGCAACAGTTAAACCCGCAACAGGTATTGAGTTGGGATCTGAAAAATAGTCAGTAAGATCAGGATAGTTTTTATTAAGTATACGCTGTTTTAAAACCTCTCCCGCCTGCGTCCATCCCTGCTTATCATTTACCCAATTCGCTATGTCGTTATGTGCTTCTCCAAATTGGGCAGATCGATCAGTAAGCCATGCACCAAATGTCTTTACCACCTTATCTTTATCCTCATCATCCAATAAGCCCCAAATATTTTTATTAAAACCTTTACCCATTTGGTCACTTCTATATACTTTACCATTATACTCAAACTCAATATACCTTGAAAAGCCGTCGTTATATCCTCTCAAAACCTTAGCACGATATTTTGTATCAAGTGCAAAAGTTGACGGTAGTGCAACAATTAAAAAAACAATTGATAAAACAAGACAAAAACACCTTTTCATTTATAAACACCCCTTGTAAACATATTTCTAATACATATATTATATTAAAGGGCTGATTTAAATACATCATACTAAAGTATGGATATGTAAAAAAACTCCCATACTTTAGTATGAGATGGATTATATAGATAGATATAGTCTTGATTTTATTCTGAAACAAAGATTAATAAAAAACGGGCATGACTCAAATAATATAAGGGATTGCCCGTTTAATAATTTGCCTAAAGTTGTTGTGTAAATTACTTTTTTTCGTACTAATTAAATCTTTTTTATTTCTTTCAAGATCATATTATGTTTACCAAAATCAGTATTAAAAACAGTATTTATATAATCGGTAATATCATCCGTAAAATCAAATTGTTTTTCTTCGACTTTATTGTCAACGTCAAGTAGGCGAATACTTGTAATATCCGCCTCAGCTTGTTCTAATTCTTTAGAATCTTTTATATGCAATAAATTTTTAAGAACATCAATATCATCAGTTCTATTCAAAATAAATAAAGAATAGGCATTATTAAATGCTTTATCTCCTCAAGATAGATTTTTTGAAGAATCTCACCTTATCAAAAAATTATCTATAAAATAAATTAAAACATCATTTTTACCGGAACATGAAAAACGTGTATCAAAAAATAGTGTGGTCTTAATAGATAAGATTGACTATAAATATTCCGGTCATAGGGTTATACTAAGATATTCTCGATACTTAAGTATTGCCCAACATTTAACTTTTTTATTATGATTTTTGACCTTTAATAACCTGCACAAAAAAATCAAAAAATTAGTATTGACAGGTTAAGAAATATATAGTAATATATTTTCTTGTGGGGCATATTTCTTGTGAAGCATATAATATAACTTGACCCATTAGCTCAGCAGGTAGAGCACTTGACTTTTAATCAAGGAGTCCGGCGTTCGAATCGCCGATGGGTC
>CAZRSG010000094.1:0-4646 GCA_964602705.1 uncultured Oscillospiraceae bacterium
GCCCAGATTTGAGGGTGCTGTGCAAAATGAGTTTTGCTTGGGGAATCTGCATATAGTCCCCGCTTTTCGTCAAAGCATCTCATTCTAACATCATCTTTGATTCGTTTCGGCAATATAAGATAATCAGATATATTATTCCCAAGCATTTCATGCATCTCATTTAATTTTTCAATCGAATAAGCAAGCATTAAACTGTAAACCGTAATAGGTTCTTTTTCACATATATAAACAGAATCGTCCCTTTTAGACCAATCTATAAAATCCCACAAATTAGACTTTGGCACCATATATCCATCAAGTCTTTCCACAAACCAGTCAACAACACCATCAGCGATATGGATATATTTTCGTATGAATTTTTTATCCCCAAAACGCTTTGAATGCTCATAAAGCATCAATATAAAAAATAGCGAAAACCCGGGAATATACTGTGCTTTATTTGTCGGGAACCTACTTTGGGTAAGACCACCGACACGGTAGCTTTTTGCAAAATCATCTATTGCCTTTTCTGGCAGTGCCTTATCCCCTGTAAGCTGATATGTGAATAGGATCTGCAGATGTGTGTCCATGGTATACTGAAGCTCCTCATAATACGGGCAATCCATATACGTTTCATGCATACATCTTTTAAGGGTGTTTACGCTTATATCAAAAAGTGCCTTGTCTTTATCGCTTCCGAAATCATAACTTTGCGAAACCTGTATGGGATATCCGGTTTCAATATAATCAAAGCCCTTTATATGAATATCCCCTTCTGTTTTCACTTCTATATATCTAAATGTTCTCATCCAAAACGGCTCGAAGGTGCATTCACCGTCAACTTCAAGCACATCATAGTTCCCAATTATTACACCGCTTTTATCATCACGCTTTCTTTTTTTTACCTTGCCTTCTTCAACAAACGAAAAGCATTCGGCGTATGTGATACGCACCTTACCTTTTCCTGAGCATTTAAATCTAACATAACCGCAGGTCAGTTTTCCTGCATCATATATATTATTGAATTTATCAACAAATTCCTTCCCATCAAAATACATCATCGGAATTGTCCGCTCTTGTGCGGGGACGTCTATTAAAGAAGTCATTCCCTTTTCTTCTTTAAGGCTGTATATTTTATTAAGCTCTAAAGCATTTTCAAACACTAAGTTTCTGTGGTAATCTACTGACACCCTTTCAGATAATGATGCTACATTATAAAACCTAAAGAAGGGTTCACAAAAAAATTCAACACCATTTTCCTTGGCAACCTTCCACTCAGTGCCTGTGCTAAGTTCAGCATCTCCTGCATTGCCCCACAGACAAAACGCCATGCTTCCGCTCCGCATAACAGATTCTATCAAAGGATTTTTTCTATCATAGGGTTCTTTAGCAAGCTGTAGCACCTGCACCTCAATTTTATTTTTCCCTATCATCAAGTAATCAGTTATATCAACAACATCATAATATTTTATTTCAGAGCTTTGCTTGCACGGACCTACAGCAGCAAGAACACCGTTTATGTACATTTTATATCGAGAATCTGCAAAAACTTTGACCTTGCTTTGGCATAATTTTTTCATTTCAAATTCTTTGATAAAATAATATAAGGCATTTTCGTTATGTTTCATTCGATTTGATGTAATTATATTTGTCATCTTCTTCCTCCTATAAATCATTGTCATATGAGATTTTTGGGTGGACAGAATCATCCACCCCTACGTATTGAATGTCAAACCCCAGTCCCCTTGGCACAGGAATGTCCACCTGCAAATCCTTGGTATTCATCCAAGAAAAATTCTGCTGTTTTATGAACACTAAATCCAACTTCTTCTCCCTTGAATGAAAGTGTCATTGTTAGGTTGCCAAGATAATCATCGATAATATAGGTCTTGATAAGTAGTTTACCCGGTTCTACCCATGTCCCACAACTTATAGACCTATACATTCTATTTACCGGTTCCCCAAAAGTTTCCCCAAAATAATGTGTTTCGGGGAAATTTCCTTCAAGATACTTTTTTATTCCAAAATGAAGTTTTTTATCACCCCTTGGATTGGTATAATATAAACATCCTTCATCCCCATCTATCTTTATAGCAATTTTTGAAATCTGCATAGGGTTATCATTAAGGTGGTATGTAATACCATTAACTTTATCTAATATCTTGCCTTCTTTTTCACCAGCTTCCGGTATAATAGAAAGTGATTTGCACTTATTACTTAGTCTAATATATGCTTCATCATCTCCCGGTATATGTTCATCTGATATATTATCAATAACCTTCCGCAATACGGCATCATATATTACTCGTCCTGCTTCTTTGCTCCCCTGAGTATCCCCTGTACAGGCAAATAAAAAGTCTTTTTTAGGGTCACAAATTACTTGTTGTGAACCCATGCCACGAAAAGCAAATGCACCATCCTTTAAAAGCCATATTTGATACCCATAACCATGACTCCAAAGATAGTTTAAACCTTGTGGGTTATTATCAATTTGTTTTGATGTAGCTGCTTTTACATATTCTTCAGAAATAAGTTGTTTGCCATTATACTTGCCACCATTTAAAAATACAAGTGCAAATTTAGCCAAATCTCTTGTTGTTGCCATTACACCTGAGCCTGCCCATGAATGCCCTTCATATGTTTTTAAAAACCTTGCATTATCTGTAAATCCTATAGGGTCAAGTAAATCTTTTCTCATATATTCAAGAATGGACATTCCTGTTATACGTTCAACTATTACACCTAATATATATGAGCCCGAAGAGTCATAATTAAAAATCGTTCCTGATGGGTGGCTGGGTTTTGTATTAAAAAAAGTCCATGACCAATAGTCATCTTCAAGTCCATAAGTTGGATTATCATATGGGGTTGCCATTATTAACAAGTCTTTAATTGTCATATTTGCAACATATGGATGTAAGTCTCCCTTAGGTAACTTATCAGGAAAATATTTAATCACCTTATCATCAAGAGATATCTTTCCTTGATCATATAAAATTCCAATCGCTGCCGCTGCAAATGTTTTACTTACAGAATACATTCGATGGAGTTGTGTTTTATCAAAAGGTTTCCAATAACCCTCTGCTGCAATTTTCCCATGTCTCATCATTATAAAACTATGCAAACAAACCTTATTTTCTTCCATTATATTAATAAACTTTTCTATATCATTTGATGAAATTCCTAAGTCTTCCGGTCTTGTAGTTTCTAAATTATTTACCATAATATATTGTTCTCCCTTTATTTATTTTGCCCTTATAGGCATAAAACCCTCAATAATTGCATTTTTAAAATTGTAAAAATCCTTCCGTTTATTATAAAAGAAATCTAAGAATAAGACAATACTATAATGCATAAACATTTATTGTAATACTTTGTTATATATATTAATATTTCAATAGCATTTTATTATAAATATGTGAAATCAATTATGTCTTAAAAGTAATTGTCTTTCTCTCATTTAATTTTCCCTGTGCTGCCTGTTTCTTTGTGTTTGCAATCGTAATTCCCACTAACATAAGAAATCCCCCTAAATATCCTAATAAAGATAATCTTTCGTCTAAAAATACATATCCGAATATTGCAGCAAAAAGAGGTTCCAGGGAAAGAATCATCCCGGTTTTTACTGAATTAATAAATTTTTGGGCAAATATTTGACCTATAAAGCCAAAAGCACTACAAAAGATTGCAAGTATTAATATAACAATCCAGTCAAATTTCGTATATGGTAATGCAAAATTCTCAAAAGACAAGGAAAATATAAAACCCAATAAGCTAACAACTCCAAATTGTAGTACCCCAAGAAGCAAGCAATTTCTTCCCTTAACAATCCTATCAGTATAAATAATATATATGGCATAAATAACCGAAGAAATTATACATAAGATATCACCAAAATTAATTAAAAAAGATTGTCTTACACTCAAAAAGGCAAGACCAACAATTGCAATAATACAGCCTATAATTATTCTTTGTTCAGGATACCTTTTACTTATAAAGGCCTCAAATACCGGAACAAAAAAGATAGGTAATGCTTGAAGAAAGCCGACATTGGAAATTGTAGTAATTTTTAAAGCAAATAAAATACATGAAAAACACTAAAAAGAATAATTTCCAATGTAAAACTATATATTACAAGACTTAAACTTATATCTTTAATATTTATTATCACAATAGGTATTAACAAAATAAAAGCAATTCCAAAGCGTAATGACATTATATTAAAAGGTGCAAAACTATCTAAACCTAACTTCATAAATAAAAAAGAAGCCCCCCAAAATAATGTTGTTAGTATCAAAATAAATGTCGCTTTACGTTCTGTCATAATAAAATTTAATTTCATATCCTTTTCCATCCTTTCCCTTGTATTTTAAACCTTAATATATTATACTAAGGACAAGTACATTAGTACACTGAATAATTTTTATCTTTATCATGAGAAAAACTAATGTTAAGGAGGAAAAATAATGAGCATACAAAAATATGAGGTTTTTTTAAAGACTATAGAGCTTGGTAGTCTAACTAAAGCCGCAGACCATTTGAAATATACACAATCAGGAATTACCCACACCTTAAACGCTTTAGAAAACGACCTAAATCTAAGCCTGCTTTCACGGAACCGGTCAGGTGTTGTTATTACAACCGAAGGTATGAAACTTTTACCCTAT
>CAZRSG010000095.1:0-4592 GCA_964602705.1 uncultured Oscillospiraceae bacterium
GTTGATGATGCAATTAGTATTACTTGAGGTCCACGCCAATTTTTTTTATATTTTTCTTCTATCTTTTTATTTTCTTTCTTTAAATCTAAATTACTTGGTTTTTTAAGGTCTTTTTTTTCTTTAAAATCATCTACTTTTTTTGAAACCCTATCTCTTTTTGCAGAATATTTATTTATATTTATTTGTGCAAATAAAGTGTTTAACATATTTTTTATTTTTATAAAATTAATATTATATTCCTTTTCTACGGGTTTTACAATAAATTCAATAGCACCTTTATCCAAGGCTTCTACTATAAGTTCAGCACTATCCCTGCCCTTACTGCTTATCATAATAACCTCAATATCAGGATATTTTTCCTTTATAATTTCTAACGTTTGTATACCATCTAATTCCGGCATAAATACATCCAATAAAACTAAATCAAATTCTTTTCGTCTAAGCCACTCCAATGCAATAGTACCATTTGAGGCAACCTTTTTTACATTAGCAAGACCAGTCGCTTCAACTGCTTCTGAAATTACCTTTCTATAAACTACACTATCATCTACAACCATTACTTTTAACTTTTCCACAAATATTTCACCAACTTACTCATATTTTAGATTTTAAATTGTTTTACTGAATCTTCTAAACTTTGTGCTACTTCAGCTAAATCATGTGCCGCTTTACTCGTTTCTTCTGCACCTGTAGCAGTTTCACCCGCTGCAGTATTTATTTCTATAACATTTTCTGTTATCTCATTTGTTGCTTTAGCAACTTCTTCAGATGTTATTGCTACTTCTTTTATTCTAACAGAAGCTTGTTCTGTATTGCCGGATACTTCATTTGCTGCTGTAGATAGTTCTGAAGTTGCATATGCTATTTCATTTACACCTTTTGATGCTTCTGCTGCATTACGGGCAGAATCTTTTGCATTTTCTGCTATTTCACTAATTTCATTATTTATTTTGTTCATATTTTCTGCTGTTGACACTATAATACCGGAAATTTCTCCGGTTGTAGCATATTGTTCTGTAACTGCTGATGCTATTGTATTGGTAATAATGTTAACTTCATTAATTACCTCAGTAATATTACCTACTACATCTACAGCATTTGACATACCTTCTTGCATATCATCAATTTGCTTTCTTATTTCCTCTGTAGCTTCTCCTGTTTGTTTTGCCAATTCCTTTACTTCATTTGCTACTACAGCAAATCCCTTACCTGCATCTCCTGCACCGGCAGCTTCAATTGCTGCATTAAGAGCAAGCATGTTAGTTTGTTCTGCTATATCATTAATAACATCTACTATTTTCCCAATCTGTTTTGCCAAACTATTTAGATTTTCTATAGTAAGATTTGTATTTCGTGCCTTTTCGTCTGCATCCTGTGTAATAATGATAGACCTTTCACAATTAGTATTTATTTCATTTAAAGATATATTGATTTCTTTTACAGCTATTGCAATATTATCAACTTTAGATGATACATCATTAGTAGAATCAGATACTTTATTAATACTTTTAGAAATTAAACCTACCCTTTCAGATACATGTTTAACCCCTGTGGATGTTTCACCTGTAGAATTCGCTAAATTTCTAATAGTTCCTGACATTTCCTCTATTGCAGAAGCAATAACACCCATATTTGAACTACTTGCATTCATCCCGGCTGACGTTTCTTCTACACTTGCTGATATTTCTTCAACTGCAGAACTAACAATGCCTGTTTTTGCATTCATTTCTTCACTATTTGCAGCAAGGCTATCAGCTATTAATAAAAGACCCGAAGATGATTTATTAACTGTTACTACATTTTCATAAATATTACTAATAAGTTCGCCAATTTTTTTAATAAAGGAATTAAATGAGCTTGTAAGATCCCCTATTTCGTCATTATAGTAAATTTTACCTTGAACAGTTAAGTTACCGGCTCCTGCTTCTTCCATAAGATTTTTAATTTCTGACACCGGTTTTGTTATCCTATAAGCTACAAAAACAGCTAAGATCCCAGCAGCAGCTATACCTATTAATATTGTTACTATTAAAAAAATTATAGAACTTATTTGTTTTATACGTGCATCTTTTATACTTCCATTAGCATAAGTACTACTCATTTCAACAAGCTCCATTGCTACGGCTCTAATGTCTTCAAATGCAGGAATTAAAATATTGGTCTTATGTTCCATCATTTGTGTATATATTTCATCTGAATTTTGGACTATGTCCTCCATTTCAGATAAAATTCGCAAAACATGCTGCATGTTCTCCTTAATAATGCTTTCATTTTCTTGACGAGCTAAACTTTGAGCTTGTCCAGTACCCATAAGAATGAGTTCACTTATCCGTCCACCACTATTATGTACATTTCGATGATAAGAATCTATTTCTTTTATTAATTCCTTAATACCAGGGTTTTTATTAGTTTGATTTAACTGCTTTAACCATAAGCCTAATTTGCAGTTATCCGGATCTATTTGCCCTTTAAAGGCTTGCATTGTATTTATTGAATTATCAAGGTCCCATAACCACATTACATGATCCCTTTGTCTTAGTGCTATATTGTAATTAATTTGCTTAGGATTAAATATAGTCGTTTCTTCTAACTGATCAGATAATCGCATAAAAGTCTCATGTTCTTTTTTCCAAGTTTCCCATATGAGTAAGGAATTTCGCCAAAGGTTTTCTTCCTCAGTTGATCTTGTTAAATTATCATATTTAATTAATAAGTCATCTAAAACAGACCAGGCTCCTTCTATTCTTTCTTTTTGAATTTTTCTAATTTCTAATGATATATTTTCGTTTAAAAGATTACTTTCTGCATTGCCTATTTCTGTCATGGAATTTACCATAGTAAGCATATATTCAACACTTGGAAGACTTCTTTCCCCTACTTCGCTTAAATATTTTTGTCCATTCATTACTGCAATAAATCCAACAATTCCAATAATTAATGCTATAAAACTTATAATTCCAAAAGCTACCGTTAATTTTACTTTAAGAGAATAATACCGTTTAGCAAAAAGACCCTTTTTTTCAATAAGTTTAGTTTCTTTCATTTACAAACCCCCCATAAAATACTTTTTAAATTTTATAATTTATTATTTTATCACTGTCTATTATCATAATAATAAATTCCTTTAATTTTGCTATCTTTTGCAATATAAAGCTATTATCTTTTTCTAAATTTGCAGATGCCGGTTCACACCATTTTTCTTCTATATCAATAACATCTCCCGGTTTATCAATTAAAAACCCAATATAATCATCACTATCAGTTTTTGTCTTTAAAATTATACATGACTTATTTTTATTTTTACAATCTTTAAGATTTAATAAATTAGCCAAATCAAATATAGTTACGACCTGCCCCCTCATATTGAATAAGCCGGCAATATATTCTTCAGTAAGGGGTATTTTAATATAATTGGCATTTCTATTAATTTCCTTAACCTTTTTTATATTTATTCCAAACATTTTATCACATAAATAAAATGTAAGAATTTTTTCTGACAAGCCTTTCACCCCTTTCTAATAAATTATAACTGTATATATGTATATGTATATGTATATGTATTAGTCTTTTTAAAAGGCAACTAATATTATTATTTATAGCAAAGTTTATATAGCTATTTTAAATAATTGCTTAGTATTAATATATAAGATAATTTTCCTGTTAAATATTATTGTTCCATATAATCCGGGATGTTTTATACTTTCACTAATTGATGTGTTAAAAGAAACACCATCATATATTTTATGAGCCAATATTCCTATTGGACTTTTCGTATTTTTTATTATAATTAAATATAAGTTGTTCATATCATGGCATTCATTTGCCACAGGAAGATAATTTTCAGGTCTAATAATTCTTAAAGGATTACCCATAAATCTAATGTATTCATTTTTACCTATTAGGCTAATATCCTCCAAGCCAATCTTCTCAATCCTTGATATTTCAGACATATTTATAGCATATTGTTCCGGACCTGAACATTTAAATAATAATAAATTAAATAAGCTATCATTTTTTAAGGGAGGTTTATCATTAACCTTATCTATCTTATTAGCTTCATCTTCTATAAATTTTAAATTAGATGCCAAAACTATTCCTTCTACATCTAATATCATTGATATAGTTCCATCCCCCATAATTGTAACACCCGAATAGCAGACACAACTTTTAAAATGTTTAGGTAGCGCTTTTACAAGAATTTCCTCGTTATCATAAATATTCTCTACAGCAAGTCCATACTTGTAAAGACCGGATTTTAGAACTAATATTTTTGTAGACATCTTTTTACACTGTGGTTCTTTATCATTTAAATCCAAAACATCTGCAAGGTAAACTATAGGTAATAACTTACCACGTAACCTTAAGACCGGTGCAGTGTTTATGTATTCGATTCTTTTATCAAGAGTGTCGCCTGTTATATTTACAATTTCTTGTAAGTTAATTTGTGGAATTGCGTATTTCTTTCCACAAGCTTCCACAATTAATGAAGATATAATAGCTAAAGTTAATGGTAAAATTAATCTAAATGTGCTACCTTTATCCTTTCTTGTATAAACATCAATATAACCACCTAATTTTTCTATGTTTGTTTT
>CAZRSG010000096.1:0-3733 GCA_964602705.1 uncultured Oscillospiraceae bacterium
TATTAAAGTAAATGATTTCTTTACCAAAGTATTGGGTTCTTAGCTTGCTTATTATTTTATCCATTAAAATTATATCCATGATAAATTAATTATACACTAAATACTTCTTTTTTCAAGAGAAAACATAGAAGGGTTGAAGGAAAATTACCAAACTAACCTTCCCTTAATTTAAAAATAAAGGTAGTGTAATTACACTACCTTTATTTTTATTTTTCTAAAGTGCATTCCCCGGAAGTATTGCATCTACTATCCCAAATATCAGTGCAGCTATTATAGCTCCTATTAAAGTTACGTTATAGCCTGCTACTATAAATTTTGTAGCATATATAATTGCTGCAGCAAGTACAAATCCCAAAACACCCCTTCCAAAAGGGGTTGCATCAATTCCGAATAGTTTTATCAGACCATAATCCATCAATGTTAATACTACAGCCGCTACAATAAGTGTCCATATGTTTGCTATGGCAAAGCCCGGTGTAAAAAAAGCAGTTGTCCCTAATACTACAGCAGCTGCTATAAGTCTACCAATTATTGAACCAAAATCTGATGCAACATCTGTATTTTGATTATTTTCTGTTATAGCCATTTTTTCCCTTCCTTTCAATTTTAAAGTCCTTCCAATAATATTATGTATTTTACTACGAAAACTATTCTTGTAATTTATTCATATATATTCTTTTAATATATAATTTTTATTATAAGATACAGTAAGATGCTTCCTATAATACTTAAAATTCCATAATTTTTTGCAAATTTTTCTTCTTTCTTAAATCCCCCCTCTCGCATGTCTTTTCGTATATATGTTAATAACGATATCGCCGAATAAATACTTATTAATACAAAATAAGCATTTACAATACGCATGGCTAAGTTTATGAATTGTTTTATTGGACACACCTCCTACTATTTTACTAAGCCTACCCTTCTTACTTCTGCCCCTACATCTATATTTAATATTGCCCTTTTAAAATATTCCCGCCATTGTTCTTTATTTTCTTCCATCCACCGCCTATTATGGTGTCTCATGCTTATATCAAAGCCTAAAAAATCTACACCTATATCCTGGGCGACCCCCATTATATGATTACACTCTTTTTTTATTTCCTCTTCTATCTCATGTTCAAGTTCTTCAATAAAGGTTTTTTCTGTACTATTAATAAAGTTAAAATCTTCTACTTCTGAAACATTTCCCTCTACATAAATTTTTACATTAAATTGAACATCTCCATCTTTTACAAGTGGCTTAATTTTTGTTTTCCCCCTCCTTATTTCAAAAACCACCTTTCCTTTTAAATCCCCAACATCTTCAAAAATCATTGTCCCTTTTGATATATCATTAGTTAACCATTTAACACTCTTTATATCATTAGAACTAATAGTACCAACCATTTTATCCTTTTTAAAAATTGCTGCACCTGACAGGGTAACTTTTTCTTTGTCTCCTACTAGTCTTGGCAACAAGAAATCTGTTTCCCGTCTTAAAGATTTAACCAAATGAAGTAGGTCTATTTCTGTTATTATCCTATGTGAATTTTTTTCATTTTGGATGATTATGTCAGATATATAGTCAGATGTATTTTTTGCAATAGGAGGATTAATCTTTAAGATATCTTTAGCCTTACCTTCTACCACCAAAATTTCGATTGCTCTCCTTACACTTATATCTCTTATGAAAAAGTCCATATATGTACCTATGCCTTCTTCTGCTAATTTTTCCCCTATTATTATTACTTTTGCATGTTCAGTATCTATAACCTTATTTATTTGAGCTGATAAATGCTTTTCTGCCCTTACTGTAACGGGTGTAGTTGTTGTAATATTCCATGCAGTCTTTTTTTCACCTGATGATTCAGCACCATATATCTCATTGGGCAAGGCTATTTGATAAGTTACATCTATCTGACCCTCCTCTTCACTTTTATCCAGCCCTATTCCTAATACAAAGGCTCTCTTCTCAATCTCAACCTTATCCCAGCAAGCTGTGGTCAATATATTTACAATGATTATTATAATACTTACTATAATTACTTTAAGCCTTTTCACTGCTTCTACCACCCTTTCCACGAATAAATGCAATAAGCAACAAAGATATAGGTATTATAACAATAACTATCAGTTGAAAATATGAATTCCAGGTATTTAGTGACATTACACTATTAATGCTACTTGGTGCAAGTGTTGTCAAATACAGAAATGGCATTAGAATATAGGAAAATGGTTTATAGCTTTTCAATCCTATAAGACGTGTAATGCTAAACATGGCAGAATAATATGCAAGTGCTAAGCTGGTAAACACCGCTGTTATCCACGATATTGCAAAAAGAATATCAAATCGCTCAGCAAAGGCACCCGGAAATACAATTGCTTTTGCCAATTCTAAGGTTGGATATATTGTATATTTCAATCCCTCTACAGAAAAAACTCCTATACCTATAATTACTGTTGCAATATATAAAAGTATTACTATTCCTATTCCAATGGTGACACTTTTTTTCAACTTAGCAGGTTTTGCTGCAAAGGCTCCCACAATAAATAATATTTCAAAACCCGAATAAAAAAACAAGCTTTCTGGGATTCCTCTTACTAAATCTCCACCTTTAAATTTTAAACAACAAATAATTTCATTTACATCAATGTTTTCCATGGATAGGAGTAGAATTAGGAGTCCGAATATTATTGTTATTAAAAAGAACACTTCGCATAGTTTAGCAATTGCAACAATCCCGTTTTGTGTAAGATAAGCAATTAATATTAGCATTGTAATTACAATAACTTCTGTAGGTGTATTTTCAAGTAAGTATACTTTTACTGTATCTGCAAAAGTTCTAAGTATTGATGTACTTATTAATATAAAATGGGCAAATAAAAATAAAGCAATAAGCTTACTAATGAAATTTCCTACTATATCTTTACTATAATCAAAAATTGTTTTATTAGGAAACATGTTATTTAGATATAAAATAAGGCAACTTAAACCTATAGCTATTATTCCTGAAATAAGTGTCAATGCAACAGCCCCGGAGTTACTTAACTCTACAGCCTTACGTGGCAAATATAATACACCTACACCCATAATCCCGGCAACCATTAGTATTGCTACTTGTATCTGTGTTAATAGGTCTTTATTCTTGGTCAACATAGGTCTTTTCCTCCTTTATCGGGTCTTGCTTATACCGGTCTATATCTACCGGATATATATATAACGGTCTTTTTTTCATTGTTTGCAGTGGCCATCTTCCAAATACATCTTTCCAATCACTAAATAGTGTTGGTGCAAGGGGGGCCATATAGTCTATACCAAAGCTTTTTAATGTAACTAAGTGTATATTAATAAGTATAAATGATAAAATAACACCATATAAACCTAAAAATGTCGCTGCAAGTATTACAAAAAATCTTATAATTCTAAATGATATCGCTAGGCTATATGAAGGTATTATAAAAGATGATATAGCTGTGACTGATACAATTATTACCATAAGTGGGCTTGCAATCCCTGCCCTTACCGCTGCATCTCCTATAATAATTCCACCTACAATTCCTATGGATTGACCAATATATTTAGGTAGCCTTGCCCCTGCCTCCCTTAGTAATTCTATTGTTACCTCCATTAATAGGGCTTCTACAAAAGCTGGAAATGGAACTGTCTCCCTGCTCCCTGCTGCCGCTAAGGTTAGTGCTGTTGGCAACATTCCCGGATGATACGATGATATTGCAACATATAAAGCCGGTA
>CAZRSG010000096.1:3743-4557 GCA_964602705.1 uncultured Oscillospiraceae bacterium
TAGAAATGTAGCTATAAATGAACCCATTAGTCTTAAAAGTCTTAAAAAAGCACCTATAATCCACCTTTCATAAAAATCTTCCGGGCTTTGAAATAACTGATATAGGTTTGCAGGTGCAATAAGAACAAAGGGGGAACCATCTACTATTATTATAACTCTCCCTTCAATCATTGATGATACAGCCTTATCAGGTCTTTCTGTATTTTGTATTTGTGGAAAAGGGCTGATAGTGGTATCTTCTATTAATTGCTCTATTTCACCCGATTCATTTATATCATCAACATCTATCCTCCTAATCCGTTCTTCCACCTTTTTTACTAATTCCGGTTGAACAATCCCTTTTACATAACATATAGCTACATCTGTCTTTGATCTTCTGCCCACCGTCATTGTTTTTATAACTGTATTAATATCTCTGCTCCGTCTTCTTACTAAGGCCGTATTAAACCTTAAAGTCTCAGTAAATGCTTCCCTTGAGCCACGAATAACGGATTCTGATGTTGTCTCTTCAACACCTCTTGATTCCCATTGCCGTGTACCAATAGTTATTACTTTATCATAACCATCTATAAGCAAAATTGATTCTCCGGACATTAGGCTTAACATCGCCTTGTCTAAATCTTGGGCTTCATCAATTTCAGAAGCTGATATAATATTTTCTATTATTACTTCTTTAAATTCTTGTTGGCTAATCTTAACTTTTATCTCTTGCTTATCCTCAGTATCTTTATCGCCATTTATTAATGGTTTTATAACGTGTTGCTCTACCGAGTTTTTATCTGTTAACCCATCAACAAATATTAAAGCAGATTTT
>CAZRSG010000097.1:0-4172 GCA_964602705.1 uncultured Oscillospiraceae bacterium
AATATCTTATCAATGGTAAGTGATATCTATAATGCAGAAAATCTAAGCCAGGAAGATAACCTATCGGAAAAGAGTATCTCGAAAATACAAGTATTAAGGGTAAAAATGTTATATGAGGCGGGCAGGGAAGACTCCGTAAAAGATTTTATTGAAAAGGCGGGCTTAATAAATGAAATAAAAGCTATAGGAAAAGATAGGGGGAAATTCTTGGATTTTGCAAGGTATATGGAGGCATTAGTTGCCTACCACCGATATCTTGGAGGTTCGGAAACTTAATTATTTAGTTAGTTAATCCTAAATAAGAAAAATACAAAAGATTAAGAGGTGGATAAAATGTACGGTAAATTAATCATAAGGGCAAAAATAAAAGTTTTAACAGGTATGCATATAGGTGGGAGTACAGCTTTTTCAGCCATAGGAGCAGTAGATAGTCCTGTAATTCGTGATGCAAGGACAGGGTGGCCAATCATACCCGGAAGTAGTATTAAAGGAAAATTAAGAACCTTATTGGCGAGAAGTATAGCAAAAGATGTTAAGCTACAAAACCATAATGACGATGATATTAAAATAAAAAGGTTATTTGGTGCAACAGCACCGGAAATAATAAAATCAAGGCTACAGTTTGCAGATGCCTTATTATCTAATTCAGAGGAATTAGAAAACATAGGCTTGACAGAGGTTAAAATTGAAAACACTATATCAAGGGCAACATCAACTGCAATGCCAAGACATATTGAAAGAGTTGTAAGCGGTTCACAATTTAACTTTTTTGTAGTATATGATTTAGAAAAACAGGATGAAATTATGGAAGACATTAGCAATATAGCAAGTGCTGTAAAATTACTACAACTTGACTATTTAGGCGGGCATGGGACAAGGGGGTACGGTAGGGTTAGTTTTAGTGACTTTGATGTTGAGGCAATTGATAATTGTATAAAACAAGAAGACCTAAAGCAAATAATAGATACATTTAAGGAAGTGGAAGACTATGCGTTATTATCTATTTAAGATGAAATTCTTAACATCGTTGCATATTGGAGAAAGTAGTTCTGCACGCTCGCTTGAAACTTCACAAATGACTTTTTGTGCAGATACACTATTTTCAGCACTTTGTAAAACAGCAATAGAAATGGGCGGTTTAGACTATCTTAAAAAGTTATATAATTTATCTAAAGAAGATAGACTCTTATTCAGTGATGCTATGCCTTACCATGATGAGGACTTATACCTGCCTAAATTTATAACCCTAGCTCAAAAAAGAAGTGATAGTTCAATATTAAATAAAAAAGTATTTAAAAATTTAAAATATATATCCTTATCACAAGTTGATAAATATATAAGCTTTCTAAAAGGCGAGTCTGACTTTCTACCTAAAGACATTAAATTTGCCCATAAGGAAGTTAGTCAAAAAGTTGGAATATTAGGAATGGAAGAAACAGAACCATACAATGTGGGGCTTTATACCTTTAATGATAATTGCGGACTCTATTTTATAGTTGCCTACAAAGATGATGAAACATTAGACTTGCTTAGAAACTTATTATACCCACTTTCAGCTACTGGCATTGGTGGCAAAGTAAGTTCAGGTTATGGTTACTTTGAAATAGATGATGAAATATATCTTGATGAGATATGTGATGAACAAACAGAAAAACTGAATATTATGTTGAATACTAAAGATTCAACTTCTTATATATCTTTAACATCTGCCTTACCAAAAGAAGATGAGCTTGAAGCAATAGTTAAAGATAGTACCTATACACTTATACGAAGGGGCGGATTTGTATCATCAGAAACATATTCAATAAGGCCCTCCAAGAAAAAGACTCAACACTTTTTTAAAACCGGTTCTTTATTTAAAAAACGTTTTTCTGGTGATATTTATGATGTATCAATACAAGGCAATCATCCTGTTTATAGATATGCTAAACCTATATTTTTGGGGGTGAACTTATGATAAAGAAGGGACATCTTGAAAACTATTCGTTAACATTAATAAGCAAGGCACCGGTATTTATAGGCTCAGGTAAAGAAATTACTAAAAAGGAATATTATTTTAATGGTAGGAACAAACAAATTCACATAATTAATTTTCATAAATTTATGGAATTACTTATAGAAAGAAATTTAATAGATGAATATGAGAAATATATATTACATAGTAGAAATTATTTAGATTCGTTTTTTATAGGGAATAGAATAACAGCTAAAGAAATTAATGAGATAACAGACTACACCATAAACAGTGGTGATGCAATAGTAGAAGGATATTCATTAAAAAATATTCAACAGTTTATTAGGGATTCTTATGATAGGCCATATATTCCGGGGAGTTCATTAAAGGGTGCAATAAGGACCATACTTTTAATAAAAATGATATTAGACGATAAGAACACAAGACTTAGTGAAAACAATGCTAATAAACTTATGCAATGTGCCCAAAGGGATAAACATAATATGAGGTCTAAGCGGTACCTAAAAAGAGAAATTGAAACGATAGAAGCTAATTATTTGCATAAATTAGGCTTAAATGAAAAAAGGGCAGATAATGCTGTAAACAGTCTGATGCGTGGAATTAGCATATCAGATAGTGGGTCCATTGCATTTGACAATATGGTCCTATGTAGTAAAAAAGACCTATCAACAAAGGGAAATATTAAGACAATAAATAACGTTAGAGAGTGTATTAAACCAGGTTCTAATATAGAATTCAAATTAACATTAGACAAGTCTATACTTAAAACTATTGATTTAGACTTTATTAAATCAGCCATTAATACATTCGGAGAATATTATTCACAGGAGATAGACTCTAAGTTTGAGAAACCATTTAATGCAGTAGATGAAAACTTTGAAAATGCTATCATTCTTGGTGGTGGAGCAGGATTCTTTTCAAAAACTATAGTATATCCACTTTTAGGTCGACATGCATTAGGATTTGTAAGTGATTATATGTCTAATAATTTCAGACAGCACAAGCATGAAAAAGATAAACATATAGGGATTTCACCTCATATGTTAAAGCATACAGAATATGAAGGTAAAAGCTATCATTTTGGGGTATGTGGCATAGATATCAAATAAGGAGGGGTGGTAGCAATAAAACAATATATGTTAACCTTATCATACGATAACAAAGCAAGATTTTCTTATGATTGGGGATATAGGTTCTATGGAATGTTAATGGAGCAATTAGATATTAATTATGTTGAAAGTTTACATGGTCAAAAATTAACGCCTATAACTCAATATGTAAGTAAGGTTTGGAATGAAAATTGTGTAAGGTGGACTATCAACTTGTTGGATGATTTGGCAGTAGGTAACATTACGAAGTTAATTGATAGATTACAAATCTTACACATGAAAAATAATAATATGGATTTTAAAGTAGAAGAAAAGGATTTGCTATTAGATTTAACAGAAAAAGAATTTGTACAACAATCAAAGTTAATAAATTATGAAGATAGAACCTATAAATTAAGGTTTATAACACCAACATCATTTAAAAGTAATAAAGAGTATGTCTTTTTTCCAACCCCAGAACTTATAATAAAGAGCTTATTAAGTAAATGGAATAACTTTAGTAATGAAATTATAATAGACGATGAATATGTAATGAATACAATAATATCAGGAACAAGAATAACAAGCTATAACTTAAGAAGTCACTATTATACAATAAAATCAATAAAAATTCCTGCATTTGTAGGAGAGCTTGCATTAAGGGTAAAAATGCCCCTACCGATTCTTGAAATATTTAATTTACTTTTAAGTTTTGCCTGTATTTCAGGGGTGGGTATAAAGACCTCATTAGGCATGGGTGGTGTAAAACTATTATAAAACCAAAAAAGATTTAAATTTTTTTAAAAGATTTTATGTCATAGCGATTTATCAATGGTAATAAAAAAATAAATATAAAATATGTGATGGATTTTAATAAGAAAAATGGTGGGGTTGGCACGTTTTTTAAGATAGATATAAAAGTGAAGTAGTTACGAATGATCAATATCTGCTTCAGGTTATAAGGTACGTACATAATAATTTGGTAAAGGCAAAGATTTCAAAAAGTGCAAATGAAACAGTTCAGAAGGAATTAAAAAGAAGTGTATAAAGGACTAAAAATTTTTTCCTCCCCTAGGGGAGGAAGTATCTACCACAATATGGATAACTGA
>CAZRSG010000098.1:0-4159 GCA_964602705.1 uncultured Oscillospiraceae bacterium
TATGGTGTTTCATATTGAAGAAGATTACTTTAACGAAACAGCTTGGCAACGTTTCCGTCCCCTTTCGGGGTTATGGTGTTTCATATTAGCACTAGTCTCAATAACGAATTAGTCAAAAAGTTTCCGTCCCCTTTCGGGGTTATGGTGTTTCATATTGCCACAGAGAATGGGGCACAAGACAGGATCCAGTGTTACGTTTCCGTCCCCTTTCGGGGTTATGGTGTTTCATATTTTAAATTATCGGCCAACAATAAAAACGTCAATAGTTTCCGTCCCCTTTCGGGGTTATGGTGTTTCATATCCTGTCTTCTGTAACCCTTAATACCACTGAGCCTAAAATGCACTTTGCGGGGGAAATCAGCAAATTTTAAAACTTTCATTAGTAATTAAGAAAAGATAAGCCATAAGCCTTTATATCACTATATCGGGGTAAAATAGAACATTAAATTATTAACTTCAATATAATTTTTGGCTTTTGCAAGTATCTTTAGTATAAATTTTATAATATATTGATAACTTTGTCAAATGTGAATGTAAAATCTTGTTATATTATCCTTATTAATTCTTTATAGGGATTATATTTTATAGATTCTTACTAATCATTTTTTATTATCTTTTCAAACCTCTGACTTCCGACCTCCAACCTCTGCACCTTTAATCACTATCGATAAAAAATAAAGTCTGTCTTATTTTTTCATTTATTTTATCATAACTTGTCCATGCATCTTTAGGGATAGGTATAGCTATAGCAAATAAATCTTGCAACATTTTTAATATTTCTTCTGAACCAATACCCACTTCACTTTTCCAGCTGGTTTGCTTTCTTATTAACTTTTCATTTATTTCAGTAATTTGATGTGCAGCTATATGTCTTACATTTCTTTCTACGGTCAACAACTTTTCAGCTATATCTTTAACTTTTATTTCTCCCTCTTCCCTAATTAAAGGCATGAGATTACTTGCTGTTACGGGATAGTCCTTAAATCCTCCAACGTGACTATATTCTTCATCATATATTGCTTTATATTTTCCTAATTTATTATATGTTAAAATCTGATTTTGAACAGTTCTAATCTTATCTATAACACAAAAGTTATCAACATCTATCTTGTTTCTATTTAACAAATAAACTTTAAATAGATCTGTAAGAACCGGTGATATTCCTCGGATAAAGTCAGCTGTTTCACCTTTTTTAAGCTTAATTGATAATGATAAGATAAATTCAAACAAACCTTTTTCATCTTTTTTAAACTTATAAGGAATTAATTCATATCCTACCGAACGTGCAAGTCTTTCTGCATTCCCTACATCTAATACCAGCCTGCATTTTCCTGATTCTATTAATGCCATAGTTTTGAAATTTAAGTATTCTTTTATATCCTCAGCAACTTCAAGTGCTGCCTTATAGTCATATGTAGCAATATGTTTCTCTATTAACTCTTTTTTTATAATAACGTTTAAATTTTCCCCTTCAACTATACGTGACCTATCTTGAAATTCTTTTTCTTGATTATCAATGTTAAATTCCCATTCAAGTTCAATATCATAATCACCATCTACTATATGAGCGGTATTTGACTTCATTATTGGTGTATTAACTTGGATAGGAGTAACTTTTATATTTGATAATTTACTTACAAATAATAATGCTGACTTCATTTGTGGTGTTCCGGAAGATAAATTTAATAATATTTGTGTATCGGGATTTTCTGCCCGTATCTTTTTTAAGATTTTTATAAAGTCATTATAAAATAAATCAAAATTACTAACGTCTTCAAGGTCTTCTTTTTTAATTTTTTCTACTTGACATGTAAAGTTAAATTTATCACATAGCTTTTCTAAATATATGCTATACCTATTATCTTTCTTATCATATTGACATATTTCTTTTGACATATATAAGTATACCTTTTGTGGTTTATATATACGACAAATATGAATATAGGCACCATCATGTTCTCCTCTTGTTGGATCACTCATTCCCAATGGACTAAATAGGACCACCTTTGACATGTCTTACCTCCTTTTATAAGGTCTAATTATTATGGTTATGATTATATAATTATCACGGAACGGTTTGGAACCGTTCCCTACTATAGATAATTATCTGTTATGGTAACTTTGTAGTCTTTGTTGTCGGTATTTTTTAATATCTTATAAATTTTTAAATGTAGCATTTTCCCATTTGGCATAGTAATTTTCTTTGGCATTTTTCACATGTTTTGATATAAGTTTTTCTGCCATATTACCATCATTGTTTGCCATTGCTTCATATATTGCCTTATGTTCATCTAATGACTTTTTTGCCCTGCCCGGTGTTTTATATGATTCACCTCTTGCGTTTTGTATATAGTGGTGAAAATTTGATAAAACATGTCTTAAGGGCCGACTTTTGCATGCCTGATAAATTAATTCATGGAATTGTGAATCTAATTCACGAAGGCGTCGCATGTCATTTTTATTTGTATAAAATTCCGATAATTCTATAATTTCTTTTAAGTTTTCTAATTCTTCTTGGGTAATCTTTTCAGCAGCCCATCTTGCTGCAAGTCCTTCTGTCAATATTCTTATTTTAAAAATATCTTTAATGTCTTGTTCTGATACACCTATAACAATTGCTCCCTTATTAGGGGCTGTTGTTACCAGACCTTCTAATTCTAACTGCCTAATAGCTTCCCTTACCGGGGTACGACTAACACCAAATTCATCAGAAATCTTAAGCTCAATAAGACTTTCACCTGGCTTAATTTCTCCGTTTATTATAGCTTCTTCTAATTTCGCAAAGACTTGCCCTCTTAAGGAATGCATTTTATCCTCCTGCTTTTGCTTACTCATCCATATTTTTAATGGTTTCCATTATATAGTTTGCAAATTCAGCTCCTGTTGCTCCCGTTTCTCTTCCTGTTATTGCAATCTTCTTTTCGATATTCATACATATATCCATCGCATTTTCTAATCTTTTTGCTTCGTCTATATAACCTATATGTGATAATAACATTGCTGCTGCCCTTATGATGCTGCTAGGATCAGCATATTTATCCCTGCCTTCGGCTACCATCCGTGGTGCAGAACCGTGGATAGCTTCGAACATGGCATATCTTTTACCTATATTTGCACTTCCTGCTGTTCCTACACCGCCTTGGAATTCTGCTGCTTCGTCTGTTAGTATGTCGCCGTATAGATTAGGTAGTATAAAGACTTGAAATTGATTTCGTCTTTTTTTATCAATTAATTTTGCTGTCATTATATCAATGTACCAGTCATCAACTTCAATTCCCGGATATTCCTTGGCAATTTCATTGCAAATTTTTAAAAACTTTCCATCTGTAGTTTTTACGACATTTGCCTTTGTTACTATAGTTACTTTCTTTTTACCGTTTCTTACAGCATAATCAAATGCTGATCGTGCAATTCGTTCAACTCCTTGTGTGCTTATAACTTTAAAGTCAAAGGCAAGGTCTTGTGTTACATGAAAGCCATCACTGCCCAAAACGTATGCTCCTTCGGTATTTTCCCTAAAGAAGGTCCAGTCTATGCCTTCTTCCGGAACAGAAACAGGTCTTATGTTAGCAAAGAGGTCAAGTTCTTTTCTCATAGCAACATTGGCACTTTCTATGTTAGGCCATTCATCACCGGCTCGTGGTGTAGTAGTGGGGCCTTTTAAGATTACATGACATTCTTTTAGGTCATCGATTAAGCCATCAGGTATAGCTTTCATTTCTTTAGCCCGATTTTCAATTGTTATTCCATCTATAATTTTAAATTCGATTTTATTGTTTTTAACTTCTTCTTTTAATAAAAATTCTAAAATCCGTTGAGCTTCTTTAGTTATAGCAGGTCCTATCCCATCTCCACCTACTATGCCTATTATAATTTTATTTAAGGTTTTGTAATCAATAAAATCTGTTTCTTGTTTGATTTTTTCTACCCTTTTTAATTGTTCTTCTACTAATTTTGAAAATTTTAGGGCTGCATTTTCAATAATATTGTCCATAGTATCTGCCTCTTTCTTTATTTATTCTTGTTTCTTTATTCTTGGTTTTTCGTATAGTTTAAAAGCCCACCTGCAATAAGAATATCTTTTTGCCTTTCAGATAAATAAATATTTGTTTTTATAGTTTTGTTCGACCAAGGCTATGATTTGTTTTTCGGTATAACG
>CAZRSG010000099.1:0-4108 GCA_964602705.1 uncultured Oscillospiraceae bacterium
TTTGTTCTACAACTACCGGAACTAAACTCATTTATAACACTCCTTTTTTTATTTTAAATAATTTATATTTCTTTTGCATTTTCTATTAACATTTCTACCGTTTTCCTAATAGCCAATTGGCTCTTTATTCCTTCAATTTCATTCTTCATTAACATTTTTTTAAAATCTTCCCTAAACTTTTCTTCTTTTTTTGTATCATAATAATCTACAAGTTTATTTATTTCTTTATCTATTTCATCATCGCTTGGACTTATATTTTCCTCTTTAGTGATTGCTTCAAGAACTAAATTTATCTTTACTTGTTTTTCGGAAGACTCTGTAAATTGTTTTCTAAAGTCTTTAATATCCATGTTTGTAATTTTTAAATATTGTTCTAAACCAAAACCCTGACTCTTAAAATTATGATCAAATTCCTTTAACATGAGATCTATTTCGTTCTCAACCATAATTTCCGGAATATCTACTTCAACCTCTTCTATTATCTTATCAATCAGAGCTTTTTCAAATTCACTTTTTGCTTGTGTTTCTTTATCCTTATATAACTTTTCTTTTATATTCCCTTTTAAATCATCTAATGTATCAAACTCACTAACATCCTTAGCAAATTCATCATCCATTTCAGGAATTTCCTTTTCCCTTATTTGGTTTAACTTAACTTTAAATAATGCCGGTTTACCCTCTAAATCTTTAGAAGAGTATTCATCCGGAAATGTTACATTCACCTCAAACTCATCACCTATATTTTTTCCTATTATTTGTTCTTCAAAATTATCTATAAATTGACCTGAGCCGATTTCCAATTCATAATTATCAGCCTTACCACCTTCAAAAGGCTCATCTTCAATAAAGCCTTCATAATTAATATTTACAATATCTTTATCCTTAACAGGTCTATCTTCAATCGTAAGTAAACGTGCATTTTTTTCTTGCATTGCTTTTATCTCTTTTTCAATATCCTCATCTGTTACTTCAAAGTCTATTTTTTTTACTTCTACACCCTTATATGTGCCTAATTTAATTTCTGGTTTTACTGTTGTTTTTACTAAAAGTATAAGGTTTTCCCCCTTACCTATTTGTTTAACATCTAACTCCGGTTGTGATACTGGTTCTATTTTTGTTTCCTCTATTGCTTTATCATATGTTTCCGGGAATAAAATGTTTATTGCATCTTCATAAAAAATACTTTCTCCATAATATTGTTCTAAAATTTTTCTTGGAGCCTTTCCCTTTCTAAATCCCGGTATTCTAACATCCTTTACATTCTTTAAGTACGACTTATGCATAGCTTTTTCGAATTCTTTTACTTCAACCTCTATTTCTAATTCAACTATATTGTTTTCCTTTTTTTCTAATTTGACACTCATTAATAATCAAGTCC
Organism: uncultured Oscillospiraceae bacterium; assembly: GCA_964602705.1. Taxonomy (GTDB): domain Bacteria; phylum Bacillota; class Clostridia; order SK-Y3; family SK-Y3; genus CAZRSG01. The sequence continues at coordinate 1,379 of CAZRSG010000099.1, forward strand.
TCCCTATTGTTTTATATATGTACACCTGTTTTAAGCAAGATAAATACTATATCTACTTAATTTTTTATTTTATAGCGTGTTTATTATAGCATATTAAATTTAAAATTTCCAATAAGTATTTATCTTTTTAATCCATTATTTTTAAGGGCATAAATTTCAAATAATCACTTGACACTAAATAAAAATCTATCCCATCATAATTACCAATTAAGGCTTCCTTTTGCTGTACTTTATCATGTATATGCCCATAAACACAAGTTTTTATTGCATATTTTTTTATTATATCAATAAAACCTGATTCTGTAAAATTATTTTTACATGCAGGTGGATAGTGTAATGATACAATTATTCTTTCTGCATTTAATCTTATGGCTTCTTTTATAGACAATTCTAAACGCTGAAGCTCTCTATCATATATTTTCTTATCCTGACTATTAGGTTTATCCAGGTTAAGATAATCACAACCTTTAGTCCCACATATAGCAACCTTATTATTACATATAAAAGCATTATTATGCAAGAAAAATATACTTTTAAAATTACTTTCATTAAGATAATTATTTAATTTATTTAAAGTTGTCCACCAATAATCATGGTTTCCTTTCGATATTATCTTTATACCCTTTAATTTATTAATATAATCAAAATCTTTATAAGTTTCTTCCAAATACATTGACCATGATATATCACCGGATATTATAACATAATCTTCTTCCTTCACAAGATTAGACCAGTTTTCTTTTATTTTATCCATATAATTGTTCCACTTATCTCCAAAGACGTCCATAGATTTATTAGTATTTAAAGATAAATGTAAATCTGAAATTGCAAATATAGCCATCTTTACATCCTTTTTAAAAATTTTTAAACAAAAGTTGACCACTTTTTAAAATGATCAACTTTTGTCATGGTTTTATTCCTTATATTGCTCTTTTTTATAAACCTAATATATCAGTAACTTTATTCTTCATATCTTCCTTTTCACATATTATATTATGAGTAATAGTTTTATCTTTTAAATTCATCAAAGACTTTGGAATTCTCATATTACTTTGTTTTGATAATAGACCTAACAAGTCAAATTCTGTCTTATCAGCGACACAATCTGCTCCTATTAAAGCAGTTATTACGCTATGGTTAAACTTAAAAGGGTTAGCTGTTGATGCAATAAGGGTTTTTGTATCATCTTGGCTCTCTTCTAAGTATTGTTCATATACATTTTTAGCAACTGCCGTATGGGGATCTATAAGATACATATATTTTTCATTTGTATCCCTTATTGTTTTATAAGTAGACTCATCATCACAATAACCTGCCCAGAAAATTTGTTTAATTTTTTGTTTTGTTACATCCGGGATTTCATATTTACCGGTTTCATTTAATGCGGTCATCCATTGTTTAACTCTAATATGATCATGACCGGTTATATCAAATAATAAACGTTCTAAATTACTTGATATCAATATATCCATAGATGGTGAAATTGTAGTTTGAAATTCTCTATTCTTATCATATACACCAGTTTTTATAAATTCCGTAATTACATTATTTCCATTTGAAGCACATATTAATTTATTAATAGGAAGTCCCATCCTTTTAGCATAATATGCCGCTAAAATATTACCAAAGTTTCCTGTTGGTACTACAATATTTATGGGGTCACCAAATTTAATTTCATCACTTTTTACTAAATCTCCATATGCAGAAAAATAATATATAAGTTGTGGTACTAACCTTCCCCAATTAATGGAGTTAGCAGATGAAAGTTTAAATTTATTATCATCTAAAAGTTTTAAATAATCTTTGTCTGTAAACACTTTCTTTACACCACTTTGCGCATCGTCAAAATTACCCTCAACTGCAATTACATGAACATTATCACCCTCTTGAGTAAGCATCTGTAATCTTTGCATCTCGCTTACACCATCTTTAGGAAAAAATACAATGATTTGTGTACCCTTTATATCCCTAAATCCTTCAAGTGCAGCCTTACCTGTATCTCCTGATGTTGCAACAAGAATAACAATTTCTTTGTCTTCTCCTGTTTTTATTAAGGATTTAGTTAATAAATGCGGTAAGATTTGTAGTGCCATATCCTTAAATGCACAAGTTGGACCATGCCACAATTCTAAAAAATAAATTTGGTTATTTAATTTATAAATTGGTGCAATATTTTCTGTTTCAAACTTCTCCTTATTATATGCTTCACTAATACAACTTGTAATTTCATCTGTTGTAAAATCAGTTAAAAATAATTTAAGTATTTCCAATGCCCTATTAACATAATTCATCTGGGTATATTCTTGTATATCCTCAGGCAATAGTTTAGGAATTTCTTGTGGAACAAATAAACCACCATCGGGTGAAATGCCTCGCACAATAGCTTCAGCCGATTGAATAGATATATTTTTATCCCTCGTACTTTGATATAACATATTTTACCTCCAAAGAAAAGCATGTTTTCCATTTTAATATATAAATCCATTATGTAATTTTGTTATTATCATACAATACATATAGATAATTGTAAAGAAAAAATGCTTTATTAAATCATTTGATTAGCTTAAGTTCCTATATTTAAGTGTATGCAATTTTTTAAAATATTAAACCCATTTATTATAATAAACTTTTATCATAAATATACTTTTTAAGATATTCAGGTATATCATCCGGATTACCTGTTAATGCAATTAAAAAATCTATATCAAACCTATTGCTTATATTTTCAAC
>CAZRSG010000100.1:0-4089 GCA_964602705.1 uncultured Oscillospiraceae bacterium
AATTTAATAAAGATATTGAAATTACTTGTTGTGTTCATGCTACATTAAACACATATTATGTAACTGAACTTCGTGGATATGATAATTGGGAAATGGTTGCGGCTTGTCCATATTTTGATGTCTTTTCAACTACTATTATTAACTGGGAATTACCTGAATCATTTTTTAGGAATATTACAGAACGAACTGTTGCTATTGCAAAAAAATATGGAAAAGAATCTGAACGGTGGATTATGGGCTATAATAAGCAGCCTAAAGATTTCAATCAAATAGATAAGGTTGTTGATTTATATGAAAGTCTTGGTGTAGATAGGCTTTCAACATGGACTTATAGGGGTGGTTATGGTACTTCTGTTGCTGCACCGGATCCATTAAAACTTTGGGATAGAATTGGAGAAAATTATAGGCGTGTATTAAAGAAGTGACTAATAAAAACATTAAAAAGTGAGGGGGAGACCTAATATGTCAAAGGTTAATGATTATGGTTATTTTGAAAAAATAATTAAAAATTTAGAACAAGTAAATAATAGCCAAGCTAACAAGATAAAAGAGGCAGCTAAATTAATGACCGATGCAATCGCTAATGATAGGCTAATAAATGTTTATGGTGGTGGGGGACATACGACACTTGTAATGGGAGAAATGTTTTTTAGAGCAGGGGGTCTTAGCAATATAAATCCTATTGCAGAGACTGGACTTTCTGTTTTTAATCAAGCATTAAAATATTTGGAATTAGAAAGATGCGTTAACTATGGTAGTTCTATTATGAAATATTATGATCTAAAAAAAGATGATGTCCTAATAATATTTCATAATATAGGAATAAATGCTGCAACAATTGATGCTGCAATGGAGGCAAAAAAGAATGGTGTTAAGATAATTGCTGTATCAAGTTCTTACTGGCAAGAAGAAATGCCGGAAGATCATTTTATAAGACATCCTTCTAAAAAAAATCTATTTGACTTAGCTGATGTTGCTATAGATGATTTCAATCCTGTTGGTGATGTAGTAATAGATGTTCCTGGTTTTGATACACCAATAGCACCTATTTCTAATATTATTGATTTTTATATTGCACATCTTTTAGAAATTGAAACTGTAAGCCAATGTATTGAAAGAGGAATTACACCTCCTATTTGGTCAAGTGCAAATGAACCGGGTGGGGATGAAAAAAACTCAAAATATTTGGAAAAGTACAGAAACAGAGTAAAAATGTTATAAGAAGGTGATTAAGATAATGGATTATATAAATCAAGGACTAAAATATCTTACAAATAAATATAATGTCAAGGGTATAGGTAAAATACTTAAAGAAGATTTAATTTTTATTAAAGATGAAAAAGAAATCCCACTTTTACCTTGGAGAAGAGAAAGAAGATTTATAGAACTCAAAAACTTAGTAAATGATGGAACTCTTGAAGGGATAAGTACTATGCGTACATGCAGAATAGATAAGGTAAATAAAAGTTTAAATGATTTAATATATTGTGAATTAGATTTATGTGAATGGATTTTGGATAGTAAAGTACAATCTATATTTACTGTAAAAAATGGTGACAGGGTTGCCAATATAGTTGTAAAGTTACAATCCGGAGTAGTATGTACAATTGAACTTGCAACAACACTTTCTAATGATGTAAACGTTATTGATAAACATGAAATTATTGCTCAGCGGGGTGTTGCTTCTGATAGAGTTGTTGATACTCAAATACCACAACAATCAATTTATGTATTTACTAATAAAGAAAAACCTCTCACATATATAGATGTTGATTTTGAATTATATAATTATAATGTAGAAGATGTAGCAATTATTAGACAATCTTTTGATATAATGCAAGATAAAAGTCTGGCTGATAAACTAACAATGTCTGCAAAACATTTAAAGAATATGGTTAAAATATCAGAAAAGTCAGCAGACCTTTTATCTAATATGCAAGTAGGGGAGGGATGAGTGCGTGAAACCATTAAAGATAGCAATGATGTCAATGACACATGGACATACAAGAAAATATTATCAGGTTTTAAAAGAAAATCCAAAATTAGATTGGGTTGCCGTTTCAACAGCAAATGATGAAGTAAAAAAAGTATTTTTAAATAGTGTTGATGGTATTCCATGTTATGATAGTGAGGTTGAAATGTTAGATGCACACCCTGAAATTGAAGCTGTTGTACTCGCATCAGAAAATAGTCTTCATTTACATCAAATGAAATTATGTGCAGATAGGGGCATACATATTTTATCAATGAAAATCCCGTCTTTCGACATGGATGAATATGATGAAATGATAAGCCTTACTGAAAAGTCAGGTATTGTATGCCAGATAGAATTAGAGTTACATTATAATCCTGTAGTAAATCGCTTAAAAGAATTAAATAATAATGCTGTTATTGGTAAAATTCTTTCATTTCAAGCTACAAATATTACCCTTTCACCTGTATGGGCTTTCCCATGGCAAGGTGTACCTGAACTAAGTTATGGAGAAAAAGTACCAATAAAAGATGGTGATAATCGTTGTCGTGGTGGTGCCCTTTGCGATCACCCCCATATTTTTGATTTGATTCGTGAAATAACCAATAGTGATTTTGATATGATTTTTGCTCAAGTTGCACCAAATTTAAGGCCTGATATACAAGTAGAGGATATGCTTAGTGTAACAGGTAAAATGAAAGATGGTACAATCTTTTCACTTGATCCATCATGGTCAAGGATGGAAGAACGGTTAAAAGTGCCAGGACCGGGTTGGGAAGTTTATCCTAAACGTATGGAAGTAAACATAACTTTAAATGGAGAAAAGGGTGTAATTATGACAGATTGTTTTGGACCAAATGTCTATCACAATGGTGGTCCTAATGATAGATATACTGTACAATACACATATTATGATGAATGGGTTGGGCTTATAGACGAATTTGTTGATTGCATTAGAAATGATAAGCTACCAAAAATTAATTTAAGCTGGCATAAAAAAACCATAGAAGCAATGAATGCTTGCTATGAAAGTATTACAACCGGGTTACCGGTTATATTAGGAGGTTAAATGATGACTATATTACCTTCACCATATAAAATAGTTAATAAAAAAGGTGAATATGAATTTGGAACAGAAGTTACTTTATTTGTAAATAAAAACTTTAAACATATTAAATCTTTAGAATTATGGAAAAAGTTATGGGAAAGCTTTACCTTTAATTTATGTAAATTAAATATTGTTTCATCAGATGAAATAGATGAAGATCAAGCGATAATATCAACTAGTTCAGATGGTCTAAAAAGCTTAAAATTTTTATCATTAGAAGAAGATTTTGAGTATAGTATAAACGTTTCTAATGATGGAATATATATATCCGGAACTAATGAATTGGCTCTAATTCATTCACTTTCTACCATACTACAAATGATTGAACCCGTGAATACTGATTATAATCATGAAAAATTTGTAGTGTCTCTTTGTGAAATTTATGATAAGCCTGCACTGAAATTTAGAGGAATTCATATTTGTGTTTTCCCAGAAACAAGTCTTTTATTTTTAAAAAAGGTAGTCAGATTATGTGGCTTCTATAAATATACTCATATTGTTTTAGAGTTTTGGGGAATGTTAAAACTTGATGCTATGAAAGAACTATCGTGGAAGAACGCATATACAAAAGAACAAATCAAACCTATAATAAAAGATGCAAATGATTTTGGAATAGAGATTATACCTATGTATAATCATTTGGGTCATGCAAGTGCTTCACGTGTAAAATATGGTAAACATGTGGTTCTTGATCAGGATCCAAGGAAAGCACTCTTATTTGAACCGGATGGCTGGACCTGGTGTATCAGTAATAATGATACAATAACTTTATTAAAACATATCAGGGAAGAGCTTATTGATCTATGCGGAGAGGGGGAATATTTTCACCTTGGATTTGATGAAGCATATTCTTTGGGTACTTGTAGAATATGTAGACAAAAAAATAAAATACATTTATATAAAGATTATATTAATATGTTATCACAAGATTTAAAAAGAATGGGGAGAAAAGGTATCTTATGGGGTGATACCTTATTAGATGCTTCGGTTTGGAAAAGACCTGATAATA
>CAZRSG010000101.1:0-4054 GCA_964602705.1 uncultured Oscillospiraceae bacterium
CACAATTATAGGCCAAAGATATCTTTTATTTCTTGTTTCTTATTCTCAGATAATTTATCTTCTAAGAAGGTAGTGTCTTGGGCTTGTTTTTCTCTTAATTGTGATTGGATTTCATGGGCTACTCTTTCTACTTCCTTTTTAAATTCCCGTGCTGATAGTAATAGACAATTAGAGCCCCGAACGATAATTTGTTGTAGCCCATCAGATGTAACAACAGTTATATCATACCTTTTCTTATTATCATATGCAAACCTTTCAATGTATTGGTCTGCAGTTTGTGCTTCTTTAGTATATACTACATATATATTGCCATATTTAGTACTTTCTTCACGGTGCCCTTGAACCCGATACGCATCGAATACGACAATTATTTTATCTTTTTTTATGGCTTGATAGTTACTTATAATATCTAATAATTTTAATCTGGCTGTTTCAAGCTCGTCTTCTGCCAAAACTTTTAACTTACTCCATGCATATAGGACATTATAGCCATCTATTAGTAGATACTTTTCCTTTTTATCAGGACTTACAAAATTATTATTTGTAGTTTCTTGATTCGTTTCTATGGTGGTATTTTGCTTTATCCAATTTGTTTTTTTCCCTTGGTTTGCATAAAATGTTCTTTTAAAAATTTTATCTACCTCATCCGGGCTAATCCAATCTTCTTTATGAAATAATTTATTGGATGAAAAGGCTTGATCATCATATTCATTTCTTTCCTTTAGGTAACTTTCAAGATGCATATAATCTTTTACTTCATCCCAGTTAACAGAATAACCTACACCCTGCTTACAAAAAATTGAACCGGTGGGATTGTCTATATCTTTTTCGGAATTATAGGCATGTTCTTTTATTATTTCTTCACTGTTATGACAGGGTCCGTATCCTTTAAAACTGTAAAATAATCTGCCCATGCCTTTTGTATAAGCTACTACTTCTTTTTGGTAGTTACGAATTGTTGCTAAGGGACATGTTCCTTTTAAGATAGTATTATCATTGGTTGAATCTACTATAGCACATGTGCCATGCATTTTTTCTATATCACTCATAGCCCGTCCCAGATTATTTTGGGGTATTTGTAAGTTAAATTCATAATAGGGTTCGAGGAGTATTGATTTTGCTTCTTTTAATCCTTGACGAACTGCCCTATATGTTGCTTGTCTAAAATCTCCGCCTTGTGTATGTTTATTATGTGCCTTACCTGATACTAAGGTAACTTTTATATCATCTATTGCAGCACCGATTAGTACACCTTTATGACTTTTTTCTTTTAAGTGTGATAGTATTAGCCTTTGCCAATTCTTTTCTAAGATATCGGTCTTGCATTGAGATGTGAATTTTAAGCCCTTGCCCCTTTCTCTCGGTTCAAGCAAAAGATGAGCTTCTGCATAATGGCCTAAGGGTTCAAAATGACCTACTCCTTCAACAGTATTAGTAATTGTTTCTTTATATAATATTTGTCCATTACCAAATTTCACGTCTATATTAAAGCGTTCTTTTATTATAGTTTGCAAAATCTCAATCTGGACAAGGCCCATAATTTGGACTTGTATTTCATTAAGTGTCTCATTCCATACTATTCTTAGTTTTGGTTCTTCTTCCTCGAGATGACGAAGTTTTGGCAGTATTGCCCTTGGATTTATATTGTTTGGTAATATAATTTGATATGATAATAAGGGTTCAAGAATGGACTTATATGATCCTTTATCTACACCTAAGGAATCGCCTGCCTTTGTTTTGCTTAATCCTGTTACCGCACATACAACGCCTGCCTTAACCTGGCTTTTTGTTATAAACTTATCTCCTGAGTATATACGAATTTGGTTAACTTTTTCCTCCCATTGATTGGTTACTATTAGATCTTTTACTTTTAATAATCCCCCGGTAACCTTCATATAGGTAATCCGATTATCATCACTATCCCTTGCTATTTTAAATACTTTGGCTGCAAACTTTTTATAATATTTAGGAAGAATGGAATATTTACCGATAGCTTGTAATAGTTCTTCTACACCTTGTAATTTTAATGCCGAACCAAAATAACATGGGTATATTTTTCTTTCTTGTATAGCCTTTTGGATTACTATAGTTTCAATCTGACCTTTTTTTAAAAAAGTATCAAGCATCTTTTCACTTGATGTTGCAACTTGTTCATAAAAACTTTCTTTGTTTTCCTGGAATTCTATTATATTATCACTCAGATGATATTTTAATTCTTTTATTAGCTTGGTTTTATCTGCTTTTAACTGGTCCATCTTGTTGACAAATATATAGACAGGAATTTTATATGTCTTTAGCAAATGCCATAAGGTTAAGGTGTGTCCTTGTATGCCATCTGCTCCATTAATCACCAAAATTGCATAATCCAATACTTGAAGGGTTCTTTCCATCTCAGCTGAAAAGTCTATATGCCCCGGTGTGTCAAGTAAGGTTATTCGTGTATTAGCTATATCAAAGGTTGCTTGTTTGGAAAATATAGTTATACCCCTTAGTTTCTCTAATTCATAGGTGTCTAAATATGCATCTTTATTATCAACCCTACCTAAGGTTCTTATTTTACCGCTTAAATATAGCATGCTTTCAGAAAGGGTAGTTTTACCTGCATCAACATGTGCTAATATCCCAAAAGTTAAGTTTTTCATAATATAAACACTTTTCCTTTTTTATTTAATACTGATTATTCTGCCTTTATTTACCCCGATTAGGGGTATTTAGTGCCCTAAGTTGCCCACATGCTGCATTTATCTTGCCTCCAAATTCTTGCCGGATGGTAACATTAATTCTATTTTTCTTCAGAATATCATAAAATCTTAAAATACTTACCTTGCTACTTCTTTTAAATTCCTTAGCCTTAGTTTCATTATAGGGGATTAGGTTTACATAACAATTTATTCCCTTTAGCTTTTGCGCAAGTTCTATAGCACAAGTTTCGGAATCATTAATGCCGTCCAATAATATATATTCAAATGTAACACGTCTATTGGTTTTATTTATATAACTTTTGCAGGCTTCTAATAGTGTTTCGATATTATAAACCTTGTTTATTGGCATTATCTTATCCCTAATTTCATTATTAGGGGCATGTAATGATATAGCCAAATTTACCTGGCCTTCTTCATTTGCAAAATCATTAATTTTAGGAACTAAGCCTGATGTTGATAATGTAATATGACGGGTGCCTATACTTAAACCCTTGGGATGGTTAATTATTTTAATAAAATCCATTACATTGTTATAATTATCAAATGGTTCACCTATTCCCATAAGGACAACATGGGATACTTTAAGTTTAGATTTATCCTCTACTATTAGAATTTGTTCAACCATTTCATTAACTAATAAATCTCTAACTTTTTTTAACCTGCCACTTTCACAAAATAAGCAACCTATATTACAACCAACTTGGGTAGATATACATAGGCTGTTACCATAAGAATGCTTCATCAGTACAGCTTCTATTGTATTTTTATCTTCCAATTGGAATAGGTATTTTACTACATCATTTCCATCTTGTGATTTTATTAATGTTAATGAAGTAAATTTGAAATCTTTTTTTAGGGTTTCCTTTAGATCCTTTTTTATATTGGTCATATCGTCAAAACACGTTGCCTTTTCACGATATAGCCATTCATATATTTGAGTTGCCCTATATTTTTTATCGTTTATTTTTAAAAAATAATCTTCTAAATCATTAATTGTCTTAGCATAAATATTCATATTCATTTAATCACCATATTTATTATATGTTATTTATTAGCTTCTGTAAAATGGTTTCTTAAAATATGGGTATTTAAAAATTTTATAAGTATTTAAAAATCCATATTAACAAGATTTGTTTTCTTAACACAATTACTATGGCCGTCAGACTATTAAACTTGCCCTTTCCACCCTGTTTCTTTCCCTACTTTTAGCCTTATATAGGGCTTTATCAGCTGCTAAAATTAATGTTTCCGGATCCTTATCTTTTATAGTAATTATTGCTGCTACACCTAAACTAACAGTTACTGGCCTAGATATACTTTTATCATTTTTTGTCTCAACCTCAATTCGCTGT
>CAZRSG010000102.1:0-4042 GCA_964602705.1 uncultured Oscillospiraceae bacterium
AGATCAAATTACACATCCAGTTTTGGATGAATTAGATAGAGATATAATTATCGCAGATTGGCAATATTATATTAGAAAAGGTAGTGTACCTACCAGTGCTTATTTTATAGAACAAGGTTTTCAAACTTTATTATCTCCATGGGATAATGATGAGAATATGGAAACTTTATCAATGGAATCTCAAAGGTTAAATGCATTAGGAGTCCTTGGTACAACATGGCATACATTAAATGAAAATTTTAGCTTACTTCCATATTTATCTGAATGTATGTGGTTAACTAAGAAATCAAAATCTATTAGTCGAAGAAGTACATTAACTCCAAATGCATCTATATTACGAAAATTAGTACTGGCAAAAGGAATATATGAAGATGCGGGTTGGAGAAAGAACGAAATAGATATTTAAGAAGATATTTAATATTATTAATTAAAAGCTTTCTAAATGAAAGAGGAAATATTTTAGAAAGCTTTTTTTAAAAAATCATGTAGTTATTCTATATTTGCAAGTGGGTTTTTTTCTGAAGCTTTACGCAATTGTTCATTATCCACATGGGTGTAAATTTCTGTAGTTGCCAGGTTTTCATGACCAAGCACTTCTTGTAAAATTCTTATATCAACATTACCATGTTTGTACATTAGTGTTGCTGCCGTATGGCGTAATTTATGTACAGAATATTTTTTATGGTCTAAGCCTGCTAATTTTATATATTTTTTTACTATATGTTGAACGGTTTTATTGCTAATTCTTTGTTTTCTCTCGCTTAAAAATAAGGCATTTTTATCTTTAACTCCATTATGAGGTCGTATACGCATATAAGATTCAAGGGCATTTTGACAAGCTCTATTAAGATAAATTGTTCTTTCTTTATCACCTTTACCAATTACAGTTAAAGTATCTTTTTTAATATTATTTATATTAATATTAACCAGTTCAGAAAGTCTGAGTCCACAGTTAAGAAAGAGAGTAATCATAGCATAATCTCTTTCTTTATGTTTACCATCAATTGCTTCTAATAAGGATCTGCTTTCTTCAAGGCTTAGATATTCAGGTATACGCTTATTAATTGTAGGAGAATCTAACTCTTTGGCAGGGTTTTGGTCAATTTGTTTTGTTCTCGTATGTAGATAGTTAAAAAAAGATTTAATGCTGGCAACTTTTCTTGCTCGGGATCTTGCATTATTTTTTCGAATACGTGTAACATATGCCATATAAGTATATAAATCACTTAAATTAATTTCATTAATTAGACTAACTGTAATGTCATTAATATGTATTGTAGTTAAATCAATTAAATTAAGATTAACATCATTATTTATAGTGGTAGATTTATAAACCTTCATATATCTTAAAAAAGTCCTAAGATCAAAAAAATATTCTTTTATAGTATTTTCAGATTTACCCTTAATAGTTTCCATATAATTTAAAAAGTCATTAAGAAATTGTGGTGCTTCATTATATAAGTTCATTAAATTCCTACCCCCGATTATACAAAATCTTTATTTTGTATAATCATATCATCTTTTTAAGAGATATACAAGTTATAAAACAAAAACCACCCAAATTATTTTCAAGTGGTCTTTATTATATTTTTCTATAAAAGCAAATTATGCCCTTCTATTATCAGGAATTGTATAATTTAAAACTAACTTTAATAATGAGTATTGTTCATTATATTCTTTCATCATATTTTGATGTTGACGTTCATTCATTTCAAAATGATTTTGTTGTACTTCGGCAATAATTTTAATTTTATCATTCATATTTTCTAACAAAATAGTATTTTTATCTACCTTGGCTTCAAGTGATTCAAACCGCTTATCTATTTGTTCAAACCTTTTGTCTGCTTGATCAAGTCTACTATCCATATGATCAAGTCTATTATCTATCTGGTCAAGTCTGCTATCCACATGATCGAGTCTATTATCTACTTGATTGAACCTTCTTTGCATTTCACTATACATTTTTGTTAGTAAGTCAAACATTCTTTCATCCATATAATCCACCTTCCATTGATTATTTATATTATAGCAAAAGATGTAGTTACTTACAATAAAATTTATTGTGGTATAAAAATATTCTCAAGTTTAATTTCAAGCCCATCAAAAATATCAGATGCTACTATTGCATCATCCACATATACTTTATAATCAATAATATCCTTATCTTTAAAAGTGTAGACATATACTTCCCTTTTTATAGGATTAGCAATCCAATATTCTTCTACCCCTGTCTGCATGTATAAATCAAGTTTTTTTAGCATATCATGTCTGTGAGTCAAAGGAGATAAAACTTCTACTAACAATCTGGGTATACCTTTATAATTACCCTTGTCATCCAAGTTATCAGTATCACATATTACAATAATATCAGGCTGAACAACATTAATATTATTTAATGTTTTAGTTAATGTAATATCAAATGGTGCTGTTAATGGTCTACATTCTTTTCCTTTAAACCAGTTATAGAAGGTTACAATTAATTCTGTTACTGTGTATTGATGAAAATAATTTGGTGATGATAGATTAAAAACTTCGCCATCAATTAATTCATAACGTGATTTAGAATATTCAGTTAAGTCAATAAATTCTTTATATGTAACCCAATTCTCTTTGCCATAAGGAGATACACTTTCTCTAATTGTTTTATTATCGGTATATTCAACAATTTTAGCTACCTCCTTACCATTCTTCGTTACAATAACATCTTGACCTTCACATGCCAAGTTAAGGAACCTTCCGAAGTTATTTTGAACTTCTGTTGATGGTACTTTCATAAATAATCACATCCTATTATATAATATAGCTATATCATATAATAGTGTAGCTATATTGTCAATAGGAATAGCTAAAAATAATTTTTATAATATTTATATTATATGGGTCAAATTTTATTTTTTCTATTTTCATATCTTGCTTGTGCCTTATTATATTTTTCTATATCTTTTTTATCATTAAGGATCAAGCTTGGTACTTCAACAGGACTTTCATTCTTGTCTAAGGCAACATATGTAATATGAGCCTTGTTTGTTAATATGGTATTTCCGGTTTTAAGGTTTTCAGCATATACTTTTACAATAGCTTCCATTGAAGTTTTTCCAGTCCAAATTAAGCGTGCTTTTAATATTACTAATTCACCCATTCGGATAGGATGCCTAAAATCAAGTCCATCAAGGGATACTGTTGCAACAACTTTATTAGAATGTCTTGATGCCGCCATTGCCCCCGCTATATCAATCCAATGCATTAATCTTCCGCCTAATAAGTTGCCTAATAGGTTAGTGTCATTAGGTAACACTAATTGTGTCATCTCTATTTTAGATTCGGATGGTGTTTTTCCTTTATTCATTAGCTAACCCTCCTACTTAATAGCTCTACTTCCTGGTTTTATAATAGGTACTCCTTGCTGACACATTGGACAATCTTTCTGTTCAAATGATTCTACATCTACTGAAATTACAGATTCAAATTTTGTAGCAAAATCAGCTTTTCCGCCAGTCCTATCTACAATTACGCCAACCCCTGCCACTTCCCCACCATGTTCATTTACAATTTCAATAACTTCTTTAACAGAACCACCTGTAGTTACAACATCTTCAACTATAAGCACTTTTTGTCCCTTTTCAATAGTAAATCCTCTTCTGAGGGTCATGATAGTATTTTCTCTTTCTGCAAATATATTTTTAACTCCTAAATGCCTACTTACTTCATAGGCCATTTGAATGGCTCCGATTGCAGGTCCGATTACTACTTCTATACCATCATTTTGAAACTTTTGTGCAAGGGTTTTGCATAATTCTTCACTATATTTGGTGTATTGAAATATTTTAGCACATTGTAAATATTTATTGCTGTGTTTACCTGAAGTTAAAAGGAAGTGCCCTTCCATTAATACACCTGCTTTTGTCAGTATTTCTATGACTTTTTCTTTACTTATCATTATAGATTACCTCCTATGTTTTTTGGTTCGACAGAGTCGTCGACCCTACCTAACTTTTAACCTACCTTAATGGGTTACAGGCAAACTTAGCTGAATTGGAAACGA
>CAZRSG010000103.1:0-4025 GCA_964602705.1 uncultured Oscillospiraceae bacterium
GTCTAAGGGGCAAAATAATCCTCGAAAGGCAAACACTGTCTTAAACCAAGCCCTATTTTTAACCTTAGTTTTTTCTACAGTAGCATCTGTAATAGGATTTATCTTCTCAAGACAAATGATTCATTTCATGGGTGCATCAGATGCTGAGACTTTAATTAATGGAACCATATACCTAAAGATACAAATGGTAGGTTTTATACTAATGGCTTTAACAAGCACAATAACTGCAACTCTTAGGGGAATTGGTGATTCCAAAACTGCCATGAAATATAACCTTATTGGTAATATAGTTAATGTTATATTAAATTATTTGCTAATATATGGTCACTTTGGTTTTCCAAGGATGGGGGTTGCAGGAGCATCGTTAGCAACTATAATAGGTCAGGGTGTAGCCTTTATCTTGGCAATGAGAGTTATTATGCGGGGGGATGAGTATTTATTTATCCGTATTCGGGATGGGTTTAAGCCACAATGGGATTATTTAAAAAGTATATTTAATATAGGAATACCTGCAATGGCAGAACAAGTAGTTATGAGGGTAGGCTTAATACTTTATGCAAAAACAGTTGCTTCGCTTGGAACAACATCTTTTGCTATTCATCAAATATGCATGAACATACAAGCTATGTCATATATGAATGGGCAAGCATTTGGTGTCTCTGCAACATCTTTGATGGGACAAAGTTTGGGTAAAAGACGCCCTGATATGGGGCAGGCTTATAGTAGTCGTTCAAGGCGTGTAGGAATGTTTATTTCAATCGCACTTGCATTTGTTTTCTTTTTTTTCGGCAAACAAATAATTGCCTTATATAATGATGATCCTGAAGTTATAGCAAAGGGAGCAAATATACTTAAATTGGTTGCACTAATACAACCTCTTCAATCATCACAGCTAATTATAGCCGGTGCCTTAAGAGGTGCAGGAGATACACGAACTACTGCAATTATTACATTTTTGACTGTTTTATTATTAAGACCCGGCTTTGCTGTGTTTAGTATCAAGATATTGGACTGGGGCTTAGAGGGGGCTTGGATAGCCTTGGTCGCAGACCAATGTATTCGTTCCTTGTTAATATTACTTAGATATAATTCAGGCAAATGGAAAAGAATAAAGCTGGTATAACTGTTGGGGTGGACAATTCTGTCCATCAGATAGAAACTGAAATCAGGAAGGATGTTGATGTTATTTGAATGTACTTATGCAAAAATTTAAAGAAGTTATATTTGCTGTGTTACCGATTACAGTAATTGTTTTAATATTGAACTTTACCATAATACCTATAGGATTTAATCTATTAATGAAATTTATAATAGGTGCTTTGTTTATAATATTAGGTCTAACAATTTTTTTATTTGGGATTGAAATAGGAATACAACCAATAGGTTCATCAATGGGGGCAGCTTTAACCAAAAAGAAAAATATATGGCTAATTGTGTTATTTGGATTTTTGTTAGGTTTTCTTATTAATATTGCAGAACCGGATTTGCAAGTACTAGCAAGACAAGTAAATAAGGTAACAGGCGGAAGTTTTTCACATGTAAGCTTAGTTCTTGGTGTATCTATAGGAGTAGGGGTCTTTGTAATGATTGGTTTATTAAGGATTGTATTTGACATTGCCTTACATAAAATTTTTACAATAGCATATGGTTTAATATTAATGCTGGCACTCTTTAGTCCAAGTGGTTTTTTAGGAATTGCTTTTGATTCCGGAGGGGCTACCACAGGCTCAATGACAGTACCCTTTATATTAGCCCTGGGTCTTGGTGTATCTTCAACCCAAGGAGGATTAAAATCGGAAGAAAGCAGTTTTGGTGTATTAGGCTTAGCATCTGCAGGTCCCATGATTGCAGTATTAACGATGGGGATATTTTCAAAGGTTGAAATAAGGGAAGCAAACTTTATTTTAGATATAATGCAAAAGCAAAATATAATCTATTCGTTTATAAAAGAAATCCCTATAGTGCTAACAGAAGTTTTAATGGCACTACTACCCATTATAATAATGTTTTTTATATTTCAGTTTGCATTTTTAAAGTTACCGATTAAAAGATTAAATAAAAAGTTAAAAGGAATACTATATACATTTATTGGTTCTGTGCTTTTTCTAACAGGTGTTAACGCAGGTTTCATGGAAGCAGGAAGAGCAATAGGCAATGCAGTAGCCTCACTTGAAGGAAGCTGGATTACTGTTCTTATAGGATTTATTCTTGGTTTTACGGTTATTTTTGCAGAGCCGGCTGTTTATGTTTTAAATGAACAAATTGAAGATGTTACAAGTGGGCATATTAAAAAATCAGTTATCTTATATGCACTATCAATAGGTGTTGCTATTGCTGTGGCACTTGCAATGTTAAGAATATTGGTACCGGGGATTAAGTTGTGGCACTATCTTTTACCGGGATATTTATTAGCAATAATATTATCTTTTTATGCCCCTGAACTATTTGTAGGCATAGCTTTTGACTCAGGAGGTGTAGCTTCAGGACCAATGACTGCCACTTTTATTTTAGCATTTGCTCAGGGTGCGGCAGAGGCTATTGAAGGGGCAAATGTTTTAATGGATGCTTTTGGTGTAATTGCTATGGTAGCCTTAACACCATTAATAGCTATACAATCATTAGGTTTAGTATATAAGCGTAAAGCTAAGAAAAGGAGTATGATATAAATGGAAATAGATGCAACTGACAGGGAACCAATCTTATTTTGTGTAGTTGTAAATGCAGGTATGGGAAACAAAATATTAAGGAAAGTGGAGAAGATTGGTGTGCAGGGTGGAACTATTTTTTTAGGTAAAGGAACAGTTAAAAGTCATATTTTAGAAGTCTTAGGGCTTAATGAATCCAAGAAAGAAATTGTATTAATTATAGCAAAGAAAGAAATAGAGGATGAATTACATTATAGAATAACCGAAAGATTTAACTTGGAAAAGCCTAATCATGGTATTGCATTTTCTTTACCTGTAAAAACAGTTTTAGGTGCGAGAAACTATTGCACACCTACAAAAAAAGATAAAATAGGAGGCTTGAATAAGATGGCATATGATGTTATTTTCACAGTAGTAGAGAAGGGCATGGCGGAGGATGTTGTAGATGCTGCTACTTTAGCTGGATCTATGGGTGCAACGATAATAAATGCACGAGGTTCAGGTATTCATGAAGATAATAGATTTCTTGCAATGAAGATTGAACCGGAAAAAGAAGTAATAATGATAATAACAGAAAAAGAGAAAACTGATAATATAATTTCAAATATAAATAAAACTATGCAAATTGAGGAGCCCGGTAAAGGTATAATTTTTGTATTAGATGTTAATAAAACATCGGGCTTATTAAAAAAATAAAATATTGACAATGGTAGGCTCGTATGCTAAACTTAATCAGTAGCCGCATAGATTAGGTCGGTAAATGACAATAAAGTCTACCTATATTTAGCGAGACTGGGATTGAGGAGGTGCAAGAATTATGTATGCAATTATAGAAACAGGCGGGAAACAATATCAAGTTAAAGAAGGCGATATTTTATTTATAGAAAAACTTGATGGTGAACAAGGCGAAACTATAAAGTTTGAAAAAGTATTAGCATTATCAAAAGATGGTGATATGAGTATTGGTACACCTGTATTAGAAGACATTAATGTCGATGCCAAGGTTTTAAAACATGGAAAATCTAAAAAGATTATTGTATTTAAATACAAGGCGAAAAAAGGATATCGTCGAAAACAAGGACATAGACAACCGTACACACAAGTGCAAATAGAAAAAATTAATGCTTAAAGATAGAAATATGATTATAATAAAAATATATAAAGACAAAAATAACAATATAATAAAATATAATATGTCCGGTCATTCCGGTTGTGCAAGACAGGGACGGGATATAGTATGTGCTGCTGTTTCAAGCATGTGCCAGATGGCATTGATAGGTCTTTTAGAAGTAATAAAGCTTAAAGTCATATTTGATATAAAAGATGGATATCTTAACTGTGAGATAGCAGATAATATTGAGCCTAAAAGAACGGAAGAGG
>CAZRSG010000104.1:0-3959 GCA_964602705.1 uncultured Oscillospiraceae bacterium
GGTTAATGATATGAATAGTCAAACTTTAAATATAGAGGATATTTTTAAATAAAGTCAAATAATATAAAAAATAGCAAGTACAAAATCTTGCTATTTTTTATGTCATAAATAAACCTTTTGGGAATAAAATCATAATAGGACTTAGAAATAAGAGGGGGTAAGGGGAATATGAAAATATTTGTTGTTAATAGGACTAAACTGATAACATACGGTCTTATAGCTTTTTTCATATGTGTATTAATAGCTATAAACTGGGATACTACTAAAAGCGTATTAACTTCTATGTCTGTAAAAAGGGATTTACCAATATACAGTGTGGATAGACAGGATAAAACCATATCAATATCATTTGATGCTGCTTGGGGAAATGAAGATACACAAGATTTAATAGATATTTTGGAAAAGTATAATGTAAAAACTACCTTTTTTATAGTAGGTGGCTGGGTGGATAAGTATCCTGAATCTGTTAAGGCTCTAAGTGATGCCGGTCATGAAGTTATGAATCATTCTAATACACATCCACATATGACCCAACTTTCTATTGAAAAGATGAAGGAAGAGGTTAAGAAGTGCGACGATAAGATTGAGGCTATTACAGGGAAACGTCCATTTTTATTTCGCCCACCATATGGAGATTATAATGATAGGGTGGTTCAGGCTTGTAGAGAAATGGGGCATTTTACAATTCAATGGGATGTTGATAGTCTTGATTGGAAGGAACTTGGGGTAGAGGCAATTATTGAAAGAGTTACTAAACGGGTGGTAGATGGTTCTATTGTACTTTTTCACAATGCTGCAAAACATACTCCGGCTGCCTTGCCAAAGACTTTAGAAATATTACAAGCAGATGGTTATAAAATAGTACCTATTTCACAGTTAATATACAGGGAGGGTTATCATATTGATCATACCGGCAAACAAATTTTAAATATTAAAGAAATGATATCGGTTGATTAATATAAGTATAAATACATAATATAATATTAAAATGTAAAATATAATGGTACAAAATATTGAGATAGGGGTTTGAAAATTGATTATTATTGGGATTGCCGAAGCAAATGATGAAACAATTGTTATAGAAATGCTATCAGAAATATTTAAAAGGTCAGGAAGGAAATTAAATGTGGTTAAAGATAGTAGTTTTCAAAATTTTATAATTTCTAATTCACTTATTAAAGACTATATAGATGGGGTTGAGAAAACTAAAACAGATATAATAGTTATAAAGATATTTTCAAATATGGCAAGACAAGGCTTATATACGGATATAGATTTTAATATTTTATTATATACTGATGTTTTTGATAATAGTTATAATGATAAATTTCGGAGTCAAGTTAATCAATTAAAAAATCTTTTTTTAAAGGCAAAGAGAGAAGATGTGGGACTTATTAGTGCAGATGATAAGGTTGTTTTACAATTGCTTATAGGCAGTCAAATGCAAGTTATTACTTATGGTTTAGATTGTAAAGCTACAATTACAGCTTCGAGCATTGTTCAAAATTCAGATAAAAGTACTTTTATATACTGTTTACAACGGAATATATCAACAATATCTAAGAAAAACATTGAGCCTCAAGAATTTCCTATAAGGGTTAACTCACGTAGGGATAACATCATTTATGCTGTTTTACCTGCAGCAACTATTGCTTTAATATGCGATATAGATAAAAAATATATTGAAGAAATATTATTATAAAGAAAGAAATAAGGGGCTTTTATGAAGGTCCCCTTATTTTTATAAAAAGACAGATAAAATACCATTCTAAATTCATTAGACTTTGAATAAATATAAGTTGAGCGAAAAAATATTATAAACATAAGAATAAGTTTATAAGGGGGATGAGGTTAGGATGATAGAAAATAACATGATGGAAAATAAGATTATAGAAAATAACCAGGCTAAGGCAATAGGAAAGGTTAATAGTGATATATCGTTCAGCCATGAAATATATGGTGAGGGATTTTACAAGTTTATATTAAAGGTGGCAAGATTAAGTGATGTTGTTGACTTTATACCTGTAACGATTTCCGAACGATTATTAGATAATTTAAATTTGCAACTTGGTGATCATATTGAGGTTAATGGTCAATTTAGGTCATATAATAATTATAATAACTATAATAATGAAAATAAGTTACTACTAATCTTATTTGCAAGGGAAATAAGATTAGTAGCAGAAGATGAAAAGGTGACAAACCCAAATTATATATATTTGAATGGTTATATATGTAAGGAGCCGGGATATAGGACAACACCACTTGGTCGTGAAATATGTGATATATTAATGGCTGTTAATAGAAGCTATAATAAGTCGGATTATATACCTTGTATTACATGGGGAAGAAACGCAAGGTATTCAAGTTCGTTAAAAGTTGGAGAAAATATTAAGATATGGGGACGGATTCAAAGCAGGGAATATCAAAAGAAGGTAAGTTTAACGGAAAGTATTACTAAAACAGCATATGAAGTATCTATTTCTAAGATGGAATTAGGGAAGGAGATTTAATTTATAGATAACCCTCCAGGGATGAATATATAAAGTATTTTAAAAACTTGTAATATTTAATCATTGAAATTATATGAAATTATTGATAAAATGTAATTACAAGTAGATATTTTATAGGTGCAAATATTTTAATACTATAATTAATTTTAAAAGATTTGCAACTTAATATGGTAACATATAGAGGGGGATATTTAAAAATATGGCTGGTTTTTTTGGTTTTTTTGATTTTACTAAACCGGGTCCGGGAGTACCTAAGGATACTCCACCGAAAAAGAGGTTTTTCCTATTCTTTGATTTGTATTTCAGGAAGTTTTGGAAGTTAATAAATCTAAATGTTTTATTCTTCATATCATGCATTCCTATAATAACTATAGGACCGGCAATGGCAGGCTTTACCTATGTATTAAGAAATTTTGCTCGTGAAGAACATGCATGGATATGGAGCGATCTTAAAGAGCATGCATTTAAAAATTTTAGGCAGGCATTCCTAATAAGTGTTATTGATATAATTGCGATTATTATTGGTGTTATAAACTTTCAGTTTTATTCACAGGCAGCACTCGGGACTCCTTGGTTAGGCTATATAAAATACCTGATTTTATTCCTTGGTATGATTTTTGTAATTATGCATTTTTATATTTATCAGATATTGATAACATTTAAATTAAACCTAAGGCAAATTTATAAAAATGCACTTATATTTACTGTAATAAAATTACCGCAAAATATACTAATGTTTATTGTATTATTATTGCTAACATATGGGTTCTATTATTATTATCTGATAGGTATTTTAATAACACCATTTATAGTATTGAGTACATTGGGTTTTATAATTAACTTTTATGCAATGTCAGCTATAAAAAAGTATATGTTGGATGCTGCAGAGAAAATAGTGATGAAAACGGATACTGATAAAATTATGGATGATGATATTGAAAATAATATTGAATCGTAAATTAAATTTTAAAGTTAAGGAAGATTATAAATTATAAAAAAACATTATGCTAAACCATTTATTGGGTCAGGCATAATGTTTTTAGTTTTATCTTTTAGATGCTTGCAACTAAATCTTTCATATCATACATAGAAGGGTTTTTATCTACTATAAATTTAGCTGCCTTGAGTGCACCTACAGCAAAGATTTCTTTAGACATTGCCCTATGTTTAAATTCTATTATTTCATCATTACCTGCAAATATTACCGTGTGTTCACCAACTATAGTGCCACCTCTTATTGCATGCATGCCAATTTCATTAACTCCTCTTTTCTTGCGAACAGAGTGTCTATCGTAAACATATTCTTTAGTATTATTAAGAGTTGATGTTATTGCATTTGCAATAGCAAGGGCTGTTCCACTTGGTGCATCTATTTTTTGGTTATGATGTTTTTCAACAATTTCTATATCAAAAGAATCTTCTAAAAGTTTGGCTGCCCTACAAACA
>CAZRSG010000105.1:0-3949 GCA_964602705.1 uncultured Oscillospiraceae bacterium
AAAGAGGCATTTGGACAAGAAATAGAAACATATGTAATAACAGGTAATACTATTATGTTACATCTTTATACAGGGTTAGACCCATCACAAATTGCATTGCACCCATTTACACCAAAAAGTTTATTTGGAGAATGGAAGGGGAACATATATCTTCCAAGATGTATATCCGGTTATATAGGAGCTGATATTACGGTAGGAATACTTGCAAGTGGACTCTTAGATATGGAAAATTCATTTTTACTTGATGTAGGAACAAATGGGGAAATGGCTTATTGGGACGGAAAAGATTTAGTCACTTGCTCCACAGCAGCCGGACCTGCATTTGAAGCAGCAGGTATTAAATATGGAATGCCGGCAAAAAAAGGTGCAATAGATAAGGTTTCAATTTATAAGGGTCAAGTTTATTATACAACAATAGGCAATACAAAAGCAGTAGGTATTTGTGGTAGTGGGGTTATAGATGCAATTGCTTGTATGTTAGACTTGGGTGTGATGGATAAGACAGGATATATAGAAGAAGACTTTGAAATTGCCGATAGTGGTATATATATAAAGTTATCTGATGTAAGGGCAATACAACTTGCAAAGGCAGCAATTCGTGCAGGGATAGACACCCTATTAAAAGATACGTCAGCTATTAATAAATTTTATATGGCAGGTGGATTTGGTAACTACCTTGATAAAGAAAGTTGTATAAAAATAGGCTTGATACCAAAAGAAATTAAAGAAAAAACAAAAGTAATCGGTAATTCTGCCGGGATTGGTGCTTCAATGATACTACAAAGCAAACAATGCCTTAAAAAATCAGAAAAAATAGGGCAGATTGCAAAAGCCATAGAATTATCTCATAATGATGAATTTATGGAAAAGTATATTTCAAATATTAACTTTTAATATTTGAATATAAAGTCATTCTGCCCTTATATATCTCTTATAAAGATTTAAACCATTCAATACAAAGTGGCATCCATGAAGCTACATGTGGTTCTATTTGTGAATCATTTGCAGCTGTTTCCTCGGTAGACAAAGAAAGTCCATGGGGACCATTAGGATAAATATGAAGCTCAAAAGGAATATTCAATTTACGAAGGCCCATCGCAAAAATCATACTATTTTCTACAGGAACAGTAGAATCCTCAACTGTATGCCAAATAAAAGAAGGTGGTGTTTCTTTACTAATATGATGTTCTAAAGACATTTCATGCATTAAGTTATTATCAACTTGATCATCACGAAATAAAATTTTAAAGGAAGTCTGATGAGCGAATTCCTCTGATGAAATTACAGGATATGCAAGAATTAAGGCATTAGGTTTATTAAGCCCCTCTGTAATTCCCGAAATATTTTTGATATAGGGTTTATTCCAATGAACACCCAAACTTGCTGCAAGATGGCCACCTGCTGAAAAACCAGACACAGCTATTTTATTAGGATTAATGTTCCAAGCATCAGCATTATCACGTATAATACACATGGCACGTGATAGATCTAATAAGGGTTGGCGGTATCCATGCGTTCTATATTTAAATTTTCCATATGATCCTACAGTATAGTTAAGAACAAAAGCATGAAAACCTGCAGCATTAAATTGCAAGGCAATTGCTTCAGCCTCCCTATCAGATGTATATTGATATGCACCACCGGGGCATATTAGTATTGCAGGTCTTTTCTTATCACCACTTAGGATATAGGTATCAAAAGTAGGCTTAAAGCCAGTATCATCAGTAATCTTATAAGTATATCCATCCCATAAGCTAATATTTTTATGTAACATAATTAAACACATCCTTTGAAAATAATTTTAACCTATATATTTAAAATGGTCAATAGGTAAGTAGAAACAATTTATTCTATGATAATGTCATATTAAAATATTATATAAAAGATGAATCTATTTTTGTAATTAATAAGAAAATTAAGATAATAAAAGAATTTATTATAAAAACTAAGTTTAAAGAATTAAAATATTTAACAAACAAATATGTTAATATAATACTAATAAGCTTACCAATATTATTAATAAAATCATTTAAAGCTATAATACGTGCTGTAAAATCTTTTCTAACAATTACTTGTAGTTTTGTATTAAAAAATATTGTAAATAAACCTATTAAAACCCCTTCTATAAATTGAAATATAATTACAGTATTAAATGTATTTGCTAAACTATAGGAATACCATATTAAAGCAAGAAAAAAAAGCATAACATTTAATAATGTCATTCTAATCTTTTTAAAACTTTTATTAATATATAAGGCAAGAAACATTGCCAATAAATTAGAGCCATAAAAAATAGACATCATTATTCCCCAACCTTCATTTGTAACCTTTAATATATCAAAAGAAAAGGGGTAAAAAGAAACATTAATAGAAGCAATACATAAAAATATAATTGTAGAAGTTTTTATTAGCCTTTTAATGGCAAGGTTCTTTTTGTAATAGTCAAGGCTTGCCCAAATATCTGTATGGATATTTCTAAAAGAACTTTGATTTCTAAAAGTATAAATCTTAGTCCGAATAATTTTTTCTTGTCTAATAAAAACAATTATAAGTGCAGATACCATATACATAAGACAAATAATAAAGAAAACTATTTTATATTTCCATAACGAGATAATATAGGCAGCAAGTATGGGAGATATTATAAAAATTAAACCGCTAAGGCCACTTAATAAAGAATTCCCAATTACCAACTCATTAGCATTTAAAATATTTGCTAAAAACTTTTTGCGGGCAGGAACTGCTATAACCTCTATAGATGTTCTAATTAGTATTAGGAGGTAAATAATATAAACATTAGTATATAAGGCAAATAAAAAGGTAATAAAAGCACGTGAAAAATCTAAAAATATAAGCAAATATTTTTCATTATACCTATCACCGATAATTCCGGCAAAGGGAGAAAAAATAATGCTTGACACGGGTGTACAAATAATATTAAAGCCTGCTGATAAACCACTTCCCGTTATACTTATTAATAGACTGGTACTAACTATAAAATTAAAACTATCTCCAGCACTTATTGCTGCAAAACTAAGTAAAAATAAAAAAAAGGATTTCCTATTAACCCTTTGCTTACAGAAAAGATTTTTATAATACATAAAAAAACCCCTTAAAAGATTCTTATATAAAATAATACTATCCGGAAAGGATATATATTCATAAATTATATTTTTTCCAAAATATGATTTTAGGGGGCTTTTAAAATTGCACTATAAAGATAATAGTAAATTATATTACTTATTAAATTCAATTAAATGTTGCATTGGTGAATAATAACTATTAGGGAGATTCTTTCTTATAATCGTACCATCATGTTTTTCAATATTAATCATTGAACTTATAATACCCCCATCCATACCTTCTAATAAAACATTTTCTGTACCTAAAGGTAGCTCAGGATTATATTTGTAAATTTTATTAGAAGGTATACTTTTTAAAGTTTTATGCTCCCACTCTATTATTGGGGGTTTTTCCTTCCCATAGAATGCAAGAAATAATTTATTATCAATTCCTTGAGCCCATATAAATATAGGGAATGAAGTATTATTTTTGAACTTAAAATCTTTTACACCATATGCAACAGTAGCATCTTGACCATATGGAACATAAGGTACAGGCATACTGTGGGCATGCCTCTCAATAATTTCTAAATTGCTTAGAATACTTACATTATATAAGGTAGATGCAATCTTACAAACTCCACCGCCAATAGTTGTAATTAGTTGTGAGCCGGAATAAGTAGGACCTTTTTGAAAACCATTAGCTTCATTATAAGGACCTATAGTTTGGTTTTGGGAAAAGACTTGACCAACTTCTATTACTTTGCCACATAATAAGCGGGCAGCAAGATGCACATTATATTCCTCCCCCGGTAAAGGATCTTCCAAAACTGTACAATAAGCAGCCATTGGCCCATAATAATTAAAATGTTGGCACATCATAATAA
>CAZRSG010000106.1:0-3861 GCA_964602705.1 uncultured Oscillospiraceae bacterium
ACTGTAAAAAACATTACAAAATCTATTTTCTTATCTAAAATACCCATTTTTAATCCTCCTCATTTAATTTTTCATTAATAACTTCCGTTTCTTTTTCTTTCTTGTTTTCATTGTCATTCTTTTGATATAATAAATCCTTTTGATAATAGTAACCCAAAATAAAATCTTCATTTAAAGGATTGTTTGCTTCAGGTTTACTTTTTTCTAATTCTATTAATTTTATTGTTATTTCAGTAATTAATTTTTCATAAAATACATACCAACTATAGTAATTTCGTTTTAATATATTTATATATGGTTTTATTTTCGTTTCTAAAATAAACCTGGTCCTATCTGGTCTTCTTATCATTGACCCCCATAACCTATCTGCATTAGTAAGTCGCTGGCCTTTCTCCTTTTTAGAGTTGGAGTCTGATCCCCTACCTTTAATAGCATCAATTTCTATCTTATCATATGTTGCTATTAACCTTCCATAGTTAAAACTTTTGCTTTCTTGCAACTTTCTCACCTCACTTATTTTATCATGATTTATAATACAGTTTTCATAGTCATTTTTAGACTTTTTAATTAAAGAGCAACCTATACTGAGAGCTGTATTCCAACTTACCCCATAAGAGTGTTTGTTTGATAACTTATAAAAAGCTGTCTTTATAATATCCCTGGGTAACTTTTGTGAATCAATAATACATGGAATTAGCCGTTCTATTGTACTGCGAAATAATTTTTTATTTTCACATGATAGGAATCCTTTACTGTTTTCTTGTCCATAAATAAAGTTCACTATTTGATATAGAGATGGTGATTTGTTAAATTTATAGAATCTCCAATTAGTGCTTTTATACCAATTCATAACCCTTTCATATGCTTCACAAGATGGAAGTTTCCTAAAGTATTTCATAGAAACCCTGCCATTACTAATCTTCTCAATAATTGCTACATAATAATCTTCTTCTTTATTAATACCCCCGTCTTCACCTAAGAAATAATTACCAATCTCTTTAGAGGTTCCGCTTCCTAAAGTAGCCATTGTTTCTTCTTCAAAGTCTTCAAAGTCTTCCTCTTCGAGAGAAATATTTGATGATAAATCAATACCCTCTTTAGCTAAATCTTTTGATAACCAATTTATCACATAAGCATTTTCTCCTATAAATCTTGAATGATTATTGTTATCCATCAAGTATTTAAGCATATTGTGTATCTTTTGGGATGCTTCAAAACTTATATTACATATATCACCTCCATCTTTAAATCTTCCATAATATGTCTCACTATGATTACTGATACTAATCAGCTTTGCATTCCCAATTATGCCCCTATGTCTTTTTATACAATAATCTAATTTTCCTGTAATATCACAGTAGCTTAGTTCCTTTTCTGAATTTTTATTTTCTACATATTTTATATAAAAATTATGAAGGTTTACATCTTTTGTTATGCTTATATCGCCGCTATATTCTTTTTCAAGTTTAAAGGTTACAAAAACTTTATTTAAATTAATTACCTTTTTCCTGCCCTTTCCACTTGAATCTATAAGTTCGTAACTTAACTTAAATTTATCATCAAGGTTGTACTCCCTACCTTTTAAATGAAATTTTAAAAAGTCGTCAAGTATTGTAGCATTTTTAATATAGCTTGCTATAATCCTAAAGTTTTCACAATTATTAGTTTGTTCATAATTTAAAAGGTTTTCAATTTCATTCATATATTCTTTGTTTTTATCAATATCAATTTCTTTTGCTAAATATGAAAGTTCATCACTTATAGGATGTGGTGCTATCTTTGAACCGGAACGTATAATGGATTCTTCTGTTATAGGGAAAATTACAATATCTTTCTTATTTAAAAACATTCCACCTATTGCCCTACTGTTTTTATCAATGCTTATTTCGAATATATCCTCATCATTAGCTGCCCTTTTATTCGAATGGTAGATAGGCAGCAAAGTTATTCCCTTAACACTAAGTTTGGAGTTATCTACCAGGCCTTCTGTAATCGCATTATTATATGTCTGTAGAAGTGCATCCATTAGGCTCATCCTCGAACACCCCCTCCCTTTTATAAAAGTCGACTTCTTCATCAACACTAATAACGTTCTTATTGTCAAAATGTTTAATTGAATAGTTTCCTAATGTATGCTGTATCTTGCATTCTTTTGGATGTATAAAGTTTATGACCCCATTAGTCATAACTATTGGACAAAAATTTGATATAAGAACGGGTTTTGTAGCATCATTATGTGCTTCATCAGGATAGATAAAAGAATGAAACATAAGTCCAAATGATATAATCTGTCTTTCAAAGTAACTTTTTGCTTCTTCAAAATCTTTTCGTCTAATCCTTCTAATATATCCCATACACTCCCTGGTACCGAGAAAAATATCACGTCGTCCCCCTTTTTCCATTGATCTTAGTAGCATTTGTTCATGTTTTTTTTCATTTCTATCATATGCCATATCTATTCGGTTGTCGTTCCATTTAAAATGATATTTAATTAAATATTTAACATCCTTAAGATATGTATAATAGTTTAGGTCTTTGGCACCATTTGTCATGGGTGAAAGTATACCTTTTGTTTCAGTCTTTATTGGATTTATTACCTTAACAGAATCTATAATATAGTAAAGTGTCGGTTTCCAATAACATGCCTCAACTATCCCTTTTAATGCTTGGTATGAAGGCACTTGGTATGTAAACTTTTCACCCCCTCCTTTTGTTACAGGATCTGTAAACAATGCATAATCTCCAAAAACCTCCATATAAAATGGATTTGATTTAAATTCACTCATAATTTCTCCCCCCCTTTATAAAATATCTATAATTTAATCATAGCTTTTTAGCTATAATAATTACCATGTCTTAATAGACTAATGTTTCTAATTCTCCTTTGAAAAGGCCAATATCTTTATCGTATGCTTCTTGATTTAAAATTGATATTTCTCCATCTAATATCCTGCTTATATATCTTTCATATTCTGCAGGCTTCATAATAGATATTGTATATGGTTGCAGCTTCTTTAAAATTAATTTTATCTTATAATAATTATTGTCATCTATAGCCCTATCCAATTCCTCAAGTAAACTACTGTTCTCATAATGTACTATTACACTTTTACTATTGTCATTTTCAATTAGGTTAAAGTTTCTTGCAGCAGTTTTAAACCCTTGTTTTAAAGTAAATTCAGCCTTCTTCTTGTGTTTGAGTTCATAATTTTCTTTACCAATGGGGTTTGTTGTTAATAAGTTCAAGATCGTGTCATCTATTTCTTTACCTAATGGGTATTCTAAATTTCTTCCTTCCGCATCTTCATTTAGATATAATTTACTAAAGTAATATTGGCAAATCTTTTCTATATCAATTTTCGTATCCTTAAAGTTTTCCCGCCTTAAAGCTGATTCTGTTGCCCTAATTTGCTTTTGGAGTTCTGGTAGATTTCTTAAATCTTCATCTATATATTTAAAAATAAAAAGCTTACCTTTCAAGAACTTTTTTCCTTCCCTATTACAACGTCCTCCTGTCTGTATGATACTATCAACACCTGCAATAGATCTATATACTAAATCAAAATCAATATCAACACCTGCTTCAACAAGTTTTGTGCTGATGCAAATTATTTTTTCCTGCTTACATCCTGCTCTTAATTTTTTTAGTTTAATTTTCATATCTTTAATTATGTCTAATCTATGTTGTGGGCATAGGTTAGTAGTTAGATATATGACCTTATAATTTAACTTTTTTATTTCATCATCCGATAATATTCCATTATAAACATTATACACAGCTCTTTTAGTATTAAGGACAATTAAGGTGTTTCTGATACACTAAAAGTACCCCACGATTTCAGTTGAAAAATCCCCCACCTA
>CAZRSG010000107.1:0-3838 GCA_964602705.1 uncultured Oscillospiraceae bacterium
AAGCATTAATCATAATAGATTAATGCTTCTTTGATTTAATACTCTAATAATCACAAAAAGAGGCTACTTAAATAATACCAAGTAAGGAAATTAAATAATAAGAGTATAGTTAATCCTATGGTAAATTTTGCCTTTTTAGTCTTATGCTTAAAAATACCCATGGCCAATAATCCACCAAGTGATCCTCCAAAGAGGCAAACAAATAATAACCAAGATTCGGATATTCTATATCTATTTATTTGAGCCTTTCGTTTATCTATAGTAAACAAAAGGAAACCTGTCACATTGATAGCAGTAAAGTAATATATAATATATCTCTCCAAATTATCCTACTATCTTTTGAAGCCACGGTAGTATTGTTCGGGATATTCAATATCTATATTGTTTTCAAATGCCATATTTAGTGGAAGGTAGGGGTTCCTGAGTAAAGCTCTACCAAAGGCCACTAAATCTGCTCTATTGTTTCCTAAAATCTCTTCTGATTGATCATATGAGTCAAGTAATCCCACTGATATTGTAGGTATATTACCTGTATTAGTATCTTTATTTACATCATTAAGGCAGACAACATTTATACTAAAAAAAAATAAGACAAAACAAAATAAGCTAAATAATAAAAATAGACGTATTTTCATTGTTATTCCACCAATCATTAAAATTTATAAAAATATTATTTGTAATTATAAAAAAAATAGACCAAATAAAATCTTCCAGTAATAAAAGAATTTGCATATACATAATTTTCAATATAGAAAGAATTTTATAAAAAAAGATTGGAGAAAAAAATTGGTATTTTGGTGGGCGATATTTGGAATGATATGTTGGGGCATAGGACCTTTATTTGCAAAATTCGGTTTAGAAAAGATAGATCCTGTAGCAGGTCTTGCAGTAAGGACTATTTTTGCTTGTCTAATGGTATTAATTTGTATAATAATTAATGGATTAGGTGGACTAAGACAAATAAAAAACATTCCCATAAACACATGGATTTTTATAGCTATAGAAGCCCTATTAGCGACACTTATAGGAGACTTAGCATATTATGCGGCAATAAAAGGAGGGGATGTATCTTTAGTAACAATTATCATGTCAACATCACCACTTATTACAGTTATAGGTGCTACTATTTTTTTAGGCGAACAAATAACTATTAGCAGAATAATAGGAACTTTATTTATTATATTTGGAATAATATTTTTAATGAGATAAGGGAGAGGGTTAACTTGTATAAAAATATAATTAATATATGTGTGATAATATTAATATTTTTATTTATGCCACAGATAAGAAATATAGGTATTGCCAACGAGAAGATTTATGGCGAATATGATATTTATGAAATTGATTTTGAAAATGAAGACTTAGACTTTGAATTTGTAGAGGTATCTGTACAATCAACAAATGAAAAAATAGAAGAAGCAAAAAAAAGACTACAAATAATATCACCCGCTGCAGTAGCAATTGATACAATTAATAATAGAATACTATATGAAAAAAATGCTTTTACAAACCGGCAAATGGCAAGCACAACAAAAATGATGACAGCAATATTAGCAATTGAAAATACAAACTTAGATGATATTGTAACTATAAGCCAAAAGGCAGCAAATGTAGGAGGTTCACAAGCCTATCTTAGGGCAGGAGAAAAAATAAAAATGGAACATTTATTATACGGGCTTATGTTGCCATCAGGAAATGATGCCGGTATAGCTGTTGCTGAACACCTTGCAGGTAATGTTGATGAATTTCTTAAAATGATGGATAAAAAAGCACTTGAAATAGGTGCAAAAGATACCAAATACGGATCACCCCATGGATTGGATAGAAAAAATTCCTCCACTGCATATGATCTTGCAATAATAGCAAGCTACTGCTTAAAAAACCCTACATTTTCAACCATAGTTAAAAGTAAAACAAAGTTAATACCACGACAAGGAATACCAGAAGGAACACAATATTATAATACTAATGAGATGTTAGATTCTTATCCTAATGCAGACGGTGTAAAAACAGGATATACCGGACCTGCAGGAAGATGTTTAGTAACATCAGCAACACGAAACGATTGGCAGGTAGTAAGTGTTATATTAGGGGCGAGTTCAAGGAACAATCGCTCTAATGATAGTAGGCAGATATTAGATTTTGTTTTCGACAAGTATCCACTTATTACAGTCTTAGAAGAAAATCAACATATTTTAAATATAGAAGTATTAAAAGGAGTTGAAGATAAAGTCCAGCTCATAAATAAGGGGCAGATAAATGCACATATAAATGATGATGAATTAATTAATATAAAAAGAGAATATAATATTCCAGACAAATTAGAAGCACCGATTAAAGAAAACACTTTAGTGGGTGAAGTAACCTTTAAGCTTAACGAAACTGTTTTAGGTACAAGTCAACTATATACTAAAAATAAGGTAGAATTTTGGACTATAAATATGAATTTAGAAAAGATAATAAAAGAATGGGGGAGGATAGGAAAAACAATAGCAAAAAAAATTAAACTATAAACAATGACCCCATTGTTACAAGTATATTACAATATTTTTACGATATAAATTTTTTAAAGGAAAAAAGAAAATTCATGTCGAAATATGATATAATAAATATATAAAAAAACAAAAGATAAAAATATGGGGTCTGATGATATGAAAAGTCTATCTAAATTATTATTAATATTACCTATTATTCTTATGCTATTAACTATGACCATTTATGCACAAAACAATATATCATCTAATGTAAACACAACAGAACTAACAAGATACTTTTATGATGGGCAATGGCATGACTATAATGTTCCACCCACATATCTTCAAGTAAACGGTGAAAAAGTAGATTTTGATGTACCACCGGTTATAATGCAAGATTATACATTAATACCGGCAAGGGCTGTATTTGGCAACCTTGGTGCAAATATTACTTGGGACGAAAAAAAATCTTTAGTTGGAATTTCATTAAAAGGAATTGATATAGAATTAATTATAAATAATGATATTGCTATAGTTAATGGACAAAGTAAAACAATGTCTCTGCCAGCAAAAAATATAAACTCAAGAACTATGATACCTGTACGCTTTGTAGCCGAAACCCTTGGTATGGACGTAGATTGGGATGGTCCCCAACGTTTAGTATCAATAACATATATTAAAGATAAGTTAGAAGAAGGCAAAAAACAAGAAAAAAAGGATATCTATATTCAAAAAATATATTATAGCTTACAAGGAGAAAATTTAAAAATAGTAATAAATGCAGACAAAGAAATTGAAAAGTATACAATATTAAAATTAACTGACCCTGATAGAACAGCAATAAATATAGAAAACTCAATATTGGACTTACCTACCAAACCCTTACCTGTCTATACAAACACCGGTAATATTCTGCAAATACGATTTTCTCAGTTTGATATAGAACCTAATATTACACGTATCGTTATAGACATGGATAAATGGCAAGAACATGATATACAATTAGGACCTGACGAAAAAGAGCTTATAATTTATTATTCGGTATCACCTGACAATAACAATGATAATAACAATGATAATAATGATAATAATGATAATAATGAAAATGATTTTAAATGGCCGGTAGAAATTTTAAACAAGGTAGTAGTAATAGATCCTGGGCATGGAGGTAATGATCCCGGGGCAACATACGGTAAAGAATTATTAGAAAAAGATATTAACTTAGACATATCATTAAGATTTTATGAATTATTAAAAGAATCTGGAATTAAGGCATATATGACACGATACGATGATAAATATGTTGGCTTAACAGAAAGAACAACATTTGCAAATAACCTTGAAGCATCCTTATTTATAAGCAT
>CAZRSG010000108.1:0-3676 GCA_964602705.1 uncultured Oscillospiraceae bacterium
AGGTGGGGGACTTTTCAAATATAATTTGGGGGATTTTTCACTTGACAAATACATAAGGCACTGTTCTCATTTTTTAGTTCTTTTTTTATATGATTTATTAGTTCATCAGTTTTAAAAACTTTATTTAAGCAATCTCCCAGTAAACTATAATAATCCACCCTGTAAAATACTTCTGGATTTTGAATTGATTTTATCAGGTTAGTTTCTAATGGGTTCTTACCATAAAAACAAGGGTATTCAAGGGCGTCTTTATTATCATAGTTAGGCTGAGTTGCTGTACAATGAATAATAGTACAGTTCATAATATTTGTTAAGAAGTTCATCATTAAATTAAAGTTATATATAACCTTAGTTGGTAGGCTTTGTATTTCATCAATTACTATTACTGAATCAATAAGTTTGGAAAATCTTCTTATATTAGATGATCTACCTTTAAACATTGTATTAAAAAGTTGGACTGTTGTAGTTAATACAATTGGTGATTCCCAACTTTCCTTAAGGTATTCATAAACTTGATAACTATTCATATCATCTTTACTTTCATCTCCTTGAAAGTCTTCAACAACATTACTATGATGTTCTAATACATATTTGTCACCTAATACATCTTTTATAGAATATGCATTTTGTTCAAGTACAGATAAAAAAGCTGTACAATAAAAAACTTTTGATTTATTAAATTCTTTTGCATTAGCTACGCAATATCTAAGAGCAGCATAAGTCTTTCCGGCACCAACAGGCATATTTAATTTATATGCACCTCTTGAATACTTTTTTGAAAATTCATATATTTGTTCAGCTAATTTTGTCCTTATAATATCTAATTTGCTTTTATCTGGATCCTTGTCAAATTTATCATATAGGTCATTTATAAAAGATGACATCTGCTCCCATATAGCCTTTAGTTCAAGTTTAGAATAAATCTTATTTTTTTCTTTTGAGTAATAATTTGATGAATCATAAATATCAGCTTCTTTTAAAATAGATAGTAATAGCCTTACTAATGTCCCGTAATAAAAGTTTAATGCCTTTTTTTTATTTTTAATTTCAGTATACATAGATGCCATCTTTCTTAACCTTTTATATATTTTAGTAAACTCGATAAATCCATCATAAAAGAGGGTGTATATGGATTTTTTATTTAAGTCTTTATATTTTTGATTTAAAAAATTAAAGAATTTCATCATATTACCATTAAAATCATACATGGTATTTTTATCATAATCTAACCTTATTTGTGTGTGATATTCTAAGTTCTTATCAATCAAATCGTAAAGTCCATGATGCGATAAAATTGCATATTGTAGGATTTCCACATATAGATTCAACATTTTAATCTTTATATCTTTTATATTATATTTATTTATTATGAAATTGCAGATATGGATTAAAATCTTTGCACCTGCTGAGGAATGATTAACGTTACCCCTATATTCACCTTTTAAATATTGCTGAAAGCTGCCTTCAGCCTTTCCGACATCGTGCAGTAACCCGATAAGTTCACTAGTGTTTTCCAAGTCCACCGTTTTTCCTATAGATTTAGAAAGCCTTGATACTTCGAATAAATGATCTATTAATAATTGTTTTTTTACTTTACCATCTTCTTCATTATAATGTGCTAAAAGTTCTTTATACTTATTCAAGTAAATACCCCCTTTTAAGTATATGTTCTATATATTGTATAAGTACAAATATAATATTTGTAATCATTTGTCAAGCATAAAAACTTTTATTTTCTTATATTTTATGATAAAATGTATTTGTCACTATAATAGTGTGGATTGAAGATATATCTTGTACAAATGTAAATGCTATAACAATAATATGTAAGTTTTTTAAAAGGCATTATAATTTTAAACTTACTTTGTTATGGCATTTATCATTTTTATAATATAAGATAGAGTCTCTTTATATATTATTCGGCATTTTTTCTTCAACTCCTTCTAAAAAAGGTATAAAATGTAGGTAACATCTAATTTTTGTATCTTGATTTTTGAGGAGAGTACGCTATAGGTAGGTATTTAATTGATAAAATACCTTCAAGCCTAATAAAAAGTGGTAAATTAAGAAGGACTTTTTTATTTTTTGTTGAATAGATATATTAAGAGTATTTTTATATAAATACAAAAGCTTGTGGAGTTTCTAATTGTATAGGTTAAGTCTAAGATGATTGTTTTTGCTAACTTAAACTTATTGTACAAGGAGGGGAGTTATAACTTGGCTGTTACATTTAAAAAAATTGAGAAGTGGGCAAGTAAAAACCGTTCTAAAAAACTTTTGAAGGCTACGAGTGTTTATGATAGACTAAAAGTACCCCAGGGTTTCAGTTGAAAAGTCCCCCACTTAAGAAGTATAATATACCTCATGAAATAAATTCATGAGGGGGAATAACGGGTGATTATATTGAAAGATAAACAAGAAATAATTCTTATGCATATTCGTGATGGAAAGTCAAAAAGAGAAATTTCAAGAATAACAGGAAAGGATAGAAAAACAGTTAGTAAGTATATTAACGAATATGAAGAAAAACGTAAAAGTTTAATTGAGGGAGGGACATGTAATACTGAAGAGATTATCAATTCTATAGTAGAAAAACCTAAATATGATACTTCAAAAAGAAAAAAGAGAAAAGTAACTGAGGAGATGCTAAATCGAATACAGTTTTATCTTGATGAGAATATTAAAAGAACATCAAGTGGTTTACACAAGCAAGTAAGAAAGAAAATAGATATATATGAAGAACTTATTGAGGAAGGGTTTGATATTGGGTATACCACAGTATGCCAAGTTATTACAAGGATATTAAATGAAAGTAAAGAAGCATTTATTAGGAGTGAATATAAGCCAGGAGATCTATGTGAATTTGATTGGGGCATTGTAAAATTATATATAAATGAGAAATGGGTAAAGCTTCATATGGCTGCATTTTGTACAGCACATGGAAATCATCGTTTTGGACATTTATATGTAAATGAAAAAACAGAAAGCTTTATGGAATCCCATGTTGAATTTTTTACAAATATTAAAGGAAATCATAGGACAATAGTATATGACAATATGAAAACTGCAGTGAAAAAGTTTGTTGGGCGTCATGAAAAAGAACCTACGGAAGCTCTATTGAAAATGTCAATGTACTATGGTTATCAATACCGTTTTTGTAACGCATATTCTGGTAATGAGAAAGGACGCGTCGAACGAACAGTGGAATATCTTAGACGTAAAGCATTTGCTAAGAGATTAGAATTTTCAAGCATCGAAGAGGCTAATGAATACCTGAAAGAAATATGTGATAAATTAAATAATAATAGACAAAAAGCATTAGAAAACAAAACTGCCTTTGATATGTTAGAACAAGAAAGAGAATATCTTATGCCT
Source organism: uncultured Oscillospiraceae bacterium (assembly GCA_964602705.1). Lineage (GTDB taxonomy): Bacteria > Bacillota > Clostridia > SK-Y3 > SK-Y3 > CAZRSG01. The sequence goes on from CAZRSG010000108.1 coordinate 3,376, forward strand.
GAACTACCACCTTTTGATTGCTCTATTGCACGAAATTATAGAGTAAATAAATATTCTACTGTTAATATTGATAGCTGCTTTTACTCTGTCCCAGACAACTATGTTGATAAGATTGTATTAGCTAAAGTATATACAAATAAAATTATCATTTTTCATGAAGATAAACAGATAGCTAATCATACTAAGGTATTAGGTTTTGGTAAATGGTCATTAGATATTAACCATTATCTAAATACTTTGAAAAAGAAGCCTGGTGCAGTACCAAATAGTTTGGCTTTGCAACAGGCAAATTCAAAAATTA
>CAZRSG010000109.1:0-3601 GCA_964602705.1 uncultured Oscillospiraceae bacterium
TGAGTAATCCATGGTCTACAAAAATACATATTAGCTGCTTTCCAATTGCCTTATGTACAAGTACAGCTGCTACCGAAGAGTCTACACCACCTGATAATCCACATAAAACTTTGCTGTCACCTATCTTTCCTTTTAATTCAGTAATATAATTTTCTATAAAACTTTCATACTTTCCCATTATAATTCCCCCTATAATTTAAATCTTAAATTCTATATCTTTTATATTTTTAAATTTTATTTGTGACGTTTACAGCTATTTTTGTACCATAGTCAAATAAAATAATATTTTCTTTTTTTTCTTGTCTTTTTAATAAATCATCTTCTAATACGTTAAAATTAAAAATATGAAAGTCTACCTTTTTAACAATTTCTCTAACCGGTTCTTCTGTATATTGCGGTAGATATTGCTTTATATTTTTAACATCTTTTAAAAATCCATAACATATATTCTTAAAGTCTTTATTGTATTCTCTCTCACCCCAGCTAAACATTTTAGCACCCCTATTGTTCTTTAATAGATCAAATTTTAAATACTGTGAAAAAGTATCTTTACCGATTTTAAATTTACTATTATAAAACTTATATAGTATGTCATATAAAGTTCTTCGACTATGTGATACCTTGTCAAGCTTATTATTCTTAAAATACTGCCCAATCTCTTCATAAAATTTAAAGGGAGATTCTATATAAAAGTTTTGTATAATATAGTGTAAAGATTTATTAAATGTACCGGAATTATAATATTTATCCAATACATTTTCTATGCTTTTTAACTTTAGCATCTCGTCATAAGTCATAAGATCATTGGATAGTACCTCATATGGTGGTTGGGAGATATATTTATATTTGTATTTTTCCTCCTCCTTCCTAATCCTTGAACCTTTAAGGAGTTTTAAAAATCCTAATTGTAGCATATGGGGTGCCAGTTTATATACATCGTTAAATGATTTTTCAAATAATTGATAACTTTCATAAGGTAACCCTGCAATAAGATCCAAATGAAGATGGATATTATCAGCTTTTCTTAATTTTCTAACATTTCTTGATAATTTTCCAAAGTCAGTTTTTCTATTTATTGCATTTATAGTCTCACAATTAGTAGATTGAACTCCTATTTCAAATTGAAAAACATCTTTTTCTATGTCTTTTAGAAAGTTTATAGTATCATCGTCCAAAAGATGTCCTGCAATTTCAAAATGAAATGATGTCTCTTGTCTGTTTTTATATAGAAATTCAAATAATTCTTTGGCTCTTTTTTTATCACAGTTAAAAGTTCTATCAACAAATTTTATTAATTTTATTTTATTATTAATTAAAAATAATAAGTCTGACTTTATTCTATCATAAGAAAAATAGCGGACACCTTTTATGGTAGATGAAAGACAATAAGTACAGTCAAAAGGACACCCTCTTGATGTTTCATAGTATAAAATCTTTCCTTCTAACCTTTTAATATCATCACTATTATATGGTGATGGAATGGTGTCAAGGTTTTCTATAAGTCGCCTTGGTTTATTAATAATAATATTATCTTCAATATCCCTATAGGCAATACCTTTTACTTGGCTTATATTGGTGTATCTTTCGTCTTTTGGCTTGCATAATTTTCTTATCAAGTGACTTAATGTTTGCTCACCTTCACCCATAATTACATAATCAATAAAGCTATATTTTGTTAGTATTTTATTAGGATCATAAGAAACTTCGGGTCCCCCAAAAATAATAGTTGATTGCGGTCTTATTTTTTTTATAATATCTGCAAGCAATAGGGTCATTTCTATGTTCCATATATAGGATGAAAAAGCTATAATCTTTGCTTCTGTTTCATATATATCAGCTGCTATAGAAAGTAAATTATCATTTATTGTATATTCCTTAACCATTATATCTATATTGTTATCTTTATTGTATTTACTACAAAACTTTTCTAAATATAATAAAGATAAAGATGTATGAATATATCTTGCATTTAATGTAGTTAATAGTATTTTCACATATTTCTCCCCTAATTCTTTAAGCACTTATAGATATTTTATGCTTTTATATTATTCTTATTATAAAACAATATAATGGTTTTGTCGATTTTTTTTGTTTGAAGTCTTATATATTTATGTTACAATATGTATACTTATATATAGTTTAGGAGTTTGATTTTAATTATGACTTATAAAATAAAGTTATGCAAACAATTGAATAAGCTTTTCCCGCTACCTGTTCATCCTTTTAATCTCCAAAATGATGGTATTAAAAGTTATGCAGAGTGGCAATTTGAAAAAGGGGAAGATACGATTAAATTTTATCTTGATAAGGTTAGTCCTGAAAATATGTTCGAAAATAAAGTAGTTTTAGATGTTGGTTGTGGTGCTGCCGGGAAAACTCTTTATTATGCTTCAAAAAATGTTAAAAAGATATATGGTATAGATCCCGTTGAAGGTTACAAGGATGAAGCTAATAACCTTGCCAAGCAAAAGGCTTTAAATGATAAGTTTCAATTCGTATTGGGGGATGCAGCTAACCTGGATTTTGAAAATAACTTTTTTGATACTATAATTATGAATGATGCTATGGAACATGTTGATATGCCATTAGAAGTCTTAAATGAATGCTACCGGGTTTTAAGACCCGGTGGTAGACTTTATGTAAACTTTCCCCCATATCATCATCCTTTTGGTGCACATTTAAGTGACCTTATATCTATTCCGTGGGTCCATTTGCTTTTTGATGATGATACCCTTATAGAGGTTTATAAAGATTTAGCTCAACTTTTGCCGGATGGTAAACAACGTATTAAGTTTAGAATCAGTCAAGGGAATGATGGGAAAGAATATTTTTCTTATATTAATAAGATGACAATTAAAAGATTTAATACTATAATACCACAAACAAATTTTAAATTATTATATTATAATGAAGTCCCCTTACGAAACTTTTTAAGGACTCTTGCCCTGGTCCCAATCTTTAAGGAGTTTCTTGTTAGAATGGTTGTAGGTATTTTAGAAAAGTAGTTGTTTATATTTACATTATATCTTGTTATCCTTGACAAGGTAAGATATGAATGTTTATAATATTAACATAAGTGAGGGGCTACTATAATTAACTATATCATGAAGATATAAATCTTAGCAATAACCTGCCTTGCTTTATTTAATATAGCAATCTAACAATATATACCAAGAAGGTATAGTATGGTACCCCTGTACCACATATAGCTTAGTGGTATTTTTTATTTTCTTGATTTATTTCATATGAGGAGTGATATTTTGAACAAGGAATTATGGGAAAAGGCTGTGGCTTTTCATGGGCATGAGTGTCCCGGTTTAGCTATCGGTGTAAAGGCTTGTGAAGCCGTTATTGAAATCATGGGTATCAGCCTTTCTGATGATGAGGATTTAGTCTGTATTACAGAAAACAATGCCTGTGGTGTTGATGCAATACAGGCTCTTTTAAGTTGTAGCCTTGGTAAGGGTAATCTTTTATATAAGTCTTTAGGCAAACAGGCCTTTAATTTTTATAATCGTAAAAATGGTGATATGATACGTATGTATTTAAAAATGTCCAATGACAATAAGCTTGACCGTCCTTCATGGCAGCATGAACTCTT
>CAZRSG010000110.1:0-3500 GCA_964602705.1 uncultured Oscillospiraceae bacterium
TTTAGGTTCGGTTGTCATTATTGTACGTCCGGCAGCACTTTGTGGCAATTCATCACGGGCCCGTTCCTTTTTGTAGTTATTTTCTATATTAGGAATAACTAAAAGGTCCATAAACTTTTTTATAAAGGTTGATTTTCCGGTCCTAACCGGTCCCACTACTCCTATATATATATCTCCATCAGTTCTTTCAGCTATATCCTGATATATATTGTAATCACTCATTTCTATTCCCCCTTTTGTAAATGCTTACATTTAATTAATAATGCATGTCTATTTAATATATATATATTGTATTCTAATTATTTTTATTACTAAATAATAATATATATTACAAGTTTTTTGTTTTATTAAACATGCATCTACAAAAGGAATTTTTAGAAATTAGATTTTAAATTTATATTTATAAGATTTCCATCTCATGTTTTTTATCTCTCATCATCAAATCCATAACAGCTTCTTTAGGATCTTTATTTTTAAAAAGAACATTATAAGCCTCATTTACAATCGGCATTTCTACAGAGTGCTTATTTGCCAATTGATAAGCTGCCTTTGTTGTATTTACTCCCTCTACTACCATATGTACTTCTTCTAAGGTTTCTTGTAGGTTTCTTCCTTGTCCAATAAGTATGCCAGCCCTTCTGTTTCTACTATGCATACTTGTACATGTTACAATTAAATCTCCAATACCCGATAATCCGGCAAAAGTTTCTATCTTCGCTCCTAAGGTTAAACCTAACCGAGCCATTTCCGCAATTCCACGGGTCATTAAAGCTGCTTTTGTATTATCTCCAAATTTTAAACCATCACATATACCGGCACATAGTGCTATAACATTTTTAAGTGCCCCCCCAAGTTCCACACCTATAACATCAAAACTTGTATAGACCCGAAAGTTAATATTCATAAATACATCTTGTATAAACTTAACAGCTTCTTTATTGTTTGATGCTACTACATTCGTTGTTGGTACATCTCTTGCAACCTCTTCAGCATGACTAGGTCCGGACATTACAGCAATTAGTGCCTGTGGAATTTCCTCTTGTATTACTTGTGATAGTCTTAATAATGATCCATCTTCTAAACCCTTTGAAAGGTTTACTATTATTTTCCCTTCCTCAATAATGGGATTTAGTCTTTTTGCTATTTCCCTTTCGGCATGAGATGGCACAGCCATGACAACTAAATCAGTATCCTTTATACATTTTTCTATGTTATAAAAGAAACTTATCTCATTTGGAATTATTATTCCGGGAAGAAAGAGTTTGTTTTCTTTGTTTTTAGCTAATTCTTCCGATTCTTTCTTCTGCCATGACCAAAGTTTAACCTTGTGTTTATTTTTTGCTAACATAATAGCTATGGCAGTTCCCCAGCTACCGGAACCAATTACTGCTATCTTTTTTGCTACCATTCTTATTAGCCTTCTTTCGTATTAATCTTTTTCAAAATTTTAATTTAGCTTCTGTGCCTTTTATAAGTCGCTTTATATTTGATTTATGCCGATATACTGCAAGTGCGGCTATGCAAAAGGCAAACAAAACATATTGTATGGATTTTAAATTATATATTAGTATTATAATAAAGTAGGATATAGCAGCAACTATAGAACCTAATGATACATAACGTGTTATTGCCATAATAAGTATAGCTAATACTAAAACAATAATTGCAACTTTCCAATCTATCATAAATATTACCGCAGCAGATGTAAGAATTCCTTTACCACCCTTGAAATTAAAATATACAGGGAAATTATGCCCGATAACGCATATTAAACCTGCAATTAGGGTACCGGTATATCCAAATAACAGATTACCAATTATAACACTCAAAATACCTTTTAATATATCACCTATCAGAACAAAAAAAGCCGCAGTTTTTCCTAATGTACGTAATGTGTTTGTTGCTCCGGCATTCCCGCTCCCGTGTTCTCTTATATCTATATTTGCCATTAACTTACCAACTAATATAGAGCTATTGATACTTCCTAATAGGTACGATTCTATTATAACAATAATTACTTTTATCCCTTCACTCATCTTATTTATCCCTTTCTCTTATAATAAATCTAACCGGTGTTCCTTCTAATTTAAAAACGCTTCTTATCTGATTTTCAATATATCTTTGATATGAAAAGTGCATAAGTTTTTTACTATTTACAAAGATAATAAATGTTGGTGGTTTTACTGATGCTTGTGTAATGTAAAGAATCTTTAACCTCCTACCCTTGTCCGAAGGTGGTTGAACCCTAATAACAGCTTCACTTAATATGCTATTTAAAACTCCCGTTGCTATTCTCATAGCATGTTGATTAGAGACATATTTAATTAAATTAAATAATCTTTCTACCCGTTGACCTGTTTTAGCAGAAATAAATAATATAGGAGCATAAGCCATAAAACCTAACTTATTGCATATATCTTGTTTAAATATCTTTACCGTATTATTATCTTTTTCAATAAGATCCCATTTATTAATAACTATAATAGAAGCTTTCCCACTTTCATGTGATAAACCCGCAATTTTAGTATCTTGCTCCGTTATGCCTTCAATAGCATCTATCATTATTAAGCATACATCAGCCCTTTCAATTGCAGCTAATGCTCGGATTACACTATATCTTTCAACATCCTCATAAATTTTACTTTTTCGTCTTATTCCTGCAGTATCTATAAATATATACTTATCATCATAATGTTCGAAATATGTATCTACAGCATCCCTCGTAGTTCCCGGTACATCACTTACTATTGTACGTTGTTCTCCTAATATTTTATTAACCAAAGATGATTTTCCCACATTTGGTCTACCAATAACAGCCACTTTAATTAAATCATCACTTAAATCATCATTTAACTTTTCCGGAAATTGATTTATAACTTCATCCAATAAATCACCGATAGCTAAACCATGAATAGATGAGATCGCTATCGGTTTTCCTAAACCTAAATTATAAAATTCGTAAAAATCTAATGGTGGTTGACCAATATTATCAACTTTGTTGCATGCTAATATAATAGGTTTTCCTGATTTTAATAGTATATCTGCAACGTTCTTATCATCTGCTGTAACTCCACTTTTAACATCTACCATAAAAATTATAACATCTGCTGATTCTATTGCCATTTCTGCTTGTGTTCGCATCTGTATTAAAATTTCATCTTTCGGATCTTCCTCTATACCACCAGTATCTATAATTGTAAAATTTTTACCTGCCCATTCTGTTTGTGCATAAATTCTATCTCTTGTAATGCCGGGTGTTCCTTCTACTATAGATATTCTTTCTCCAACAATTTTATTAAATAAAGTAGATTTACCTATATTAGGCCTACCAACAATTGCAACTATAGGGTTTCCCATTTCTTAACCTCCAACCTACTACAAGTTATCTTATATTATTTATAGTATTGCCTAATTTTATTAATAAGTCAAGAAAATAATTATTGTAAGCTAAAAAATATAAGCATGTGAGATATAGCGATCATATTAAAATAACAATTTTG
>CAZRSG010000111.1:0-3498 GCA_964602705.1 uncultured Oscillospiraceae bacterium
CCATTAGCTCAGTTGGTAGAGCACCTGACTCTTAATCAGGGCGTCCGGGGTTCGAATCCCCGATGGTGTACCAAATAAAACAGGCTAACCCTTGAAAGGTAGCTTGTTTTTTATTTTAATTTTTTAGGTTTTGGTCCAAAGAATTGATGCAAATCACATTTAATCATCCCATTATATAATTTTCTTTTTTTATTGGTCTTTTTACCAAAATGTTTTTCAAATTCTTCATGGGATGTAAGTATATAATGAGACCATGTGTCAAATTCTTTAAATTTTTCTCCCATCTGTCTGTATATTTTTTCTGCTTCTTTTTTATCTCCTAACCGTTCACCATAGGGTGGATTAGAGATAATACACCCATATTTGCTATTCGAGTATATATCTATCATAGGTTTAGATTTAAAGTCTATATATTCATCTACACCTGCTATTGTAGCATTTTCCTTAGCAATGTTAATAGCTTCCGAACTAATATCTGAACCTGATATAGTAAGTTTTATATTTTTACGAATCTTTTCATGTGCCTCTTTTCTTGCAGCCCACCACAGGGATTTGGGAATAACTTCCCACAATTCGGCTGAAAATTCCCTTTCTATTCCCGGTGCTATATTGCCACCTATTAATGCTGCCTCAATCGGAATAGTACCTGCCCCACAAAAGGGATCTATAAGTTCTTTATCGTAATTCCAAACACTTAACATTATCATTGCAGCTGCTAAGCTTTCCCTAAGTGGTGCCCTTGTTGAATTTTTTCTATAGCCTCTTTTATGCAGACCTGCACCACTTGTATCTAACATAAGGGTTGCTTTATTTTTAAATAATGCAAATTGTACTTGATAAAGGTTGCCTTTTTCTTCAAACCATTCCTGTTTATATTTAGTTTTCATTTTATCTACTATAGCTTTTTTTATTATTGATTGGCAGTCAGGGACACTGTAAAGTTGCGATTTTAATGAGTAACCTTTTACCGGAAAACTCGCATCTTTTGGTAACCAGTCTTGCCAAGGAAGTGCTTTAGTATTTTCAAATAACTGATCATATGTTAAGGCTTCAAATTCACCTATTTTAACCAAAATACGTTCTGCCGTCCTTAACCATAAGTTTGTTCTGCAAATTGCTAATTCATCCCCCATAAATGTAACTTTTCCATCTTCTACTGATATTACTTTATAGCCTAAGCTTCTAACTTCCCTTGCTGTAAGGGCCTCCATGCCAAATAGTGTGGGGGCGATTAGTTCTATATTTGCCATTGTATCACTTCTTCCTGTTAGTTTTTTTATTTAATTTTCATTCTAATTATAACCTATCATATTTTACTTTACAACAAGCATATAGCCCTTACATCAATAATTTCTACTTCTTTAAATTACTTTTCTAATATTATATAGTGAGCTTAAGACCAACCAATTTTGCGGAAAATATACTCCTATAGTCCAATAGCTTATACCACCAAGCCTATATTGATTAACCAAGCGTAACTTTGCATCAATACTACGGGCATCCTCAAACCATACGACATGTTGATTTCCGGATGAATCATAGTAATTGAAAAAAGGTGATTGTGCTTTTGTGTCAAATTGTATGTTAGCACCTACGTCTCGGGCAAGGTCTACTGCTGCAACATTAGATAAGGATCTTGCAGCGGTACCACTAACATATGGCAGGGTCCAATCATAACCATAGTTTGGTATTCCCATGAATATCTTTTCTCTTGGAATTACTGTTACTGCATAGTCTAATACTCTTTTTACTTGATTTAATGGTGATACTGCCATTGGTGGTCCGTAAGTATAACCCCATTCATAGGTCATAATTATTATATGATCTACAATTTCCCCATGAGCCACATAATCATGACCTTCATATAAGAGACCCGGTTGATCTGCTGAAATTTTGGGAGCTATTGCTGTTGTTACCGAGTAACCAAGTGGCTTTAACCTATTTACAACTTTTCTAAGAAAATTATTATAATTCTCTCTGTCTGATGGATAAACATATTCAAAATCTATATCTAAACCATAATAATTCTTTTCTTCTAACATTCTAATAATATTGTTTATTAATCTTTCTTGTACTTGATTATCTGTTAGAATAGTATGTGCTAAATCACTATTAAAACTGCCCCCTTCTTTTATATTTGTAATGACTAATAAAGGGGCTACATTTGCCCGACTGGCAAGTTCTATTAATGGCATATCGTTTATTACACTTAAACTACCATCAGGTCTTACCTCATGGCTGAATATACTTAAGTATGTTAAGTGGGGTAAGGTTTTTCTTAATGTTTCCATGTTTATATGGGGAAATGAATAGCCATTGACTTCAATGGTTCCCAGTTTTTTTGTTAATATTGGAATAGTAATGATTTGACCGGGATGAATAAGTGCAGGATTAATAATTTGTGGATTAGCATTTATAATATCCTGTACACTTATTCCATATATACCTGCTATAATGTATAAAGATTGTCCCGGTATTACAGTGTGCCGTATTCTTCCACCTAAAATTACTAAAGTTTGACCTATTACTAAATGATTGGGATCAGGCAAGTCGTTATCCTTAGCAATTTGCATATATGGTACGCCATACAATTGTCCGATTGTATATAAACTTTCTCCTGATTTAACTACGTGTATAAGCAATATTACCACTCTCCTTATAAATATCTTTAAATTATTATTTATATCTTATAGTTTAATATATGCTAATAAATATAAAGAGAGTGCATATTTTCTTTATTTTACCTCTTTTCCTCCGTCTCCGATTTCTGAAATGTAAAAAGAAGGTTTTAAGCCTATTTTTTTAAAATATTCTGTAGCAACTTGTTCTATAAATTTATCTATCTTATTTTCTTTTACTATACTTACAGTACAACCACCAAAGCCTGCTCCTGTCATCCGTGAACCTATGACACCTTCAACTTTTAATGCTTCTTCTACTAATGTATCTAATTCTATCCCTGTTACTTCATATAAATACCTTAAAGAATCGTGAGATTTATTCATTAATTGACCAAAACCTATCATATCATCATTATTTAAAGTCCTTACAGCTTTTCGCACCCGATCATTTTCTGTAACTACATGTTCTAATCTTTTTTTAATTACAGTATCTTTAATGATGTCCTTATACTTATTAAATTGTTCATATGTTACTTGCCCTAAGCAAGATGTATCTGGCATTGCACTTTTAAGTATATTAAAGCCTACCTCACATTCTTGCCGTCTTTCATTATATTTTGATGTTGATAAGCTTCTTTTTTTATTAGTATTTGAGATTACTAATTTGTAATCTTTAAGATTTATAGGCACTAATTTATAAGTTAAATCTTTAGTGTTTAAATAAATTGCATGATTTTTTTTACCCATTGCTGAGGCAAACTGATCCATTATACCACAATTTACACCTACATAATTATTTTCTGCCCTCTGCCCAATCTTCGCCATCTCAATCATTGATATCTCTTTTTTTATTCCCCTTGCATCATTTGATATGGTT
>CAZRSG010000112.1:0-3354 GCA_964602705.1 uncultured Oscillospiraceae bacterium
ATATCTCCCGGTGGTAGGCATATGGTTGTATATAAAAAGGGACATTTTGATGAAAAGATAATTAGACTTAAGGATTCACCACATGTACATGGTGTTCGACCTGCAGCCGATGTTTTATTTAATTCAATTGCTAATGCATATGAAAATAAAAAAGTCTTAGCCGTTATCTTAACAGGTATGGGCAATGATGGAAGAGACGGGGTAGCTGAACTAAAGAAAAGATGTGATTGTTACTGTATCACACAAAGTGAAAAAACCTGTGTAGTTTATGGTATGCCACGGAGTGTATATGAAGCCGGCTTATCTGATGAAGTAGTAGATTTAGAAAATATAGCAGATCGTATTGAACAAATTATGTTTAATAGGGGTGAATAAAACAGTAATGAATAAAATAAAGAAAAAAGAGTTTCTATTAATGCAAGGATATATTGAGAAGCAAACAGGTATAAAAATTGGTGAAGAAAAGTCATATTTAATAGAAAGTAGGTTATCAAAGCTTATAAAAGAATTAAAAATGTCTAATTTTGAAAATCTTTATTATAAGATTCTTGCAGATAAAACAAAACATTATGAAAATAAAGTTATAGATGCCATAACTACTAATGAAACTTTATGGTTTCGTGATAAGCTACCATGGGAGGTTTTTGAAAATGTATTATTACCTAACTATATAGAGGCATTAAGAAAAGAAAAGGTTTCTAAAATTCGTATATGGAGTGCAGCATGTTCTTCCGGTCAAGAACCATATTCGATTGCTATGCTAATAGATAATTATTTGATTAAAAATAAGGTTCAGGATATTAAGCTTTCAGATTTCGAAATAATAGCTACTGATATTTCGATTTCTATTCTTGATATAGCAAAAAAAGGGGAGTATGACTTTATATCTATATCAAGGGGATTAGACGAAAGTTATCGCAGGAAATACTTTAAAAAAAAGGAAAAAGTGTGGGTTTTAGATAGTAAAATAATAAATTCTGTAAAGTTTATTCAATTTAATTTGTTAAATAGTTTTATGTTATTGGGCAAATTCGATCTTATATTTTTTAGATATGTAATGATTTATTTTTCAAATACTTTAAAAAAACAAATGATAAAAAAGATACATAATGCACTCCTGTTTGATGGGGTTTTATTTATAGGAAGTTCTGAATTAATGGTTGATTATAAAGACTTATTTACAGACAATAGATATAAAAATTCAACATTTTATAAAAAATCAATTTCTTAAGGTTTTTTATTATAAATATTATATTTTATAAATTCATTAGGAGGTTAAAAAATTTGAAAAATAGAATTTTAATAGTCGATGACTCACCTATGATTCATAAATTATTGTCAAAAACATTAAAGGAAAATGGTTATGATGTATGTGGGATAGCCAATAACGGAAAAGAGGGTGTAAAGAAATATAAAGAATTAAAACCGGATATTATATTTATGGATATTACTATGCCAATAATGGATGGATTAGAAGCAGCTAAAAATATAAAATTTCTTAATTCGGAAGCAAGGATTATAATGTTAAGTGCTATGGGTGATGAGGATATAAAAAATCAGGCAAATAAAATAGGGGTAGATGTCTTTTTAAGTAAACCCTTTAATGATTATAAAATTATTAGTGCAATTTCTAAGACTATATAGAGGGGTGTAAATATGGATGAAAAGTTTTTGCAACCTTTTTGTGATACCACACAAACTGTATTAAAGCAAATGGCAAATATCAATATAATAGATAAAACAGGTTTTACAATTGAAAAAGATGATATGGTAACTTATGGTGTCGTGTCTATAATAAATTTTATGGGTAAAATAAAAGGAAGGCTTGTTATAGATATGGAAACTGAACTTTCTTTATATTTATCGTCACAAATATTAGATGAAGACTTTAGCAATCCTAAGGATAAAATGGTGCTTTTTAGTGTATCGGAAATAAATAATATAATAGCAGGTAATTCAAATACAGAGCTTAACAATAAATATTCACTTAATTTAAGACTATCACCACCAATAGTTTTTACCGGTAAAGAAACTATTTTATCAATACCTAAAATATCATCTTGGACAAAACAATATATTACTAATTATGGACAATTTAAAATAAATATTGCTTTTGAAGGGGGTATTAAATAAGATGAAAGTTGACTATATTAACCCATTTTTAGAAGCTTTAATTAATGTTTTAAAGCAACTGGGAGTAAAGAATGTAAAAAGAGGTGATATTTCAAGAAAAGGAGACATGGTAACAGCTATTGATATTACTTCTGTTATTGGAATAATAGGAGATGTAAGAGGAAACATATCATACTCTTTTTCACAAGAAACAGCTAAAAAGATTGTTGCTTTAATGATGATGACTACAAATATTCAAGAGCTGGACTATATAGGAAGAAGTGCTATTGGTGAATTATCTAATATGATAACCGGCACTGCAGCATCAATCTTAGAAGACAAAGGCATACTTATAGATATTTCACCACCTTCTATAATCTTTGGTAAAGAAGTTACTTTAATTATAAGTAGAATACAAACTATTTCAATAATTATAGAAACTTCCTTAGGAAATATGGAAGTGAATATAGGATTAGAAATATGAAGGAGAAAAACATGAATAATATATTAATTGCAGATGATATGAATATAACAAGAAAATTAATGAAGGCAATATTAAAAAATAGTATTAAAAATATAGCTTTTTATGAAGCTAAGGATGGTAATGAAACGCTTGAATTAATCAAAAATAATGATATAGATCTTGTTATTTTAGACTTAATGATGCCTGAAAAGGATGGTTTTGAGGTTTTAAAAGAGTTAAAAAATGAACAGAAATATGATACAATCCCTATAATTGTTAATTCCGCAATAACAGATATGGAACAAATAGGTAAGACCTTGGAACTTGGGGCTATTGATTATTTTACAAAACCTTTATCCACCGAACAAATGAAAATTATTTTACCTTTAAAGGTAAAGAACGCATTAGAAAGTTATGAGCAAAAGAAACAGTTATTGGAGATAAACAAAGTAATGCAACAGGAATTAGAAATAGCAAATATATTTCAAAGGACTTTAATGCCTGAAACAAAGGAGTTAAGAGAAGCATATATATATGGAAAATATATGCCTTGTACACAATTGGGTGGCGACTTATATGACTATGTTGAAAAAAAAGATGAGCTATGGTTTATAATCGCTGACGTAACAGGGCATGGAGTTGCAGCTGCAATGGCTGCATCTATGATAAAAGTTATGTTTTATCAAAGTATAATTCTTTTTAATAAACCGGGGCAGGCATTAGAATACATTAATATTACTTTTAGTAGTATTATGAAAGAATACGGACCTATAATATTT
>CAZRSG010000113.1:0-2543 GCA_964602705.1 uncultured Oscillospiraceae bacterium
TTATAGAATATTAAAAAGTAAACCCACCGGTATTATATATACGGACATGGACAAATCAATCTATTCCTTAGTCGAAAAATTAATATATGAATATCAAAATAAAAACCCCGGGTATATTGAACTTATGCGTTGCTTTTTGATTGAGATTATTATAAAAACAATGCGAAAAATCAGTAAAGATGACCAAATTTCTTTACATGATAATACCAACAAATATATTATTAAATATATAGAACAAAATTATATGAAGAAAATAAAATTAAGCGACATCAGTAACAAATTAAATTATAGCCTACCCTATATTAGCAAAAAATTTAAAGATGATATAGGTATTACCTTTAATCAATATTTACAAAAAAAACGAATAGAACAAGCCTGTAGACTTTTTGTTAATACCAATAAAAAGGTTACTGAAATATCTGAACTTGTCGGGTATAATGACATTAAGTTTTTTAACCAAGTCTTTAAAAAACAACTTAATATGACACCAAGAGAATTCAAAAAATTATATTATTCAAGATAGTTTCTTACAAGAGAGATTTTTAATAACTATTGCTTATTAATCTGTCTTTATCTATAATATAAATGTAAAACCTAATAAAGTAAGGGGTTGTAAAATATGATAAAGGAATATCTAAAAAAGAATCTTATTCTTACCGATGGAGCAATGGGGACTTACTACTCACTAATAACAGGAAACAATCCCATATATGCAGAACTATCTAATATAGATAATCCACAAATAATAAAACAAATTCATAAAGAATATATAGAAGCTGGGGCAAAACTTATAAGGACTAATACCTTTTCATCAAATTCCTTTTCTTTGCAAAAACCAAACAAGCAGGTCTCTGAAATAATTAGTACAGGCTACAAAATAGCCAAAGAAGCCTGCAAGGGAAAAGATGTTTTTATTGCTGCAAATATAGGTCCCATTCCCGAGGTTTTAAGTACCACACATGAAACAAATGAGGATACTATTATAAACCAATATAAGTTTATAATAGATACATTCTTAAACTTGGGGGCAAACATTTTTAACTTTGAAACATTTAGCAATAGCCAATACCTAAAAGATATAACAAAATACATTAAAGACAAAAACAGCAAATCTTTTATAATAACACAATTTACTTTTATGCCCGACGGATATACCCGAAATGGTATCGGGCTCAAAAGATTACTTAAAGAAGTAAAAAAAATAAAAACAATAGATGCTTATGGTTTGAACTGTGGTGTAGGTCCAACTCATATGTATACATTTATTCAGGAAATAGACTTTACCAATGATATTATATCTGTACTTCCCAATGCAGGTTTCCCTGAAGTTGTAAATGAAAGGATGGTATACTCTCAAAACGCATCCTACTTTGCCAATATTATGTCCGATATTATCAATAAAGGTGCAAAAATTATTGGTGGTTGTTGTGGTACCACCCCCCTACATATAAAAAAAATTAATGAGCTTATTAATAAAAACAAAAAACACAAGCCTAACATCCAAATTCTTAACAAAAAAATCAGTCCGCAAACACCCACATTAGCACCTATCCAAAACACAAAGTCTAAAAATTTTATGCTTACAGTAGAATTAGACCCCCCCTTTGGAAACGATGTAAGCAAGTTATTAAAAGCTGCCAAAACATTAAAAAATGCAGGAGTAGACATAATTACAGTTGCAGATTCACCATTAGGAAGATCAAGAATGAGTTCCTTAATGGTTGCGGCAAAAATAAAACGTGAAATTAAGATAGATGTAATGCCACATATTTGCTGTAGAGATAGAAATATTATTGCAATAAAATCTGATATCTTAGGTTCTTATATGGAAGGTGTACGAAACATTTTAGCAGTAACAGGTGACCCTGTGGCAAGTGGCTTTAAGGACGAAATCAAAAGTGTATTTAACCTTAATTCCATTAACCTAATAAATTTAATATCTGAAATGAACAATGAAACTTTCATTAAAGAACCCATAAACATAGGCGGTGCCTTAAATTTAAATACTAAAAATAAAGATAAAGAGTTGGAAAGGGCATATAAAAAATTTAAAGCTGGTGCTTCCTACTTCTTAACCCAACCTATTTTTAATAGTGATATTATCTCTTACCTAAAAAAAATAGATACAACAAGGCCCTTTAAAATATATGCCGGAATAATGCCTATAGTTAGTTATAGAAATGCACAATTTCTAAACAATGAAATACCCGGCATACATATACCCGATAAATACATTAACATGTTTAATGAAAATATGTCAAGACAGCAGGCACAAGAAATCGGCATAGAAATTGCTATCCAATTAACAAAGGAAATAAGAAACTATGTAGATGGTTTTTACTTTATAACCCCCTTTAACAGGGCAGACATAATTGCTGAAATCATAAAACGTACCGGGGAGACAGGGATCTGACACTCCCGATAATAAAATTTTCGAGTGAACATTGCAAGTATTAATATAACAATCCAGTCAAATTTTCTATATGCTAGTGCAAAATTCTCAAAAGACAAGGAAAATATAAAACCCAATAAGCTAACAACTC
>CAZRSG010000113.1:2553-3329 GCA_964602705.1 uncultured Oscillospiraceae bacterium
TATTCACCTAATATATTATGTCCCCCAATAAATGACCTAACTTTAACCAAGCAAATTATATAATTTCTTTGTTGCCTCTAATATTCCATAGTCTGGGTTAAAAACACTCGAAGTACCTACAACAAATATTTCTGCCCCAGCCTTATACATTTTAGGTATATTTTCAAAACTGCAATTCCCATCAACCTCAATTGCAATCTTTTCATAACCTAAATTATCAAGGTATTTTCTCATTCTTTCTATTTTACCAAGACTTTGAGCTACCAGTTTCTGTCCGGAATATCCAGGATTAACTGTCATAACAAGAATCATCTTAATATCATCTAAAACTTCACGTACACATTCAATGGGTGTAGAAGGATTTATAGCCAAAGCAGCATCTGCACCTGTCTCCTTAACAAGTGACAAGACTCTTTGAACATGGGGGGTACTTTCCCAATGTACTGAAACAATATCTCCTTCTTTAAGATCCAAACAAGGAATTATATTTTCAGGTCTTTCTGTCATTAAGTGAATATCAAAAGGTAAGTAGGTTGCTTTTCTGATTTTATTTAACATTTCCCGTGTATTTAAAAACACTGTTGGAATAACACCACAAGAATATAAGAAATTCAGATCCGGCACATAATCCACCGCCTTAATAAAGGCAGCATCTAACTAAAATTACCTTGCGGAAGGGTTTAGAACCCTTCCCTACATCCTATTATCGTATGAGATTTTCGAATTGCCTCATTATAATTATCGTTAATTAGCTTTGTAACACTTTCAGGCTGAAG
>CAZRSG010000114.1:0-3320 GCA_964602705.1 uncultured Oscillospiraceae bacterium
CCCGGAATGGGCGGAGGATGCTTTCAAGGTCCAATGATGGGATACCCGGGTATGAGAAGTTTAGAAGAATAAGTTAGTATTATATTAAAAACATTTAGGTTACATATTATTAAGGCCTGAATGTTTTTTTTATGCATAAAAACAAAACTTATGGATAAAATTACTATTGGGTTAAAAAAACAGAGACAATAAATAAACTAAAAATTTGACAAATAAAAATAATTAGCATAGAATAAAAAAAGTTAATAAAATAGGAGGTAGAAAATTATGTTTCTGATTGGCAATATAAAAACAAAAAGCCTATCAGGTCGAATTTTAACCATAATAGTAATAACAACACTATCATTAACCTTGTTAACAATATCAGTACTAATGATAAAAAGCAAAGAAATTTCCATAAGTGATGATGGACAAGTTAAACTTGTTAAGACATTTAAAACAACAGTAGAAAAGTTACTTGTGGAACAAGGCATAGAAATAGAAAGGGAGGATTATATATATCCGGAAATTAAATCAAAATTAAAAAAAGTAAAAAGAATTGAAATAAAAAGAGCCTTTCCCATAAAAATATTAGATGGTGGGAATGAACTAACAGTTAAGATGTATCAGGGCAAGGTAGGAGAGGCATTAAAACAAGCAAATGTTATCCTTAATGGAAAAGATCAAATAAACTATCAATTAGAAGATGATATATTTAAAGATATAGAAATAGACATAATAAGGGTTACGGAAAGGATAGAAGATTTTAAAGAAGCAATTCCCTTTCAAACAATAACACGTGCAAATAATAATATGGATAGGGGAAAAACAAAGGTTGTACAAGAAGGTATTCCCGGAGAAATAGAAAAAAAGTATTCTATCACTATACATAATGGTGAAGAAGTATCACGAGATATAATAGAAGAAAATATTATAACAGAAGCTAAAAATGAAATAAAAGAATATGGGACTATTGCAATGTATAAGCCATCACGAAGTGAAGCTTTTAGATATAAACAAGTATTGGATATGAAAGCAACAGCATACGATTTATCATTTGCAAGTTGTGGGAAAAGACCGGGTGACCCGGGTTATGGGATTACTGCCACAGGATTAAAGGCAAGTAATGGGATAGTTGCAGTTGATCCTAAATTAATACCCTTGCATTCAAGACTATATATAGAAGGTATAGATGGTTCCTGGACATATGGTCATGCTATAGCAGGTGATGTAGGCGGCGGGGTTAAAGGCGGTAAAATTGATTTATTTTTTGAAAATAGCAGCCAAGCCCGAGCATTTGGCGTCAAGCAGGCAAAAGTTTATATATTAGAATAATAAGCAAAAACAAAAGCCGGGGAAACCCGGCTTTTATTTTTAGAAGGAGTCTTTATGAATAAATTATGGTCACCGAAAACTATAAAAGAGATAATAAGCAAACATAAATTTCAAATTAATAAAGGATTAGGACAAAATTTTTTAGTAGATATGAATATATTGAACAAAATAATAAAAGCTGCTGAAATAAGCCAAGATACGGGAATAATAGAAATAGGTCCTGGTATTGGTGTCCTAACCCATGCACTTGCACAAAAAGCTAAAAATGTAATAGGCATAGAAATTGACTCAAAATTGATACCAATATTAGAAGATGTATTAAGCCACCATAAAAATATTAAAATAATAAATGCAGACATTCTTAAAACTAATGTAAATCAGATAATAAAGGAATACTTATCAGGCGGACAAATAAAACTTGTGGCTAATTTACCATACTATATAACGAGCCCAATTATAATGCAAATATTAACACAAGTTCCTATCATAGATACCATGGTCTTTATGGTACAAAAAGAACTGGCAGACAGAATGGTAGCAAAAGCAGGTGAAAAGGACTATAGTAGTCTAAGTGTAGCCATACAATATTTTACACAAGCTGAAATAATAACAGAAGTATCATCAAAATGTTTTTT
Source organism: uncultured Oscillospiraceae bacterium (assembly GCA_964602705.1). GTDB lineage: Bacteria > Bacillota > Clostridia > SK-Y3 > SK-Y3 > CAZRSG01. The sequence continues at coordinate 1,950 of CAZRSG010000114.1, forward strand.
CCCACAACCAAAAGTAAATTCATCGGTAATAAGACTTAAAAGACATAAGAGCCCAATAATATACCTTGAAGACGAAAAGAAATTTTTTAATATTGTAAAAGCATCATTTGGACAAAGAAGGAAGACACTGTTAAATGCCTTATATAATTCAAGACAGTTTGAAATGACAAAAACTCAAATAAAGGAAGAGCTTAATAAAATAAATATTAATGAGCAACAAAGGGGTGAAACCTTATCTATAAAAGACTTTGCACAAATATCAAATAAGATTAAATAAAAATAAATAAAAAATTTTTAAAAAAATAGAGGATTTTTAAAGTATAATGTATAATATATAGTGAATGGGGGAAAGATTTGAATTTATTGATAATAGTATATTAAAAATAAAATGTTGATAATAATATTATTTATAAAAATAAGACGAGCCCTAAATAAAATAATGTTTATGAAAGGAGAAGAAGATGATTAAAAACAAAGCTTTACAACAATGGATTGATGAAATGGAAGAATTAACAAAACCTGATGAAATAATATGGTTCGATGGTTCAGAGGCACAAAAGGAAAAATTTAAACAAGAAGCCTATAAAACAGGTGAACTTATAGAGCTTAACCAAAAAGAATTACCTGGTTGTACTCTACATCGTACTGCTATAAATGATGTTGCCAGGGTAGAACATAAGACTTTTATATGCACATCAAAAAAGGAGGATGCCGGTCCAACAAATAATTGGATGGATCCTAAAGAAACATATGAAAAGTTAGGTAAGCTATTTGATGGCTCAATGAAGGGTAGAAAAATGTATGTTGTACCCTTTATTATGGGTCCGGCAGACTCACCTTTTAGCAAGATAGGTGTTGAACTTACCGACAGTTTATATGTTGTATTAAATATGCACATAATGACCCGAGCAGGTCAGATAGCACTTGATGAACTTGGAGACTCACCAGACTTTGTTAAATGCTTACATGCAAGAAAAGACATAGATGAAGATAATCGTTATATAGTACAATTCCCTGAAGATAACACAATATGGAGTATTAACTCAGGATATGGTGGAAATGTACTTTTAGGCAAAAAATGTTTTGCCTTAAGAATAGCAAGTTATATGGGTAAACAAGAAGGCTGGATGGCAGAACATATGTTAATATTAGGATTAGAAAACCCACAAGGAGAAGTAAAATATATTGCTGCTGCATTCCCAAGTGCATGTGGTAAAACAAACCTTGCAATGCTTATACCACCTAAAGAATTAGAAGGTTACAAAGTATGGACGGTTGGGGACGATATAGCATGGATAAGAATTGGTGAAGACGGTAGACTTTGGGCAGTAAACCCTGAAGCCGGATTCTTTGGCGTTGCACCTGGCACAA
>CAZRSG010000115.1:0-3318 GCA_964602705.1 uncultured Oscillospiraceae bacterium
ATTATGCTCTATTATAGAGGCAAATGCAATTATTGGGAGGGGTGTATCTGCATTAGCTGCAACTAAAACCTCCTCTTGAAAGGAAACTGCAAACTCCGCCTTTTCTGCAGCTACTAATGATAGGGCTCCACCTTCCGGAGGTTGAATAATATTAAGATTGATACCCTCTGCCTCATAATAACCAAGGTCTTTAGCAACATATATACCAGTATGATTTGTATTTGGGGTCCAATCTAAGACTAAGGTAATATTTTCAAGTTGCTTATTTTGATTATTATTAGATTTATTACATCCATAAAATAAGCTGGTAATTATTAATAAGTATAAGATTAAACATATATTTCTTTTATACATTTTGTAACAACCTTCTTTCTATAAACTTAACAACATTAGTTAAAATATTGCTTAAGAAAACAATCAATAAAATAGCTGCAAACATTTTATCGAATTCATATGACTTCCTTACACGGATCATATACACTCCTATACCGGTTGTACCACCAATCCATTCTGATACAACCGCTGCAACAATAGAATATGTAGTTGCAATTTTAAGTGCTGAAAAAAAACTCGGCAAACAAAGTGGCATCTTAACAAACCATAAACCCTCAAGGTAAGATCCACCTAATACTTTTAACTCATCAATATATTCCCTTTGAATATTACGCATACCATCATAAACACCAATTGTTATTGGGAAGAAACACGTAAGAAGAACCAAGGCTATTTTTGGTTCTATACCATATCCAAGCCACAATACTAAAAGGGGTGCAATAGTTATTGTTGGTACAGTTTGGCTCACTACTAATATGGGATATAAGGCTCGTTTAAAAAAATCGAACCTATCCAATAAAATAGCTGTAGAATATCCAATAATAATGCTTAAAATTAGTCCTGTTAAGCCTTCAAAAATTGTATATAAACTATAATGAGCCAAAAGTATAAAATCCTTATAAAATGTAGATATAATCCGTAAAGGTGATGGTAAAATAAAGGTATCTACAATGTCTAAAAAGGATATTACTTGCCAACAAACAAGTATTAGTAATATTAGTGTAAGTGGTGCTAACCTATCGATGGTGTTTTGCCGTTTTTTTATCAATGCCCCACACTCCCATAGTTGGATTATAAGCTATTTTTATATAAGATGATACTTGTGGTGCCCCCTCACGTATACAAATTAGATTAGCTTCTTTAATAATATCCATTAGGCGATTAAAATCTCCTTCTACTGTAGTTTCAAAAGGTCCTACGAATGTATTAAGACCTGTGGACTTAATATATTCAATAACTTTATCTACAATTCTAATAACATCTCCATTGTTTACCTTTGGTAGCATTTGAATAGCTATGCTACATTCATATTGTTCTTTTTTCATAGTATAATACCCCTTCCTTAATTTAAATTTGTACTTATGCGCATAATACAAAAAGATATATAAAAAACTCACGCCAAACGGCATGAGTTTTTATAAACGTGAATTTACTCCCTACGTTGGCATTAACCAAATCAGGTACGGTCTGGATATGTTTTATCCACTCTCAGCCTGAAAACACAAGCTCCCGAATATTTAATTATTTAATTAGGCAATTATTATTATATTATAATAATAATTGCCTGTCAATTCAATTTAATTAGTTTTGCTCGTTTGTTTTATAAGTAAGTTTTTAGCACTCTTATTGGTAGAGTGCTAACTTTCCCTTGACAAGCCTATCTCAAGAAGTTAAAATAATAAGTATTAAAATATAAATAATTGCAGGAGGGACATTATAATATGCAGGAGAAAGGTAATATATCTGTACATGCGGAAAATATTTTTCCTATAATTAAAAAATGGCTTTATTCCGATAAGGATATTTTCATTAGAGAATTAGTTTCTAATGGTTGTGACGCTATTAATAAATTAAAGAAATTATCCTCGATAGGTCAAGCTAATATTGATGAGGGTGAAAAATATTACATAAAAGTAGTATTTGATAAAGAAAATAAAACTCTTAAATTTATTGATAACGGAATAGGTATGACTAACGATGAAATTAAAAAGTATATTAATCAAGTAGCTTTTTCAGGGGCAGAAGATTTTATAAAAAAATATCAAGAAAAAGATAAAGATAATCAGTCACTTTGGACTTGGCTTTTATTCAGCTTTTATGGTTTCAGATAAGGTTGAAATTGACACACTTTCCTACCAAGAGGGGGCAAGATCTATAAATTGGACTTCTGATGGTGGCATTGAATACACAATAAAAGACTCTGAACGTAATGAAAGAGGAACAAGCATAATCTTGCATATGGCAGAAGATAGCCTTGAGTTTTTGGAAGAATTTAAATTAAGAGAAATCTTATTGAAATATTGTTCGTTTTTACCTATAGAAATTTATCTTGAAGATGCCAACCCAAGCAAAGAAGAAATAAAAGCTGAGGAAGTCAAGGATAAAACTAAAGAAGAAAAAGAAACTGCACCGGAACCGATAAACGATCCTAATCCTTTATGGTTAAAAAATCCGGCAGATTGTAAAGACGATGAATATAAAGAATTTTACCATAAAGTCTTTGCAGATTTTAACGAACCCTTATTTTGGATACACTTAAATGTTGATTATCCATTTAAACTAAAGGGTATATTATATTTTCCGAAATTAAAACATGAATTTGAAAGTATTGAAGGAAGTATTAAATTATATAATAATCAAGTCTTTGTTGCAGATAATATTAAAGAAGTTATTCCTGAATTTTTGTTGTTATTAAAGGGGGTAATTGACTGTCCTGATTTGCCCTTAAATGTATCTCGTAGTTTTTTACAAAATGATGGTTATGTTATAAAGATATCCAATCATATTACAAAAAAAGTTGCTGATAAATTAACCGGTTTATTTAATACTCAAAGAGAAAGTTATAATAAATATTGGGACGATATAAACCCATTTATAAAATACGGATGTATGCGGGATGATAAATTTTATGACAGGGTTAAGGATACTGTTATATATAAAACTATTAATAATGACTACATTACATTAAAACAGTATTTAGAAAAAAATGAAGGTAGGCATAAAGATAAGGTCTTTTATGTATCTAATGAAAACCAGCAGGCACAGTATATTAATTTATTTAAAGAAGAAGACCTTGATGCCATTATATTGTCTTCACCAATTGATAACCACTTTATTCAGTTTTTAGAAATGAAAGAACAAACTATTAAATTTAATAGGATAGACTCAGATATCTCTGAAAGTCTAAAAGACGGTGAAGTTGAAAAAGATACGGATAATAAACAAATTACCAAAGATTTAGAAAAGGTTTTTAAAAAGGTCTTG
>CAZRSG010000116.1:0-3298 GCA_964602705.1 uncultured Oscillospiraceae bacterium
GCATCTCCTGTGAAAAACCCTTCTTTACCAAATACAAAAGTCAATACAGCTACAGTTCCTATAAATGTAGCCGGTATCCTCCAACTTATCACTTTTTTATAAATCAACCATAAGCCACCTATTAAAAGCATTATAACTGATGTTTCACCTATACATCCACCTATGTTGCCTATAAATAAATCTATATAATCCGGTAAATAATTACTTGCTATTTCTGTGGATTTAATAAATTCTAATGGGGTTGCCGCACTAACTATATCTGCGGTGTTAAATAAGGGTAGTTTAGTAAATGGCATAACCCATTTGGTCATTGCTACCGGCCATGAAGCTAATAAAAATGCTCTGGCTGCAAGAGCCGGATTCATAAAATTATGGCCTAAACCCCCAAACATTTGTTTAACAATTATAATAGCAAATACACTTCCTATAATAGGAAGCCATAATGGAGCAGTAGGCGGCAGGTTATATGCAATAAGAATACCGGTTACTACAGCACTTAAATCATTAATTGTTATGGGTTTATTGGATAACTTTTGCCATAGATATTCCGAGCCTATTGAACTTGAAACCGCTATTATAGTTATAAGCAATGCCCTATATCCAAAAAAATATGTTGCGGATATTAAAGCCGGTATCAATGCTACTATTACATCCAACATGATACTATTAACTGTTTCCGACGTTCTTATATGTGGTGAAGAAGATACAATTAATTTGTTTTTTATCATCATGCACCCTCCCTCTTTTTTCTTTCTTGCTTAATTGCATTAATCGTTTGCTTGGCTATTTTAATAGATTGTGCTATATGCCTTTTTGAAGGACATACATATGAACAACTGCCACATTCTAAACAGTCTAAGGCATTATATTTCTCTGCCATTTCCCAATCGCTTTTTTTTGCATATGCACTAATATATAAAGGTAATAGGTGCATAGCACATGCTTCAACACATTTTCCACAACGGATACATGGGTTTTCTTCTTCTATACTTATTTCATTTTCTGCTAAAGCCAATAAGGCAGATGTTCCTTTTACTACAGGTATATCAATTGAATATTGTGCCTTTCCCATCATAGGACCACCCATAATAATCTTTGCAGGTTCTTTTTTAAAACCACCTGATTCCTTAAACAGTACACTAAATAATGTCCCTATTCTTACGGCATAATTTCGCGGATTTATAACTGCACTACCCGATACCGTTACTATTCTTCTTATTAGTGGCATTCCTTGTTTTATAGCCCTTGCTATTGATGTGCAGGTGTCAATATTATTTACTAATGCACCTATTTCTATTGGTAAGGCTCCGGAAGGTACTTCCTTACCTGTAATTGCTTTAATTAGTTGTTTTTCTGAACCTTGGGGATATTTAGTTTCTAAATCAACTATTTCAATTCCTTTTTCTTTCTTGGCATATTTCTTCATTGTTTTTATAGCATCCGGTTTGTTTTGCTCTATTCCTATATAACCTTTATTAAGGTTAAAAACCTTCATAATTGCTTTTAAACCATAGATTATATCTTGCGGTTCTTCAAGCATTACCCTATGATCTGATGTTAAATAAGGTTCACATTCAGCACCGTTTATAATAATATATTTAATTTTTTTATCAGGAGGCGGGGATAATTTTACATGTGTTGGAAATCCAGCTCCACCCATACCTACAATTCCGGCTTCCCTTATAATATTTATAATTTCTTCCGGTTTAAGATTATTTAAATCACCCTTGGGCCTTACGCTTTTATGTCTTGTATCTTTACCATCATTTTTAATAATGATTGACATTACCTTGTTACCGTCAGGGTTAAGAATTGGTTCTATTGCAATCACTTCACCTGATACACTTGAATGAACGGGAGAGCTTACAAATGCTTTAGAGTCTCCTATTTTTTGTCCCATTTCTACCTTATCACCAACTGCAACTAAAGGTTCACATGGTGCTCCTATGTGTTGTTGAAGTGGTATTATAACTTTTTCCGGTCCGTTTAAATATATTATTTCAAGTTTTTCTGTTAATTGTTTATTATCATTAGGATGTATTCCACCCTTGAATGTACATGTTTGCATTTTCTAATTTCACCTCTCTTGCATAATATTTAAACAATATTATTATACAATGTATGTACACAAAATACAATTAGTTTTTTTAAATGACACCTTGACTTTTTTATGAAGTCAATACATAATAATACATATTATCACTTTATTTTTAAGAATATGTATATGGGGGTTATATAATTGATTTCTACAATTACAAGTTGTGGTCTTATGGGAGTAGATGGCTATTTAATAGATGTTGAAGTAGATATGTCAGCCGGTCTTCCCGGATTTGATATAGTAGGCTTACCTGATGTTGCCGTACGTGAATCAAGGGAAAGGGTTAAGTCAGCCATCAAAAATTGTGGTTTTAAACTTCCGGTTAGACGTATAACCATTAATCTGGCTCCTGCACATATAAAGAAAGAAGGGGCCTACCTTGACTTACCAATTGCTATAGCCATACTTGAAGCATCAGAACAAATTGTAAATGATGATATAGACAAGTATATGTTTATTGGTGAATTATCATTAACAGGGGAACTTAGACCGGTTAATGGTGTTCTTCCTATCGCAATCACCGCCTTTAAAAGTGGTATTAATAAGATTATATTACCAAAAGAAAATGCTTATGAAGCTGCCGTTATAAAAGGTTTACAAGTCCTGCCAGCAGCAAACCTTTTTGATATAATTTCCCACCTTAATAATGATAACTTGCTTGAAAGTTTTAATATTGATATTGATAAATTATTCGCCACGACCGGTAAGTATGATGTCGATTTTAGTGAGGTTAAGGGTCAGGAAAATGTTAAAAGAGCCTTGGAGATAGCAGCAGCCGGTGGTCATAACATTCTAATGATTGGGCCACCCGGATCAGGTAAAACCATGATAGCTAAACGCTTACCTACTATATTACCTGATATGTCATTTGATGAGTCTTTAGAGGTTTCAAAAATACATAGTATTGCAGGTCTGCTTCCCCATAAGCAATCTTTAATTAGCACCCGACCTTTTAGAAGTCCTCATCATACAATCTCAAATTCTAGCCTTGTCGGAGGTGGTAGAGTACCTACACCCGGTGAAATAAGCCTTGCCCATTTTGGTGTTCTCTTTTTAGATGAATTACCGGAATTTAAAAAAGATGCTTTAGAAGTTATGCGACAACCCTTAGAAGATGGTCTTGTTACAATATCAAGGGTTACTGCTACATTAACATATCCCTGTAATTGTATGTTAGTTGCTTCAATGAACCCTTGTAAA
>CAZRSG010000117.1:0-3197 GCA_964602705.1 uncultured Oscillospiraceae bacterium
CTGTCTTAGTTACTTCAATCCACGCCCCCAACACGGGGGGCGACTCTAAAAAATCATTGATGTATATCTTGTTATAGATACTTCAATCCACGCCCCCAACACGGGGGGCGACCTAACTGTACAGGCAGTAGTAGTGACGGCGCTGACTTCAATCCACGCCCCCAACACGGGGGGCGACGTTTATATATCGAATTACCGCCTTAACGCTATATTACTTCAATCCACGCCCCCAACACGGGGGGCGACAGCTATATATAGTTACTTTTTAACTGTATATACAACATATATGATCTTACCATATAAATATTATAATATAAAGACCAATTAGGTACATTTATTACCATATTATATGGATTTTTAGTGCGAATATAATACAATTTACTTTACCACTTAGGGGTCGCACTAAAGAATTAAGGGACCTTCTATATCATATGTATCATTATGCCCCATTTGTTCCACTGTCTTTTTGTAATTCTTACCTAACCTATAAAACCTTAAACTATCCGTACTATGGTTTATTACATTATATAATTGACTTTTAACCAGTTGAAATTGTCCCTCATCAACCTTACACTCAAATACTGAATTTTGAACTCTTTGCCCAAAGTTCTGACAAACCTTGGCTACTTTCCTAAGTCTTTTTCTCCCCCCCTTACTAATGGTATTTATATCATATGTTATTAATACAAACATTTTATCACTTCCACATAAATGATGGATAACCGTCTAAATCACCACGTAAATATCTTGCAAGTAATATTGCTTGTGAAAATGGTACTAAACCCCATTCTATTTTCTCGTTTAAAAAAGGATGGGTTATTGTTCTTTGCTTTCTTTCCTGCCAAAGTTTTATTATTGTCCTTTTACTATCATCTTTTATTAATACAGCAGCATTTTCCTGAAATAAAAAATCATCTATTTTTACTTGATTCATATTTATTAGTGAAAGTACAAATCTATCGGCAATAGGTCCTCTAAATTCTTCAACTATATCTAATGCTAAAGAAATTCTCCCTGGTCTATCAGTATGCATAAAACCTACATATGCATCTAATCCTACCGATTCCAATGCACTAGCCACATCATTTGATAATATTGAGTATACATATGATAGCATTGCATTTACGGGATTTAGTGGTGGCCTCCTTGTCCTTTTTTGAAATTTAAAGTCATCTTTTTGATTTAATATCATTTCGTCAAAGCAACTAAAATAATACGTCTGAGCTATACCTTCTATTCCCCTTAATTCATCCAAATCATCCACTTTACTTATTTTTGTTAGTAATTCCGTTAAATATTTTGATGTATCTTTTAAATGTGTAGAGTCTATCCTATGTGCATACTGTCTAATATAACGTTCTAATGTCCATTTTTCGTTATATATTTTTGCAGATATAATATTTTTTGATATTGCCAAACTTTCATCCTTATTATCAGATACCCTATATTGTTTTTTTCTTAGCAGAACATTTCCCATTGTTTTTCCTTTAAGCCTAGCAATAAATCTGCCTGTTGTTGTTAAATAAGCAATTCCAATTCCATATTCCATGCACTTTTGTATAAGCTTTGGGCTCATTCCCAAATATGAAAATAAGACAATATCCTCTAAATTATGAAATGGATATCTTGCTATAACTTCCTTTTCTCTTTTTACTACAATATTTTCCCCAGTCACAGACAAGTATACGTCTGGAAGTGTGATATAAAGCGTATTTAATAAATGTCTCATTCTTTAATCCTTTCTTCCATATATTGTGATACCGATATAGTGCCATCAAGTTCCGGTAGACATAAATCTTTTAGTGAACAAGATTTGCATTTTCGAGACCTTTTTACTTTAGGTGTATACTGCTGTTCATAATAGTTATTCATTTCTTTGACTATGTTAGTTAATCTATCCCTCAAATCAACTGTGAAGGTTATATTTTCTCTTCGTCTCGTTTCAAAATAAAAACATGCACCTTCTTTTATTGATATCCCTAACATTTCTTCTATACACATAGCTTGTGCCAATAACTGCATTGTATCACTTTCATCTGTCTTTGCTTTGCCTCTTTTGTATTCGACTGGATATACAATATATTTTTCTTTGTATTTGCTGAAATAAAACCCTTTATCATCAGGTTTTAGTTCAACTACATCACATTTACCTTGTATTTTTAATTTGTGGGATGAAATAGGCATTGATCTAATAATTTTAATATCGTTTTTTGTTTCAAAAATTTTTCCACCATCAACTTTAGTATGCTTAATCTTACCATCTATAGTGAAAAAGTTTTCTCCCCATAATTGTTCAATATGAATCAATGCCCATTGTCTTCTGCAAAATATAAAATGTTGAATCCCGGATATAAGTAGATAATCATTTTCTTTATGGTTTGTAAAGTTTCTTTCTGGTAAGTCCATTGTTGCTGAACATATTGTCATCTAAATGCCCTCTATTATTTCTAATTGTAAGCCTGAATTTTTATAATTTTCATATTTTTTTTCATCAAGCCTAATAATGTAATCTTCATAGGAAATAGCTTTTTGTATATCTGATTTAACATCTACCTGTATAAGATTATGGATCTTAGCTGATGAAGCAAGTCCTAATTTATTAGGATGTAAAAACCAATAAATATCTTTAACTACCATACTACCTTCTGGCCTGGCAGAAGACATATCATTTTCAAATAATGTTCTTAATGATTCTTTAATAACATCGGCATCCTGGTTTGAAAAACCAGTTTTTTCTGAAAAATAACAATTTATACTTCCCATTAACTTATATACTGCAAAATCAATATAGTGCTTACTTCCCATGGTGTCACTTGACTTCGTTTTACCTGCTTTAGGCATTACACCATTTACACTTCTTGTTATTTGTAAGGTTATTACATCAACAGGACTTAAACTTTTTGCTAAACTTATGGATACAGGTCCCCTTATGCCCAACGACCTATTTTGGAAAGACATGACCTGTCCGAAACTCCTAACGTCAATCCAATTCTTACAAGACCTTTGTGCTACAATATTATCATCTTCACTTGCAGTAAAGTTTTTATTAAACCTTTCTTCAAGGGATTTAAAGCCATCGTTTGTTCGATCCTGAGATTGTACAAATATATCCTTATTTAAAAACTGCATCCTATTTCGAATCTTCCTTTTTATACACACATCGGACACTTCTCCATACCCTTCATAATCTGTCCTGG
>CAZRSG010000118.1:0-2852 GCA_964602705.1 uncultured Oscillospiraceae bacterium
TTTTGTATATCTTTTATATTATATCGGCTAAGTTTAAGCTCTGAAAGTTTTCTTGATACATTACTATAAACTTTATTTACATTCTTCATTAAATCATTGGCTGAACAGCTTTCGTATGCAGATGCATAATAAAGGTTAACACCAAAATGTTCTATTAACCATTCGTTTATTGACTTTTTAAACCTATCAAGAGTATTTCTACAGTCTTCTGTATTAGGTAGGAGCATATAGGAATGCCCACCACCGGTATAAAGTAGATTGGTTCTTGGTAATTGTAATTCTGAAAGAATTTCATCTACTATATGTTCTAATAACATTTCTAAATAAAAGGATCTTGCTCTTAAAGATTTTAAGGCACCTTTTGATATTACATTATATATAAATTGCTGGATACCTGAAAAGTCTATTGAGAAGAGTAAAAATGCATCCTTTTCATAAAATTGTAACTCTTTTTTTAATAATTCTTCTTTATAATCTTCTATACCATGTTCGGCTAAGTAATAATAAATACAATTAGATATTGCAGCTGTTGTTTTGCTGTGATCATATAATGATATATCTGCAACCTGATTAGTCATTGTACTTGATGGTACAAATGATAAATATGTTTCCATAATTTCTAATAATGAATTTATATATGTATTGGTGAATTCTATGTTTTTAAGATTTAGCCTAATATCCTGATATATTTTATTATAATCTGTAGCAGATGTCTGATGGTCTATATCTATAGGATAGTTAATAATTTGATCTACTCTTTTATTCTTGTAAACTGTATTAGCATTGTTTTGATTTAGAATATTGAATACTGAGGATAGTGGCATATATTTTTGGAATTTGTTACTTATACCTTCAATTTCATTATCTCGTCTGTCAGATCCGGCTGAGATATTATCTGCTATGTATGTTATGTAAGAAAGTGAATCGTTGTTTAGTTGTGTATTAGCAAGTTCTTTTTTATGATGATATCTTATACATTGGACTAATTCTTTTTCTTTTGATATTTCAGAGATTAATTCTGCACCAGATATACTATGACTTCTGCCATCAATTATTCCTGCACGAAATATTACCTTTCCTATATCATGGAGAAGTCCTGATGCTGTTAGAGTATAAATATCCCGTTTCACATGTATCTTTCCCCTTTCCATTATTAAGGTTATGTTAATTATAACCAATGATTCTACAAAATGCAACAATTATTTTAAATCTTTTAAAATTGGATATAGAAGGTATAGGGTTTAAAGTTTATTGTTGCGGAACGGTTTAGAACCGTTCCCTACTATAGATAATTATCTGTTATATGACCTTATCTTTTATATTATTATAACTTCTTCGTCTGTTAAAGTAAATTGTTGACCAAAGTTCTCAACCGATCCTTTCCCTTGTATTTTATAAACCCTTACTGTATCAGTTGTATCCGGTATATTTTCTATATCCAATAATAATTTTTGGTATTTATTTGGTCTTAGGAAGGCTTCAAATGCAGATTTTTGTACTCTTATAGCATAACCTTCAAGAACTTTAACCATTTTATTTCTTCGTTTATTGTCAGAAATATCATAGATAATTAAAACAAAGTACTTTTTATCCCTACTTACTTCTTCATCTGTCATACCTAAAAAATAATTTTCATCAAAATATAAATCTTTATTTTTATCTTTATCCATTATTATATCCTCCATGTCTATTTTATCTAATAATAATAGGTTGATAAATTTCAGGTTTCCCTTCTTCAATCGCTTTACATAATTGTAGGACCTGCATATCAATAGCTCTTCTAAAAGTCACAGAGTAGTTTATGTAATTTAAATATTTTATGGATGTTTCCATACGTTTTTCTAACTTAACTATAAATGTCTTCATACCTATTTTATCAAAAAATACTCCCTCTGTTTTATCGTTTCTATAAAAATTATTTATTGAAATCTCGTTACCATTTACAAGTGACATAACCACTGAATCTACAATTACTGGACGCCATTCTTCAATCAAATCACTAGCAAGTGTAGGGTGTTTTTCTCTATCTTGATGTATAAATGCGAAATATGGACTTAGACCTCGACCTTCTATTGCTCCATATACATCATTCATTAATATTGTATAGCCAAGACTAAGCATTGAATTAAATGCATCTTTAGGTGGCCTTCGACTCCTTCCTTTAAATTTGAAGTCTTTGCTTTCTACTAATAAATTTAAACTCTTAAAATATGTTCTTGCAGCACTTCCTTCATATCCTAAAACTTCCTCTATGCTTGTGGAACTTTCTATTTTATTTTCTAATATTTTCATTGTTTTTATTTCTTGTTCTATATTAATTATAGATGTCCTTTGGTAACGTCTAAGCAGAACAATTTGATTATTTATCTTTGCCTTTAAAATAATCTTTGCAATTTTTATAGAGAAGTAATCGTTCTCAGTTATTTTAATTTGAGCCCTCTGCCTTTTGGTATTTACATGTTGGGTTGAGGACACCTTTCCAAAATAAGCACCTTTAGATGAATAATATTGTATTGATATGCCTCTAATTAAACACTTACCCAGACATGGTGTTGTTATTTGTGCATTTCCTATAATAGTAATTCCCTCTACATGTTCAATTGGTAGAGTCCTTAAAAGGCCATCCTTATATAGGATTGTTATTTTCCCACCATCAATTCCTATTTTTGCTTTATTATCTGTTATATATAATTGAGCCATTATTATCCCACCTTTTTTTATTTGGTTTCCGTCCCCTTTCGGGGTTATGGTGTTTCATATAACAGAATATGGGAAAGTTCATCAAGCAGACAAGGCTTACATTGTTTCCGTCCCCTTTCGGGGTTATGGTGTTTCATATATGCAAGCAAACA
>CAZRSG010000118.1:2862-3172 GCA_964602705.1 uncultured Oscillospiraceae bacterium
GGTTATGGTGTTTCATATGTAAAAATCCGACACGTGAGAATAGAAATTTACTCAACGGGTTTCCGTCCCCTTTCGGGGTTATGGTGTTTCATATTTAAAAGGTGGTAATTAATAATGAAAAAAACAACAACCAATAGTTTCCGTCCCCTTTCGGGGTTATGGTGTTTCATATCAATATACCTGATTTTAAAGATTATGCTATATGCATAAAGTTTCCGTCCCCTTTCGGGGTTATGGTGTTTCATATTAAAGGACTAGTTACCATAACACAAATAGCAAAGTTTCCGTCCCCTTTCGGGGTTATGGTGTT
>CAZRSG010000119.1:0-3134 GCA_964602705.1 uncultured Oscillospiraceae bacterium
AGTTAAATATCTTTCATGCTCAGTTTGTAAATCACAACCCCATTCTACCTTATAATTAAATTCATCATTATGTTTTTTTAAAATTTCTATAGCCTCAGTGTATGTAATACATCCAAATTCAGAACTTCTTACATTTTCAAGCCTATCCAATAATGTCTTGTCTATAAAGTTGTTGAAAAACTCCATTTCTTCAGGTGCATTTTCCATAACATAATTAATAATATATTTCATCATATCTTCTGATAATTTCATAATATCCTTAAGGTTAGCAAATGCTATTTCCGGCTCAATCATCCAAAATTCAGCAGCATGACGTGTTGTATTTGAATTTTCCGCCCTAAAGGTAGGTCCAAATGTATAAATATTTCTAAATGCCATACAATAGGCTTCTCCGGCTAATTGCCCACTTACAGTTAAATTTGTTTCCTTACCAAAGAAATCTCTTGAAAAGTCTATTTGTCCACTTTCTGTTTTAGGTAAATTGTATAAATCGAATGTACATACTCTAAACATTTCACCTGCACCCTCACAGTCACTACCTGTAATTATAGGCGTGTGAACATATACAAAGTCTTTTTCTTGAAAAAACTTATGGATAGCATGAGCGGCAAGAGAACGAATTCTAAATACAGCTGAAAATGTATTTGTACGTGGCCTTAAGTGTGCTATTGTCCTTAAAAATTCAAATGAATGCCTTTTCTTTTGCAATGGATATTCAGAAGAAGATAATCCTTCTATTGTAATAGTAGTAGCTTTTATTTCAAATGGCTGCTTAGCATTAGGAGTTTCCACCAATTTACCACTTGCTATTATAGCAGAACCAACTGTAAGTTTAGCTATTTCTTTAAAATTCTCTATTTCATTTTCTTCAAATACAATTTGAATATTTTTAAAAAATGTACCATCATTTAATTCAATAAAACCAAAATTTTTAGAACTTCTAACTGTTCTAACCCAACCCGATATTTGGATATTTTCGTTTATAAAACTTTGTGTATTCCTATAAAGTTGTTTTATACTTGTATTTTGCATATTTCCAACCATTCCTTCCTTTTATAATAAATTTATATTAGCTTCTTTACACCTATTAATCATAGAATCCGACCAAACAGAAGATTGGACTTCTCCAATATGAGCCTTGCCTAAGAAAAACATACAAATTCTTGATTGGCCGATTCCCCCACCGACAGTATAGGGCAAGTTACCTTTTAATAATTCCTTATGGAATTTTAATTCTTTTCTTTCTTCATGGCATGTAATTTTTAATTGTTTTAATAGGGTTTCCTCGTCTACCCGTATGCCCATTGACGATACTTCCATAGCTATATCAAGGAGGGGATAATAAAAAATTATATCTCCATTTAAATCCCAATCATCATAGTCAGGTGCCCTTCCATCGTGTCTTTTTCCTGATTTTAGCTTACCTCCTATTTGCATTATAAATACAGCTTTCTTTTTTCGTGCAATAGCATTTTCTCTTTCCTTTGAAGAAAGATTAGGGTACATGTCTTCTAATTCTTGTGATGTTATAAAGTATATATCTTCGGGTAAATACCTTTCTATTTGCGGGTAAAGTCCAACGATATGTGTTTCAGCATTTTTAAAAGCTTTAAATATTCTATTAACGATATCTTTTAAAGTTTTAATATTTCTATCTTGCTTATTTATTATCAGTTCCCAATCCCATTGATCGACATATATAGAATGTAAGTTACCTAAAGTCTCATCCCTACGTATCGCATTCATATCTGTATATATACCTTCTCCAACTTTAAAATCATATCTGTTAAGAACCATACGCTTCCATTTAGCAAGAGAATGTATAATCTCTACCGGATTATTGTCTATAGCTTTTACTTCAAATGAAACAGGGCGTTCAACTCCACTTAAATTATCATTAAGCCCCGTCTCAGGTCTTACAAATAAAGGTGCTGATATTCTTGTTAAGTTTAATTGTTTTGCAAGTTCTTTTTCAAAAAAATCCTTAATCTCTTTTATTGCAAGTTCAGTCTCCTTAATTGATAAAAAAGAATTATAATTTTGGGGTACTATAAACTTTGAATTTGTTTCTGCCATTTTTATTGTGCCTCTTTTCTATTGTTTGTTTCTTATTACATTTTCTAAGCTATATTTTATTTTTGCATAATTAACTTTTCCAGTTCTAATGGGTCAATATACCTACCATCTTTATAAGCTCTCATATTACCACCTGAAATTTCATCAATTAAAACTATTTGTTTTTCTTCTCCTACCAACCCAAATTCTAATTTAATATCATACAATTCAATATCTTTTCTTGCTAATTCATCCTTTACAAGCTTTGTTATTTTTTTAGTTAGTCCTTTTAGGATTTGATATTCATTTATTGATAGTATTCCAAGCATATCCAGGGCTTCTTCTGTTATAAGAGGATCGCCACGTTCATCATCTTTAAGTGTAACTTCAACTAAAGCATCTAAGGATTGTCCATCTTTAACATACATTCCATAACGTTTTAAAAAACTTCCAACAGCCCTATATCTACATATAACTTCAAGTCCATGTCCAAAATGTTTCGCAGGCTTAACAGTCATTGTCAATTTTTCAATATCTGCATCTATGTAATGTGTTGGTATCTTATTTTCTTCTAATTTCTCAAAAAAGTACTTTGTCAAGTTAAGTGCTGATTTACCTGCCCCTTGCATAACTATGCCTGTGCTATTAGCACCCGGGTTAAAAATACCATTCTCACTTGTAACATCATCTTTAAATTTAAGCAAGTAATTACCATCACTTAAGGCATATACATCTTTTGTCTTTCCTTTATATACAAATTTCATTATAAAAGCTCCCCTTGTATTCTGATTTAAAAACTTATTTGTAAATATAAATCTTCACAAATTGTATTATATATGAATGGTTTTCTAAAATCAACACTAACTATGTTCATTATAGTATCATTCATATTTTTATAAATTTATTTAACTATCTTTTATAATATTTAAATATATAAAAAAAGCCTATATTTAAAATGAGATTAAAATAAATAAGAAAAAGACTCTGTGTAAAAATATGCACAGAGCCTTGAAATTCTCTAAAGTGGCAGGGGCAGTAGGGATCGAACCCACGGCACACGGTTTTGGAGACCGTTGCTC
>CAZRSG010000120.1:0-3114 GCA_964602705.1 uncultured Oscillospiraceae bacterium
TATCAAGTAGGCATAGCCGGTTTCACCATGAGTTATATCATTTATTAGGTCACTTAAGAAATTACCATCCCGCCGTCCAATTAAGACGCCTGCAACCTTACCATCTTTTTTTATGGGGGCTGCATACATCAGTACTGTTTCATTTGTTACACGGCTTATAATTATATCTGATACGTTTAATTCTCCATTAAAAGCTTTTTTAACATATTCCCGGTCACCTAATTCTGCTGTTGTATTGTCATCATAATGGGCTGTTCCATCAGGGGTTACAACTGCTAATGCAAGAAATTCTGTCATGTCTTTATATCTTTGTAAAATAGGAAGTTGCTTGCTCCAGTCCATACTAACTATTTCTAACATATTAGATATTACTTCTATTGTTTCTTTTTGTATATCAATCCTACTTTCTGCAACTTTAGCCCCTTCTTTTACTATTTCTACTAAGGCATCATCTACTTCTGTTGTTATTGCTTTTTCTGCAATGTTTAATGATATGTATGCTAAAAATCCTGATGGTATTAAAATTAGTATTGCAAAGTATATTACTATTTTTGTCTTAATACTGTTAATATTAAACCTCATCATATTTTATACACCCTTTCTTTATTTATATAATTTAACTTATACTTTTAATGGCTTCCATAATAGCATCATACTTATCTAAAATACCTGAGTTTTGTATATCTTGTACTTTTTTAAATAGTATAATGTTTTTTTCTTTTATTTCTTTTATTTCTTTGCTTATATCTTTATTGGGATATGTGTTAAGCATGGCTTCCATAAATTTTATCCTAATTTCAAGCTTGTAGTGTTCTATTAATGTATTCTCATATTCTGCAATAGTTTGGTCATACTTGTCTTTTTCTTCTTTAATTAGGTTTTCTTTATATTCTTCTGCTTGTTTTTTTGCCCTTTGTTGTATTGCTTCTTTAATCCTCAACTCCCTCATCCACTCCTTACTTTTTATATATTTCTTTAATTAAAGTTTGAACGTCAAGAACATATGCAAAGCCTCCATCCCCTAAAACAGCTGTCCCTGATATGCCTTTTAGCTTTCCTAAAATATTATCTTTGCCTATAAACTTTTCTAAAGATTTGATTACTACCTGCTGTTGCCCTAAAACTTCATCTACTCCTAAAATAAACTTTTTTGTGGCAAATCCAATTACAATCGCTATAAATGTTTTTGATTTCCCTGAGTCATTTAAATTAAATGTTTCTGATGCTCTGAAAATGGGTAGGACTTCATTCCTCCAATTTAGAACTTCTTTTCCTTTTATAAATTTTATTCTTTTTTCATAATCGGATTCTTTTATTCTTAAAATTTCTATTACGGATAATAAGGGTAATGCAAACCTATGTTTAGAATCTTTTATTAATAATGATTGGATTGTTGCTAAGGTAAGTGGTAGTTTAAATGTTATGTTTAAGCCTTGACCTGTTTTATTATCTATATCTATAATTCCGTTTATTCTTTCAATGTTATCTATTACTACGTTCATTCCTACTCCACGCCCGGATATGTCTGTTATTGTATCTGATGTTGAAAAACCCGGTTTAAATATTATTTCGATAATTTCTTTCTCACTTAAATTGTTAATTTCTTTTTTTGTCATTAAACCTTTCTTTATAATAATTTGTCTTAATTCTTCAGTGTCTATTCCTTTGCCATCATCTTCAACTTTTATGTATATATGCCCTTCTTCCTGCCCTGCTGATATTTTTATTGTTCCTTTTCGTCTCTTACCAAGTTTCTCCCTAACTTCAGGGGGTTCTATCCCATGATCTATAGAATTCCTTAAAATATGTGTTACCGGGTCTATTATTTTTTCAATTATACTCCTATCTAATTCTGTATTCTCACCTTCTAATTTTAATTCTATTTCTTTGCCCCTTTTTAAAGATAAGTCCCTAACCATTCTTGGAAATCTACGGAAGACTGTTTCTAATGTATACATCCTGGTTGACATTACAGATTCTTGCATTTCGTTACCTATAAAATCTATTTTATTTATAATATTTGTTAATGACTTTATATCTTCATCCTTCCGGTACCTCTGTTCTATCTTTTTTATAGCCTGCTTTAATCGTTCTTTGTCTACTGATAATTCTTCAACTATTCTTAAAAGTTTATCTAATTTATCAATGTTTACCCGTATTACAGATTGTACTTCTTCAGGCTTGTTTTTTTCATAAGATTGCTTTTCTTCTGCAATGATTACTTTTGTTATCTCGGGAATACCTAATACTAAATCTTCTACTTCTTTTTGGGTATGTTCTGTTATATAAATTAGTTTAAAACTTTGCCCTTTTATTTCTTCTATCTCAATTCCTTCCCAACTTGTTTTTTCTACCCTACCTTTTTTATTTAATTTATCAATTATTATATACAGCCTTGCACCTTTTAAAATTGTTTCCTTGTCTAAAGTTATTGTAATGTTATATAGTTTTTCTTCAAGGCCTATCGGGGTACTGCTGTTTATTTCTCCCATGTTCTGAAAGGTGTCTTTTTTTATATCGGTATCTGCTTCTTTATCACTTTTTGATATCAAACTTTCAAGGTAAAGTACATATTTATCAACATCAATTTCATATTCTGTGTTTGCTTTATGACTTTCTAATTTTAATTTTAATTCATCTGAACATACAAATATTTGATTAATTATTTCTTGCGATAATATTACTTTTCCTTCTCTTACTTTGCCTAGTATATCTTCCAGACAATGTGTCAGGTCAGACATATCTTGAATTCTCATTGCCATAAATGAGCCTTTTAGTGTATGGATATGCCTAAATAATTCGTCTATCTTTTCACTTGTTGCACCTTTACTTTCCATACTTAAAAGACAATCTTCAACTTCTTGAAATATTTCGTCCGTTTCTTCATAAAATACATCTTTTAGTTCATCATTCATTATTTTGCACCTCCTTGCTCTTTATAACTTAATGACTTCTTATGTCTATTATATTATCGTTTTAGACTTTTGTCAACAACTGTTGCATTTTGTCGTTTATTGTATCTTAGTCTTAATTATAGTAACTGATGGTTAGGGGTTAGTGGTTAGTGGTTAGTGGTTAGGGGTTAGTGGTTAGGGGTTAGTGATTAGGGGTTAG
>CAZRSG010000121.1:0-3044 GCA_964602705.1 uncultured Oscillospiraceae bacterium
AGTGTTCTATAACTGAATTTGATTAAGTAGTTATTAATTAAATCATTAAAACTACGAGAATTAGTAAGTGTTTTATCAATGATTTCGGGTTTAAAGAGTATATTTACAATTATAAAGTTACCATTGTTTATTAGGTCATATTTATGGTAGGCGTTATAATCAATAATAAAATAATCGCCTTTTTTAACGATTGTTTCCATCTTGTTTAATGTATGTAAGGCTCTTCCTTCTGTAACATAAACCATTTCCAGAAAGTCGTGCCTATGTAATTCCATATCTTCTTGCTGACATACCATTAGGCTTATTTCTTCGTCGTTTAAATATATTGTATTTATATTAAACTACCCCCCTAAACTATAAAATTATACCATTGTTTATAGTATAGCATATTGTATAATTTATTCAAGAAGTAATAAGTGTGGAGGGGATTAAAATTTTATTAATTAAAGAATATAAGGATAAGGTAAAAGGTTGTTGGTTAGGTAAAAATATTGGTGGAAGTTTAGGTGGACCCTTAGAGTGTTATCGTGGAGTTTTTGATTTGGACTTTTATATTACTGATTTATCAAAAGGACCCTTACCTAATGATGATTTAGATTTACAATTGGTATGGCTTAATGCCGCTGAGAAATATGGTAAGGCGACCAATTCACATATTTTAGGGGAGTATTGGTTGTCCTATATAGTTGCAAATTGGTCTGAATATGGGGCAGGAAAAAATAATTTAGCTATGGGACTTTTACCCCCACTTTCTGGCTGGTATAATAATCATAATAAAGATAGTTGTGGTTGTTTTATACGTAGTGAGATTTGGGCATGTTTAGCCCCCGGTCACCCGGAAATAGCTGTTAAATATGCTTATGAAGATGCAATAGTTGATCATTCTGATGAAGGTGTCTATGCAGAAATTTTTTGTGCTGCCATACAAAGTGCTGCTTTTGCTGAAAGTGATAGGGAGAAACTTATTGAAATTGGTTTATCATATATACCTGAGGACTGTGCAATAACATTGGCTGTAAGGACTGCTATAGAGTCTTATAAGGATGGGATGGATTGGAAGGCTGCAAGAAAGGTAATTTTACAGACTGTTCCCGGCTCTTTTGGTATGTATGAAGGTTATAAAGATCAGGAACCGGAAGAAGATGTTCCCGTAGGAGACTTAGGTTTTGATGCACCGAGCAATATTGGAATAATGATTATTGGTTGGTTATATGGAGAAGGGGATTTTGGAAAAAGTATTTGCATTTCTGCCGGTTGTGGTGAAGATGCGGATTGTACTGCTGCTACATTAGCATCGATTTTGGGTATTATAGGTGGGGAAAGTTCAATTCCAAATAAATGGAAGGAACCTATTGGAGATGAGATTAAAACAATATCAATAGATTTGACTAATGATCTTATTAAAGTTCCTTCAAGTATAACGGAGCTGACAGAAAGGGTTTGTAGGTTAATGCCTGTATTTATGGATAATAATTGTGATATAATGCATAAAGACGGTGTGGTCCTATATTTGAATAAGGGTAAAGAATTATATGATCAAAATGTTAAAAAAGGTGTTTTTGATACTGTAAACTTTAAAGATCAGTTAAAAAAACAACCTTTTGGGGTAAGTATGGAAAATGTTTTGTTCAATGTAACAGTTGATTATATAGATGGTATAGATGTAAAAAATGGACATGATAAGAAAATTAAATTAAATATAGAAAATAATATTAAAAAGCAACAATGGATAAGTGTGAAGTGGCATTTGCCGGAGGAATGGACTATATCCCCTAATGTAGAGACGGTAATTAACTTAAATCAGTATCATGGTGGTTCAAGCTTAAATGAAATTGAATATATAATTACACCGGATAAAATTAATAAGGCTAAGTATGATATTATATTAGAGATTAAATCTAATGGCAGGCATAGTGTTATGTATATTCCGATAATACTTATATCCCGTTAATTATAAAATATGGAAAGGATTGACATTATAATGGGTCTTAAAGAACTTGTGGAGATATCAACTTATTATGGTAAGAATCAAGAATATATCTTGGCAGGAGGGGGTAATACATCTTTTAAAAACAAAGATAATCTATATATAAAAGCTTCCGGTACAGAACTTGGAACGATTACAGAGGATGGCTTTGTTAAAATGAATAGGCAGAAATTAGACCTAATACTTACAAAGGATTATTCAAAGGATATTAATGAGCGTGAAGCACAAGTGCTTGTGGATTTAATGGATGCAAGAATGGAAGATAGTAAAAGACCAAGTGTAGAAACCTCACTGCATAATTTGTTTTCACAAGCTTATGTTTTACATACCCATCCATCACTTGTTAATGGGTTGACTTGTTCCGTAAAAGGGGAAGAAATAGCTAAAGAATTGTTTGCTAACGATATGGTTTGGATAGGACCGACAATGCCGGGATATGTATTAGCTATGAAAGTAAAGGATAAATTTGAAGATTATCAAAAGGATGGCAGACGTGTTAATATTATGTTTTTAGCAAATCATGGCATATTTGTTGCAGGAGATAATTTTTCGGAAATAAAGGCAAGAATGGATTTTGTTTTTAATAAGTTAAAGGCAATGATAACAAGGTATCCGGATTTAAAACCTGTAGATGGAAATGTTAATCTTAATCTTGATGTTATAAGGGAAATAGTAAAGGCAAAGCATATATTATTTAGAAGTAATCAAGAAGCTTTAGATTTTCTTAAGGATAGGGAAAGTTTTGCAAGGGTAGAATCTGCATATACACCGGATCATATGGTCTATTATAATCATAAGGCATTATTTGTTGAAAAAGGTGAAAATATAAATGATGCTGTTAATGCTTTTGAAAATCAGTATAATTTTTTACCAAAGATAATCGGTTTACAAGGTGTGGGATTTCTTGCTTGTGATGAAACAGCTAAGGCAGCAGAAACTGCTGCAGATTTGTTTATAGATACAATAAAAATTGCAAGATATGCAGAAAGTTTTGGCGGTGGAATTTTTATGCCTGATTGGCTTATAGACTTTATTCTTAATTGGGAAGTTGAAAATT
>CAZRSG010000122.1:0-2976 GCA_964602705.1 uncultured Oscillospiraceae bacterium
TAGATAAATCAATGGGAAAAATAAATTGGGAAAAACCAGCCCTACAGATAAAAAATTTGATTAGGGGTGTTAACCCTTGGCCATGTGCATATACAAAATATAAGGATAAAATTATAAAAATATGGTCAGTAGATATCGAAGAATGTAAAGGCATTTATCCAGCCGGCACGATAGTTGACTGTAAGCAAAACAAAGGTATATTTGTAAAGACAGGCGATAATCGGTGTCTTATAATTAGGGAAATGCAAATACAAGGAAGAAAGAGGATGGCAGCTGCAGAATGTATGAGGGGATATATATTTAAAGTAGGCGAAAAATTTGATTAATAAAATAAATAAAAATTGGTGAAGCTTATGAACAATAACTTAAGAGAAGTAGTATTAAAAATATTATATGAAACAGAAAGCAAATCTGCATATTCAAATATAGCATTAAATAAGCATTTAAAAAGTTATTATGGGAAAAATGCAGATAAGGCTTTAATAACGGAAATAGTTTATGGTATAATTAAATATAAAATAACCATAGACTATATTATTAGACAGTATTCAAGAATAAAAAAAGAAAGAATATCAATATGGATTTTAAATATACTTAGGATGGGGATATACCAATTAATCTACCTTGACCGGATACCGGAAAGTGCTGCAGTAAATGAAAGTGTAAAGTTGGCAAAAAGATATGGGCATAAAGGCTCTGTTGCTTATGTAAACGGCATATTAAGGGCAATATCAAGAAATAAAGATAATATAAAATTTCCTGATAAACAAAAAGATGAAGTAGGATATTTAACCATAAAATATTCACATCCACAATGGCTTGTAAAAAGATTACTTAAACAATATGGATTTACTTTTACAGAAGAATTATGTATAGCTAACAATGAAATACCACAACTTAATATAAGAGTAAATACATTAAAGACATCGACAAAAGAACTTACAAAACATTTGCAGCAAATAGGTATTAAAGTAAAACAGGGAGACTATTGTCAGGAAGCACTTATTATTGACAGCAGTGGTAGTATAGAAGAATTAGAAGCCTTTAAAAATGGCTACTTTCAAGTGCAAGATCAGGGGTCAATGATAGTTTCGAAGATTTTAGATCCCAAAGAAGGAGAAAGCATTTTAGACGTATGTTGTGCCCCGGGCGGAAAGTTATCTCACATAGCACAAATAATGAAAGATACCGGTAAACTAATAGGTTGGGATATATACGAACATAAAATTGACCTAACACTAAAAACACTTGAACGATTAGCTATAAATAATACACAAGTTAAATTGCAAGATGCACGAAAGATAAATAAGGACTTAAAAGAGAAGTTTGACAAAGTTATAGTTGATGCCCCATGTTCAGGATTAGGCATAATTAGAAGAAAACCCGATATAAAATGGAACAAATCAAATGAAACTATAGAAGAAATAACAAAAATACAAAAGACAATATTAGATACAGCATCTAAATATGTTAAGCCCGGAGGTAGTCTTGTATATAGTACATGTACTATTTTAGATGAGGAAAATATACAAATAATAAAAAACTTTATAAAAGATAATCCGGCTTATACATTGGAGAATGTAGAAGGTTACCTTGATGAAAAGATTAAAAAGTCAACTGCAAAAGATGGGTATATACAACTCTTTCCACACATAGATGGTACGGATGGATTTTTTATATGTAAATTAAATTACAATAAAAAATAAGAAATATATTACTTGGTGGTGAATATTTTATGGACAATATAGACGAATTACGAGAAAAAACAAATTATAAAATTGATAAAATAAAAATACTTACAGGTGCTGTAACTGATAAAGGTAAGGTTAGAAGCATTAATGAAGATAATATATATTTATCAGAATACAATAAGGAAACAGGCATAGGATTTTGCATAGTAGCTGATGGTATGGGCGGTCATAATGCCGGAGAAATTGCAAGTAAAATGGCTATTGATGAAATAAAGGAATATATAAAAAAAGAAAGTAAAAAAGAAATGTCCGATAAATATATACACGATATCTTATGTAAAAGCATGGAAAAGGCAAATACCCTTATTTATAAAAAGTCATTAACTGATAAAAAATATTCTGGTATGGGAACAACAACAGTGATATGTTATATATATAAAACATATATTTATATAGCTAATGTAGGGGATAGTAGAACTTATATAATACGTAATCAGAAAATAAAACAGATAACAAAGGACCATTCAATGATAGAAGAATTACTTGAAAGTGGAACTATAACGGGAGAAGAAGCAAAAACTCATCCTCAAAAGCACATCATAACACGTGCATTAGGGAGTGAGGAATACACAGAAATTGATATATATACAAAGGAATGGCTAAATGATGATATTATTCTGATTTGTACAGATGGCTTAACAACAATGTTAACAGACATAGAAATATTACAGGCTATTAATACCAGTAAATCAAACTTACAAAAGACTGCAGAAATACTTGTAAAGTATGCAAATGATAAAGGTGGATTAGATAATATTACAGTTGCATTATTAGCTTTTAAAATATAGTATATTTACGGTAAAAGAGGTGTAAAAATGATTGGAAAAATATTAGGAAACAGATACGAGATAATTGAACAAGTAGGTAAGGGTGGAATGGCAATAGTTTATAAGGCAAAGTGCAGATTGCTTAATCGAAACGTAGCTATAAAAGTTTTACGAAACGAACTTATAGAAGATGAGGAATTTATAGAACGTTTTAATATAGAATCACAAGCTGCTGCAAGTTTATCTCATTCCAATGTTGTATCAATATATGATGTAGGCGAACAGGACAACATACATTATATTGTAATGGAATATATAGATGGAATTACCTTAAAAGAACTTATATACAAAAAAGGTCGCTTACCCTGGAAAGAAAGTTTAAATTATGCTATTCAAATATGTTCAGCCTTAGAACATGCACATAAAAAGAATATAATACATAGGGACATTAAACCACA
>CAZRSG010000123.1:0-2304 GCA_964602705.1 uncultured Oscillospiraceae bacterium
CAACTTATTGATATGAATGTATCAGAAGAATTGACACAAGCATTGGTAGATTGGGTAGATAATAAAAATAAGGGTGAAGAATCTAAAAAAGCAAGTACAAAACTAATAACTTTATTAGAACAAAACCTTGATAATACATTAGTTAAAGAAATTTATAATATGAAAGACCAACTAATTAAAAAATCACAATGGATATTGGGTGGTGATGGTTGGGCATATGATATAGGATACGGTGGTTTGGATCATGTCCTTGCTTCCGGTGAAGATATAAATGTACTTGTTTTTGATACAGAAGTTTATTCCAATACCGGTGGACAATCATCAAAATCTACGCCATTAGCTGCAGTAGCAAAATTTGCATCAGCGGGGAAAAAGATAAGAAAAAAAGATTTAGGTCAAATGGCAATGACTTATGGCTATGTCTATGTAGCTCAAATAGCATTAGGCTCTAATATGAACCAAGCCATAAGGGCTATTAAAGAAGCAGAAGAATATCCAGGTCCATCATTGGTTATAGCATACTCACCATGTATAGCACATGGTATAAGGGGCGGATTAGGCTCAAGTATGACACAAACAAAAAAAGCTGTAGAATCAGGATATTGGCATCTTTACAGAATGAACCCGGCATTAAAAGAAGAAGGAAAAAATCCATTTACTTTAGACTCAAAAAAACCGACCGCTTCTTTTATGGATTTTCTAATGAGTGAAAATAGATATAGACTGCTCCACAATATGTATCCGGAATTAGCAAAAGAATATTTTGAAATAGCAGATAAAGAAGCAAAAGAAAAATACGAAAAATATAAAAGGTTAGAAAAGTTTTACGAACCGGAAACCAATCAGTAGAAATACTGAAATATAACTTTTGTTATGCTAATATGGACGGACAATTGTCTGTCCATATTAATATAATTTATTGTTTTTATTCCAAGCAAAAGTAAGTATATCATATAAGGAGTAGTTGTTATGACTGTTAGAAGTCTTATAGAAAAGTTAAATTTAAAGCTGATAACAAATGAACAAGGATTATCAACAGAAATTAACAGTATATACATATGTGACCTCCTAAGTTGGGTAATGTCACATTTACAAAAGGGTGATATATGGATAACTGTACAAACAAATATTAATATTATAGCAGTAGCATCATTAACGGAAGCAGCATGTATTATTGTTCCGGAAGACATCACCATAGAAGAACAAACTATAAAAAAAGCTAATGATGAGCAAATACCTTTATTTTCTACTACATTAAATTCCTATGAAATAGTAAGCTTATTTAATAAAGAGATGTTAATATGAAATATTTTTATGATTTACACATACATACTGCCTTATCTCCATGTGCAGATATGGATATGTCTCCAAATAATATTGTAAACATGTCGTTACTAAAAAAATTAGATTTTATAGCTATTACTGATCATAACACATTAGGAAATGTTGAGGCAGTTATAAAATGTGCAGAAGATAAGGGACTTATGGTAATTCCGGGGATTGAAGTAGAGTCTAATGAAGAAGTGCATATGATATGTTTATTTTCTAACCTAACAGCAGCAAGACAAATGGATGATATTATTAGAAAACATTTACCTGATATCAAAAATAGACCTGATATATTTGGAGAACAAATATTATATGATTGTAATGATAGAATAATAGCCTATGATGAAAGACTATTACTAACTGCAACATCATTAACTGTAAATCAGATTAAAATAATAGCTGACCAATTGAACGGACTTGCTATACCTGCCCACATTGATAGGGATTCTTTTAGTATAATATCAAACTTGGCTTTTATACCGGATGAACTAAATATATCAACCATTGAAATATCTACAAATACTGATAAGGTAGACTTTATAAACCGTAATAAGTATCTGAAGAAATATAAAGTTATAGTAAATTCTGATGCACATTATTTACAAGATATTTCAGAGGCAGACTATTCAATTGAATTAGATGAAAAAAGTATAGATTGTTTGTTGAAATATCTTAAAGAAGTATAAGACAATAAAATATTACTTCTGTAGAATATATACAAAACATACATAAAAAAAAGGTGTTTTTTTTGTAAAAGGGTGTAGATTTTTTAACAATAACCTGTTATAATATATAAGGATTAGAATGTTAATATTATAACAAAGTTACCTTAATTAGTGTTTCGCTGTCGCTCAACAAATACTAATGTAAACTTTGTTGAAATACAGGAAAGCTTTAGGTTTTGCTAATGAACTTTCCCGTATTATAACAAAGTTACCTTAATTAGTGTTTCGCTGTCGCTCAACAAATACTAAT
>CAZRSG010000123.1:2404-2953 GCA_964602705.1 uncultured Oscillospiraceae bacterium
GTAAACTTTGTTGAAATACAGGAAAGCTTTAGGTTTTGCTTATGTAAAAATAATAGGTAAGCCACAAATAAGTTTGTTTTTAAAATATTTAAATATTTTATTATATATAAGGAGGTCGTGTAATGGCAGTAAACCAATGTTGTGAACCTGTTGAACAAGAACAACAGAGACAAAAGTTATACGAGGTCATAGAAAAATATAAAAATCAAAAAGGAGCATTAATACCAGTTCTTCATGAGGCACAAGAAATTTATGGATATTTACCTTTAGAAGTACAAAAAACTATTTCAGAAAATTTAAATGTACCATTAACTGAAATATATGGAGTAGTAACCTTTTACACACAATTTTCATTAAATCCAAAAGGCAAATACAAAGTTGGAGTGTGCTTAGGAACTGCATGTTATGTTAAAGGGGCAGGAGAAATCCTTGATAAGGTTAAGGAAAAATTAGGCATAGATGTTGGAGAATGTTCTGAAGATGGCAAATACTCATTAGACGCTACACGTTGTATAGGTGCATGTGGTTTGGCTCCTGTATTAGTTGTTA
>CAZRSG010000124.1:0-2952 GCA_964602705.1 uncultured Oscillospiraceae bacterium
GGAAGAGCTTGCCGAAAGGCTTCGCAGTTTTGGAATTGACGCGACACAGGCGACTATTTCTCGGGACATAAAAGAGCTAAAGCTGCAAAAGATCCTGGCGGAAAACGGTAGATACCGGTATCAAGCACCTGCAAAAAGCTTTGAACCTGAATTGGACAGCCGTCTCAGAACTATTTTTAGGGAAAGCGTTGTATCGTCGGATCGCGCCAAAAATATAATTGTTCTGCGCACTCTTCCTGGGCTTGCGCCTGCAGCCTGCTCAGCTATTGATGCCATGCAGTCGGAAGAAATAGTGGGCACTTTGGCGGGGGACGATACAGCGATTGTTATTGTGCGTGATGACGATCTTGCGGCTGATTTTTCCAAAAAGATAGTCGAGCTTATACGCTGAGCCGTGTGCAGGGAGGAATTGAATGCTCACGCTTCTTCATATTGAAAATATTGCCGTCGTTGAGCGCGCTGATATTGAGCCCGGACCCGGACTAAACATACTTACAGGTGAAACAGGTACAGGTAAATCTATAATTATAGATTCTATAAATATCATTTTAGGTGAACGAATATCTCGTAAAATTATACGTACCGGAACAGAAAAGGCATATGTCGAAGCACTTTTTCAGATAAACTCTAACGAAATAAACAATATATTATTAAAAAATGGAATACAACCTGAAGAAGACAATACAATATTAATTTCAAAAGAAATAACAACAAAATCAAGGAGTACATGTAGAATTAATGGCCATATAGTTACACTATCCATGCTTAGAAAGATTGGAAGTTTAATTGTAAATATACATGGGCAACATGATAATCAGGATCTTCTTCAAATAGATAAACACATTATATTTTTAGATAAATATGGTGGAGATGAAGTACTATCAACTAAATCCCAATATACAGAAGTGTATATGCAAGTATTAAATTTAAAAGAAAAAATAAATAAAATAAATTATAATGAACGAGAAAAGGAAAGAACGAAAGATTTATTGAAATTTCAATTAAATGAAATAAAGGATGCATATCTTAAAGTAAATGAAGAAGAGGAGCTTAATAAGAGTAAAAATATTTTAATAAATAGTGAGAAAATTCTTAAGACCGTATCAGATGCATATGATTATATATATTCAGGTAGTCAAAAGGGCATATCAATATATGATATGATATCAGAAGTTTTAAATAATTTTAATGATGTAAAACATTTAGATACAATATTGGAAGGTTATTTTGATAAAATTGAAAATATAAGTTATGAACTAAATGACATTGCTAATGAAATCCGCAATTATAGGGATGGCTTTGAATACAATCCGGAATTAATAAATACTATTGAAGAACGATTAGATTTAATATTTAAACTAAAAAGGAAATATGGTTCATCTATAAAAGAAATTTTACAATATGCAGATGAAGTAGAAATCCAACTTAATGATCTTTTAAATGCATCAGAAAATATAAAAGAACTTAAAGAAAAGTTAGCCTTAAAAACAGTCGAATTAGAAAAGTTAGCAAATAAATTATATAAAAATAGAATAAAAGCAGGATTAGAGTTAGAAAAGAAAGTAATTGACCAACTTAAAGATTTGGATATGGATAAAATAAATTTTAAAGTTAAAATTGAACAAAGATATGGACCGGAAAAAGATTACTTATATACAAAAACAGGTTATGATAAGGTTGAATTTTTAATTTCAACAAATCCTGGGGAACCATTGAAACCTTTATCAGAAATTGCATCAGGTGGAGAAATGTCTCGTATAATATTAGCTATTAAGACCATTATTGCAGATATTGATGATGTTAATACACTAATATTTGATGAAATAGACATTGGTGTAAGTGGACGAGCTGCACAAAAGATAGCAGAAAAGCTTTCTACTATAGCAATAAAAAAACAAGTTTTATGCATAACTCATTTACCACAGATTGCAAGTATGGCAGATAATCATTATCTTATAGAAAAAGAAACAATAAACAATAAAACCACAACTTCCGTAATAAGATTAGATGATAAGGAACGGGAAAAGGAATTAGCAAGGATAATTGGCGGAATAAAAATAACTGAATTGACTTTAAAACATGCAGAAGAAATGATAATCTTAGCAAAAGCTACTAAAAAAAGTTTAAAAGTTTAAATAAGAGACAAAGTCCTTGATTTTATCTTAACTTTTTGTAATAATATTAATAAGGAAAAGCAAATATTAAAATATTAACTACTTTAAACAGGAGATAAACATTTTATTTTCTGTAATATTTAGAAAGGGGAAAAACAAGATGAAAAAACTAATAATATTAACCTTAATAATGGCGTTTATATTCAGTATTACGGTTGTAAATGCAGAAAATGAACCTAATATACTGATTAACAACAAAGAAGTAATTTTTGATGTTGCACCTATTATTATGGATGGAAGAACACTTGTACCTGTACGACCTATATTTCAAGAATTTAATTTGAGTTTATTATGGGATGAATCAACAAGTACTATAATAGCAGTGGGTCAATCAGAAGATGGTATAAGGAATAGTATAGCACTCCAAATTAATAGTAAAAATGCAATTGTAAATGGAGAAACAATCGAATTAGAAGTTCCTGCAATTCTATATGAGAGCCGAACCTTTGTACCTTTAAGCTTTATTGCAGATAGTATAGATGCAGAAACAAACTGGGAACCTGAAACAAAAACTGTAACTATTAATACTAAATAATAATGAATAGATGTAAAATACACTTCATGTATATACAACTCATTATATAAAAAAAGACTAACTTATTAGCTGTAGTCCCATAGTGACATTTTCCTAAACTACGGCTAAGTGCTATGGTATTGGGCAGACAGTGAGTTTTCGCTGTCTGCCCTTTGCTGTTTTTATGCTACTTATTGTTGCTCTTTTGTAATAATACTTGAAACAGTTACAGGTAAGCATAAGAAAGTCTACTGCTTTGGAATG
>CAZRSG010000125.1:0-2907 GCA_964602705.1 uncultured Oscillospiraceae bacterium
TTGGATAGCCCTATTGCTCATTCGCTGTTTTCTCATGCTTAAGAATAAGGCTTCATTATTCAAAGCATCCTTAGGTCTTACTGCGATATAATCATTTATCGCACCAATACAAGATTCATTTAAATAAATAGTTCTTTCTTTGTTTCCTTTTCCAACTACAGTTAAAGTATCATCCTTTATTTTCCTTAGATCAATGCTGGATAATTCGGATAATCTTAGACCACAATTTAAAAATAACATAACTATAGCGTAATCACGCTTTCTGAATATCTCATTTTTATTTTCCAATATAGTATTCAATAGCTTTTCGCATTCTTCTAAAGTTAAATATACGGGCTGCCTAATATTAGTTTTGGGAGATTCTAAGTTGTCTGCAGGATTTTTAGAAATTAAATTAACTTTAGTATGAAGGTAGCCGAAAAATGATTTTAAACTTGCTACTTTTCTTGACTTTGCAGAATTTCCATTATCTCTATTTTTATCAGCATAGGATATAAAGGCGTGTAAGTCTTGTAAGTTGATTTCATTGATTAACTTAATATCAATATCATTAATCTCAATTTCTTCAAAAGAAATGTTTTTATCTACAAGTTTATGCCGAATTTTAATAAATCTAAAGAAAGTGCGCAAGTCAAAAAAATATTCCTTTGTGGTATTAGGAGATACGCTTTTAATAATTTCCATATAGTTTAGATAGTCTTCAAGTATTAACGGTATATTATACATTTCTATTCCTCTTTTCTATATATCTGAGTATATTAGTCACAAAATAGATATTTTGTGACTAATATTATACTTCGACATAAAATCAAAAAATCCTTCTTTTTTACATATAAATATATTCAATCATTTTATTTTCTAATATATATAATCTTAATTAAAATTAAACTTTTTTCTGAGATTACCTTACATTTAAGGGTATTTGCAAGAAAATACATTTAAAGACAGTCAGCTTCAAAAACAGCCCTCATATTTGGTCCCTAAGGAACTTATATGCATATATTCATATAGTTGGTATGGCACAAGTTATAAGGCCTTAAATAAGCTATCAAGGCTTTATAACTCCCATAAGTTGTTTTATAGATTTAATACGATAAGAATATTAAAATTAGCATAGATTTAACATTAAATAAAGAAACAGTATGAAAAGTATTACTTTATTCATTACAGGACCGACATAAAATTAAAATCCATTATTCTAATTTAGTTAATAATGGATTAATGATAACTTTATAATTAAGTTGGTTGACATAAAATATTTTATGTCAACCAACTCTGTTGTATATATAAAATTAAAGTTTGATAAAAGTTTATCCTGTTTAAACTTTTATTATGAGTAAAGTAATATAAGATAATTTGCGCTACTTAAATTCCACTAAATCAAAGCTATTATTTAGGACGTCTATGAATAAGACCTTTTTTCTTAACAAATCTCCCCGGTTTATTAGTATCTTTATTACTTCTGCTACCTGTATTGAGGCTACCAATGGTGGTATAAAGGATGGGTTGCCTAATTCCTCCTCAACTCCTTTATCTATCCCATCATTTTGGGGATAGAGGAGATCTAGAGTTTTATCATTGGGGAAGATGGTAGTTACCTGGCCATAAAAACCGCCAATAGCACCATGAACCATAGGAATATCTAACTTTGTCGATACGGATTGAACTATAATTCTTGTTTTAATGCTATCTAATGCATCTACAATAACATTATGATCTTTAAGCAGAGGTACTGCATTAGACTTATTTATCATGGTTTTAACGGCTTCTACATGTATATGAGGATTAACTAATTTCATCCTATTTTTGGTTTCTTCTGCTTTACTCATTCCTATGTTTTCTGTATGGCTCACTATTTGCCTATTTAAATTGGTTTCATCAAAAACATCTCCGTCTATGGCCGTTATATATCCTACTCCAATTCTTCCTAACATTTCAATTATATATCCACCTAAACCACCGCAACCAATAACACAAACCCTACTGCTGTTTAAATTTTCAATTTCTTCAGCAGACAGGGCATTCATGTTCCTTAAATACCGTTTCATGTATATTCACCAACTATCTTTTTTAGTTACATATAAATAAAAGATCAAATTATAACTTCTTTTACTAGCAGTGTTTACATAATATTATTATGTAAACACTGCTAGATTAAAATTAGCTATCCCTAATTAACCTTTTCAACAATATCCCTAATTCTTCCAAGTCCCTTTTCGATATTTTCCATGGATGTAGCATAGGATAATCTAATGTAATCATCATCACCAAAACCTATTCCAGGTATTACGGCAACTTTACTTTTATCAAGAAGTATTTTGGCAAAGTCCAAGGAACTATTTATCTTTGTATTTCCTATAGTTTTCCCTTTTATATTGGTAATGTTAACCATTATATAAAAAGCACCCTTTGGTTTTCTACAGCTTAAACCCTTTATTGAATTTATAGTATTCGCCATATAGTTTCTTCTTTCTCTAAAATGTCTTTTCATTTCCTCAATGCAATCTTGATCTCCTAATAATCCTACTACACTGGCGTATTGGGATATAGAACAAGGATTTGAGGTTGTGTGACTTTGAAGATTGCCTATTACTTTTATAATATCCTCATGGGCAGCTGCATATCCTATTCTCCAACCAGTCATTGCATATGCTTTTGACATACCATTTATTACAATAGTCAAATTCTTAATATCTTCATTGAAAGATGCAATACTTATATGTTTTCCATCATATATTAATCTCTCATATATCTCGTCGGAGATAACAAAAATATTATTTTTAACTGCCCAATTAGCAATTTCTTTTAGCTCATTTTCTTCATATATTGAACCAGTAGGGTTGCTTGGACTATTTAATATTATAGCCTTTGTTTTATTAGTTAAAACCTTATTTAAATCAGAAATAG
>CAZRSG010000126.1:0-2732 GCA_964602705.1 uncultured Oscillospiraceae bacterium
AGGTACAAACTCTACAACTGCCCCTACTCCACCAAATATACCCTCTGCGGTAAAAGAAATTAACCAATTAGGTGCATTAACTATCACAAGCATAGATGTTACAAATTCAGCTATTACTTCTACAAACCTTTCAAAAATTCCTCCTAATAAGTCTTCACCTATTGAAAAGGTTAATTGAAACATTATAAACATTATTATAACAAATATAGGTATCCCCCAATATTTATTAGTAAGGACCTTATCTATTTTATCAGTTATGGTAACAACTTCATTTTTAGGTCTTATTACGGTATCTTTAGTTAGCTTATTAACAAATTCATATCTTTTGTTTATAATCTCCAGTTCATAGTGGTCTGAATTACCTTTTATTCTATTGATAGTATTTTTTAATTCCGATGATGAATTTAAAAGATTATTATTATTTATAAGTTCATATATATATTTATCACCTTCAAGTATCTTTATGGCTATCCACTGTGATGGATAGCCTAATTTATTATTTTTTAAAAAAGACTTTATATTTTTTAATTCAATATCAATATCCTTACCATAACTAATAATTGGTCTTATTTCCGTCTTTTTATTAATTAATTCTACTGTCTTTACTATTAGGCTTGAAAGTCCCTTTTTTTTAGATGCTATGGTTGGTATAATAGGTACACCTAATCTTTTTGAAAGTGTTTCTATATCAAACCTAATCTTTCTTGTCTCAGCTTCATCTATCATATTTAGTGCTATAATAACCTTAACACCCATTTCTAATAATTGAGTAGTTAAGTATAAGTTTCTTTCAATGTTTGTTGCATCTATAACATTAATTACTACTTTTGGGTTACCTTTAAGGATATAATCTCTTGCAATTATTTCATCCTCGGAAAATGCACCCAAACTGTATGTCCCGGGTAAATCAACTATGCTATAATCTTTTTTATTAAATTTAATAATTCCTTCTTTCTTTTCAACTGTTACGCCCGGCCAATTCCCAACATATTGATTAGAACCGGTAAGTGCATTAAATAAAGTAGTTTTTCCACTATTAGGGTTACCAACTAATGCTATTGTATCCAAAACCAACAACCCCTTTCCCCTGTATCATATATTAGTATTATCATTAGTTTAAATTTTGATTCGATGTTAGTTAGATTTAGTTACCATTACCTTTTGGGCTAAACCTCGTCCTAAGGCGACCTTATTTCCTGCCAAAGAAACTATTACCGGTCCATAATCATTTTTTATAACTTTAACTTTTGCCCCTGTATGAAAGCCCATCTCATATAATCTTCTGGTTGCCATACCACCGGCACATATATCCTTAACAGTTACATCATTACCTGTTCCAAGTAAAGCAAGTGAATTTTTTATCATAATAATTACACCCTTCTATATAAATTTCATGTAAGCTTTCGTAAAAATATAATTGATAATCATTATCAATACTATAATATATTTTTCTTATATTGTCAATGGGATAAGCCCAAAATTTTAAAATTATATATAAGATAATTCGACATATATGACAAAAAACTATATTTTAAAATATACTGACTCCATTTTCCGACAATAATTCTATTCTATGAATTTTTATATCGTCTATCTTAAAATCTTGTATGTTTTTTTCCAATGCTTGTACACATAACAAAGGATTTAAATTATTTACACTCCCAGCATTCAATCTTAAATACAATGATATCTTATTATCTTTTATTTCTTTTATTTTAAAAATATGAATATGGGGTATTATGTTAATATATTGCATTCCTTTCTTGCTATATTTTTCAACCTTCAATTCATCTTGACTAATTAGTTTATTAATTATATCTTCAATTTCATTATTAAGCTTCTTTTTTATTGTAAGGTCAATCCTATAATCAGCTAATGATATCTTTGCTGATATACTTTTCTTTTTTTCTTTTTCTATTATATTTTTAGCCTTGACCATCCGTATACCATTAGGCAAAGCCTTATTTAAATCGGCAATTAGTTTCTCACAAGATATAAAAGTATTTAGTTCAATATCCATATATTCTGCCTCACTCGTAATACCTACAGAAAGTGGAAGTGCAAAAAATACTTTAGGATGTGGGTTAAAACCCTGTGTATATGAAATATCTATCTTTGCCCTTTTAAGTGCCCTATTAATCATTCTTAATAAGTCTAAATGTGATATATATTTTACTGATTGATCTTTTGTATACTTTAATCGCACCTTCATTAATTAACCCACCCTTGTATAATATAGTTATAATCAATTATTAGATTTTTTTAGCTTATCTTCAATACATACACCTGTGTTAAATGTTTGTATGCCGCAGGTACTACATTTATCCCTACAATTTTCAGTAAGTTGACCTTTTAAAGCTTTCTCATTTTCTTTTATTAAGAAATCTTTACTAACACCCACTTCTATATGATCCCAAGGCAAAATTTCATCATATTCTCTTTCTCTATTATTATAGAAATGTGGATCTACATTACATTCTTTAAAGGCCTTTAGCCATGAGTCAAATTTGAAATGTTCATTCCAGCCATCAAATTTACACCCTAATTCATGTGCCTTAATTAAAACCTTTGATAATTTTCTATCACCACGGGCAAATATTCCTTCTAAAAAACTTAATTTAGGATCATGCCAATTATAAGCTACGTTTTTACTTTTTATTTCCTTTGAAAGGTATATTTGCTTTTTATTAAGCTCTTCTATGCTATCTTGTGATACCCATTGAAAAGGTGTA
>CAZRSG010000127.1:0-2530 GCA_964602705.1 uncultured Oscillospiraceae bacterium
TATGAGGCTGCCAAACAAAGCAATAGGGGCAAGATACCTATTATAAATAATATTATAGACTTAGATACAGCCCTACAAGAGATGAAAGACTTAGACTTTAAAATAATTTTTTATGAACAAGCACAAGGGAAAAAACTAAAAAATATAATACGAGAAATAAAAGAAGATAAGATAAAAAACATAGGGATTATTATTGGGCCTGAAGGTGGGTTCGAAAAAGAAGAAGTAGACAAATGTGTAAATAATAACATACATCTTGCCGGTCTTGGGCCCAGAATCCTAAGAACAGAAACAGCAGGAATAGTAGCAACAGCAATATTAATGTATGAATTAGGAAATCTATAAACTATGTAAAATAAATATCATTATAAAAACCTAACAAAGCAGATAGGAGATACGTTTATATGAATAGGAAAGAAAAAGATGCAATAATGAATAAGCTATTATATATAACCGGAATATCAATAATAGCCTCACTGGCATTATGGTTTATTTACAAAGGATATATGCATACAAGTTATATACTGTCAATGCCATATATACTTATATTTTTAATAACAATAAGTGCCTTAACATCCTTATATTTAGGATGGAAAATATATAAAAATAGAAAAATACAAAAAACCTATATTCCATATTTAATAGCATGTATAATCTTGACAATAACCTTCATAATGGTATATCCTTATAATGTGAAATATATATACTATTTATGGTGGTTAATAGCTATAAATTTAATAATAACATTTACATATAATATCTATCGTATAATATCAAGCAAATAAAAAATATATAAGCATAATAAAAATGATTAATTAAAAAAATACACACATTTGTGGGGCTGTAACTCAAAGGGAGAGTGCAACACTGGCAGTGTTGAAGTTGTGAGTTCGAATCTCATCAGCTCCACCAAACCAACCTATAGCGGCACAAGGAATAAAAGACCTTACCACATTTTAAACATATCTGATTTTTCGAATTTTAACTACTATATGTCTACTACTAAAAAATATATTTCTATGATAAAACCATAACTTATATGAAATATTAGTTAGAGTATAATTTTAGTTGGCAAAAGCTATAAAGATAAGGGAAGAGAAATAAATATCTCTTCTCAACCAACATACAAATTATCCTGTAAAATTTAATTAGACAAAAACCCACAGGAGGTTCGTATGATAAATCAAATAATATCAGAAAAAGAGATTAATTTCAATGATTTAGAGAAAGAAATATTTCAAATCGGTTGTGAAGTGGCTCAATCTATCATGATAGAAGTCTTAGAGTCAATAGATGAGAGGTTAGCAAAGCAGCGAGATAAAAAAGAATATAGACATAAAGGAAAAAGAAAAACAACAATTAAAACTATGATGGGCGGGGTAGAGTTTGAAAGAGTTATTTATGAAACAAAAAACGATACTAATAAAAAAACTTATACTTACCTACTTGACAAAACAATAGGACTTGAGACCTTTGGCAAGATATCAACAAATCTTGCCTTGAAAATAGCAGAGCATACAAGTGTAAGTTCTTTTAGAAACTCAGCAAAAAACATATCAGAAACTACAGGACAAAGTATTAGTCATGGTAGGGTATGGGATCTTATACAGTCACTTGGAGAAAAACTTACAGAACTAGAAGATAACAACGCAGCTCTTGCAGCTCGCGGACAAATAATAGGTAATAAAGAAACAAAAATACTTTTTGAAGAAGCGGATGGTGTTTGAATTAATATGCAAGGAAAAGACAAACCTAAGAAAGGCAGACGGTCAGAACTAAAAGTAGCAGTTGACCCTGTTTGCTTTCCCATCTTTTTTATAGATCCGGTTGCATTTGTGGTATGCTTTTTTAAGTCTTTGGTACCTGTTGCTGCATTTTTTATACTTGTTATAAATCCACTGTCTTTTATCGATAATGTTACACCTATATTCTTTTTTGCCATTAAGGATCACCTGCCAATGCCTTATATTTTTCATGCTTTTCTTCTATAAAAATTTCATAAGCTGCTTTATAAAATAAGATAGAACTATTTCGGTTCTTGCTAATAACTTAGAGACCATATTTGCAGAAAAACTCGAAACTATTCTATCAAGAGGAACAGCAACTACAAGGATGCGTGATTATTATGATATTTATATATTAATGGAATTACATGAATCTAATCTAAATGATGATGTATTGAGAGAGGCATTTATAAAAACATCAATAAACAGAGAAACATTTGAAAATATCAAAAATTATAGTTCTGAGTATATTCAGTCGATAAGAATTTCAGGAACTTTTATTAAAAATAATTCATGCATTGCTTAGAGTGATTGGGTATAATAGTTGTAAGCAGTGTATGAGAGCTAAAAAGTATGATTATTTTAAATTAATATACTATGGGAGCAATCGTCAATTACTTTAAACAATATAAGACTTTCCCCCTCCTTATAAAGGACCCTTGGCAGGTGCTGTCTTGATATTGAGATGGAAACTGGGGAGCGTGTCATAATAGTGACAGGGTGCATAAATGCTTTAAGATCAAGGG
>CAZRSG010000128.1:0-2434 GCA_964602705.1 uncultured Oscillospiraceae bacterium
ACTTCCCATTCAAAATCACTTAATAATTGTTCTATTTTTGAACCCATTCCTTTATATTCTTCTCTGCTTATAAGCATTTCTTCCGGATCACACATATTAGTATCTATACTTAAAATATCTAATAGGGTCCTGTCAGATTCGTCATCATACATTGGCCTATTTAATGATACGTATGAGTTTAAAGGTATATGTTTTTGCCGGGTAGCAGTCTTTATTGCTGTAATAATTTGCCGTGTTATACATAGGTCAGCAAAGGCTTTAAAAGATGATAGCTTGTCCCTTCTAAAGTCACGGATTGCCTTATATAAACCTATCATACCTTCTTGTACAATATCTTCCCTATCTGCTCCTATTAAAAAATAGGTTCGTGATTTAGCTCGTACAAAATTCTTATACTTATCAATTAAATATTCAAAGGCATTATCATCTCCCTTTTGGGCTACTTCTACAATTTCTTCATCCGGCATATGTATAAAGTAATCTAAGGTTCCTACGTTAACATTGTATCCCATAATAATACCTCCCTCATACCTAACTAATAAATATTATAATATACTATTATTCATTATATATTATAAAGCATGAATAGATGTACTGTCAAGGAAAAGGACAACTTTCCTTTAAGTTTGAGCTTTTTAAATTAATATTTACAATTATTTTTAAATATTAAGAGTTAAAATACTTATTCTTTCAACCCCCTCTTTGACGAACTACTTCATACATTATTACTGAACAAGCTATAGATGCGTTTAATGAATCAATCTTTCCTTTCATTGGAATATTGATTAGAAAGTCACATTTTTCTTTTATAAGTCGACCAAGCCCATAGCCTTCATTCCCTATAACTAAACCAATAGGTCCCTTTAAATCAGCCCCATAAAAACTTGTCTCGCCCTGCATATCTATACCGGTAATCCAAAGTCCCCGTTCTTTTAATATATCTATTGTTTGTGCTAAGTTTGAAACTCTGGCAACCGGCACATATTCTATAGCTCCGGCTGAAATCTTTGCTACTGTCGATGTAATGCCTACTGCCCTCCTTTTGGGAATGATTATACCATGTGCCCCAACTGCATCTGCTGTACGCATTATTGAGCCTAAGTTATGAGGATCAAATATCTCATCTAATAATATTATAAATGGGTCTTCCCCCTTATTTAAAGCATTTTTAAATATTCCTTCTATTGATGAATATTCATAAGGTGGTACATAAGCAATTATTCCTTGATGGTTTCTTGTCAATGAAATGCTATCTAATTTATTTTTTTCTACATATTGTATAACTATTCTTTTTTCCCTTGCCATTGCTAAAATTTTTATTATTGAGCCTTCACGCCCACCTTCTTGTACTAAAATTTTATTAATATCTCTACCTGATTTTAAGGCTTCTATAACAGCATTACGCCCTTCTATTATATCTATCATATCATTTTCATCTGTTTTTCTTGTGTCTGCCCTCTTTTCTTGCTTTCTTTCTTGTAGCTTTCCTTGCTTATTCCACTTTTTCATGTATAGTCTCCTCTATAAATCAAGTAATGATTTTTATTACCTATCATTTTAAATTATATTACTATTAAAAATAAGTTTTGAATTTATCATGAATTGCTGATACTGCCTTCTTCCCATCTTGTTCATCTATTAAGACTGATATTTTTATTTCTGATGTTGATATCATATGGATATTGATATTAGCATCATACAAGGCCTCAAACATACGAGCTGCAACACCTGGGTTATTTACCATACCTGCACCTACAATAGATACCTTTGAAAATTCATCAGAATGGTTAATTTCCTTCGCCCCAATAAGTGATATGTTTTCATTCATAACTTTTAAGGCTGAATCTAAATTGCTTTCTGATACTGTAAAGCTAATATCCTTTGTAGCCCCCCTACCAATTGATTGCAAGATTATGTCTACATTAATATCATTCTTTGCCAATAAAGAAAATATTTCGAATGCTTTTCCCGGTTTATCTTCCACACCTATTACAGATATACGTGCAACATCATTATCTTTTGTAACCCCTCTTACAAGCATTTTTTCCACAAAACCAACCTCCCTAACGATTGTACCTTTTTCTTTTTTGAAACTTGATTTAACTTCTATTATAACATTATATTTCTTTGCCAGTTCAACAGACCTATTATGTAATACATTTGCCCCTAAACTTGCTAATTCTAACATTTCATCATAAGATATTTCACTTAATTTTTCTGCATCTTTTACAAGCCTTGGGTCAGCAGTATATATACCATTTACATCAGTATATATTTCGCATTTATCAGCCTTTAATGCCGCAGCCAATGCAACAGCTGTTGTATCAGAGCCTCCTCTGCCCAATGTTGTAATATCATCATATTTATTAAGACCCTGAAAGCCGGCTATAATAACAATATTCCTTTTGTCTAATTCCCCGGCAATTCTTTCTTT
>CAZRSG010000129.1:0-2406 GCA_964602705.1 uncultured Oscillospiraceae bacterium
ACAATAGAAAAAATAGAAGAGGAAGCCAATAAAAAAAATATTAGCATTTTTGAAGCCTTATCGGATATAGATATTATATCTAAACTACCGAGGGCAAATAAAAATTTATTGAAGTTTTTTAATGTAATTAGTAGCTTAGCTATAAAAAAAGAACAGATGAAAATTAGTAAATTTGTAGAAGAATTATTATTAGATACGGATTATATACCGGCACTTGAAAAAAATAAAAATATAGAGTCGGATACAAGAATAGAAAACCTTAATGAATTTATTTCAAGTGTTATGGAATTTGAAAAAAGACATCTTCCGGAAGTTGCAACATTGGATGAATTTTTAGAAGAAATATCGCTTGTTACTGATGTTGATAATTATGACGAGGCACAAGATGCAATTGTCTTAATGACATTACACAGTGCAAAAGGTTTGGAATTTCCCTATGTCTTTCTATGTGGTATGGAAGAAGCCATATTCCCAATAAAAAGAGCCTTAGAAGATGAGAAAGAAATTGAAGAAGAAAGACGACTATGTTATGTAGGAATAACAAGGGCACAAAAAAGACTATATTTAACTCACTCATTCAGCAGAGTATTATTTGGGGTGTATAATCGAAATGAAATTTCAAGATTTATATCTGAAATCCCAAAAGACATATTAAATGTAAATAAACTTAGTTATGATAATATTAGTGAAAGCCAATTTATCCACAACCAGGCAAATGATAAAAAGTCTTGGGCATATTCAACTAATAGAGAAGTGTTGCAGGCAGGAAGCTCATTTTTAAAGACACAAATAAAAAAACCTAAAGAGCAAGTTAACTATAAAATAGGTGATATTATAATACATGAACATTTTGGAAAAGGAACAATAAAAGCTATTGATTTAAGGTGCCCGGGCAATGAAATATTAGAAATAGAATTTGAAAAAGGGCAGGGGCGAAGAAAGATAGTAGCTTCTTTCTTAAAACTCATAACAGAATAAATAATATTTAATTTAATGATTTAATGTGATAAAATAAGAAGAAGAAAAGCAAAAAATTTAATAATTAATTACAGAGATAGGGGTGATATTAAAAATGAATTTAAGAAGTTCTAAAATAAAAGATACCTATACTGACGAATTATTTAAAACAATACTCACTTTAAAAAATATGGAACAATGTTATAATTTCTTTGAGGATTTATGTACTATTGCAGAAATTAAGGCAATGGCACAAAGGCTGCAAGTTGCAAAAATGCTAAGTCAAAATTACGTTTATGCAGATATAGTAAATAAGACCGGTGCAAGTACAGCAACAATCAGTAGGGTCAATAGGTCATTGAATTATGGGCAAGGTGGCTATAAATCAATACTAATAAAGCAAGATAAAAACAAAAATAAAGATGAGGGAAAAAATGAATAACACTTATTCAGGATTTGCATACTTGTATGATAAATTAATGTCAGATGTAGATTATGATTTATGGATAAATTATATAGAAAAGATATTTAAAGCATATAAGATAAAACCTAAGACAATCGTTGAATTGGCATGTGGAACAGCTAATATTACTACAAGGT
Organism: uncultured Oscillospiraceae bacterium; assembly: GCA_964602705.1. Classification (GTDB taxonomy): domain Bacteria; phylum Bacillota; class Clostridia; order SK-Y3; family SK-Y3; genus CAZRSG01. The sequence continues at coordinate 1,558 of CAZRSG010000129.1, forward strand.
TGGCACAAAAGGGTTATGATATGATTGGTATAGACATATCACCTGATATGCTAAGCGTTGCAAAAGATAAAGCAATAGAACAAGATATAGATATATTATACCTTAACCAAGACATGACAAGCTTTGAATTAGACGGGAAGACAGATGTCTTTCTATGTTTTATGGATAGTATTAATTATATTTTAAATAAAAAAGATTTATTAAATACTTTTAAATTAGTAAAAAAGTATTTAAAAAAGGGGGGAATTTTTGTATTTGATATTAATACAGACTACAAGATAAAAAATATTTTAGCTAATAATACTTTTGTTGTTGATGAAGATAATATATTTTATGTTTGGGAAAATGAATACAATTCAAGTAAGAAAATATGCAACTTTTATCTTACTTTCTTTTGCAAGGATAATAATAAATATTCAAGAATTGATGAAATTCACCAAGAACGTGCTTATACTGACTTAGATATACGTACAATTGTAAAGAATTCAGGTTTATTAGTAGATGCTGTTTACGAGCAATTTACATTTAAAATTCCTTCAAAATGTAGTGAAAGAAACTTTTATATAGTAAAAGATTGTGATTTTATAGGCAGTATATAGCTTTTAATTATCCTTTTAAACAAATAAATTTAAAGCAAATAAATAGGTTTATTTAGATATAATTAGCATGGGGCTGAAACATTTAGGAAGTAGCTAATAAATAGACTTAAGCAATATATATCGGCATTAATAACATTGACAATATTTATAAGTTTTTGTATACTATTATTTGTTGTCGTTAATTAAATTAATTGTAAGGGCGCATAGCTCAGCTGGGAGAGCACCTGCCTTACAAGCAGGGAGTCATAGG
>CAZRSG010000130.1:0-2357 GCA_964602705.1 uncultured Oscillospiraceae bacterium
GATAGGTTTTACTCTGAGCCAACTATATATTCTAAAGAAGATGTAGTAAAATCAAGCACATTTGAGGATTTAGAGATTAAGTTAAATGATATATTTAGGTAGCAAAGTTGAATAAAAAGGTACAAAATGTAAATATATAGATGGAAAGAAACTTTAATAATTATATATAAAGATTCTTTCCTTTTTTTATTTTGCAAGTAGAACTGATACGGTGAACTATACCATAAATAGTAGCCAAGCTGTATTTTATTTAGCTATGTTGTATAAGTTGAATTATGTGTAGTATATATAGGTGGTGATTGAATGGAAAAATTGCCTAAAAGGAAGAACATAAGATTAAAAGAATATGATTATTCGTAAGCAGGATATTATTTCATTACAATATGTACCAATGATAGACAAGAATTGTTATCAAATATCGTAGGGGCGGTCTTTGACCGCCTGCTTTACTATTACATCATATATATTATGTAATAGTAATAGAGCTATTGATTATAACTTATAGGTTGTTCTAGCAAACAAATAAATGTTTCACGTGAAACATTTATTTGTTTTATAGAAAATAATTTCTTTTTTTCCTTTAAATCTGATAATATATACTAAAGTATATATTTATAGGGGTGTAAAAATGGCACGCATAATTACTATATTTAACCAAAAAGGCGGGGTGGGGAAAACCACAACAGTGATAAATTTAGCTGCGGCACTAGGAAAACTTAATAAAAGGATGCTAGTTATAGATGTGGATCCTCAGGGCAATGCAACTAGTGGGCTAGGTATAGACAAGAAAAGTTTGGAGCTATCTATTTATGATGGGCTTATTAATGATGTAAATTTGGGACAAATACTACAAAAAACTTCAGCAGAAAATGTTGATATCATCCCTTCAAATGTAGATTTAGCAGGGGCAGAGATAGAGTTAATAGGGATTAATGATAGGGAATTGGTTTTGGGAAAATCTATAAAAAACATGGGAAGGAACTATGATTTTATTTTCATTGACTGTCCCCCGTCTTTAGGATTATTAAGTATCAATGGATTGTCTGCATCCCATAGTGTATTAATACCTATACAATGTGAATATTATGCTTTGGAAGGTGTTAGCCAATTGGTTGATACAATAATGCTTGTTAAGAGGAGTTTAAACCCGGAATTAGAAATAGAAGGCGTGGTTCTTAGCATGTTTGACGGTAGGACAAACCTATCAATCCAAGTAGTAGATGAGGTAAAAAAGTATTTCAAAGGAAAAGTTTACACCTCTATTATACCTCGGAATGTAAGATTGGCTGAAGCTCCTAGTTATGGATTATCTGTTATTGACTATGATTCTAAGTCCAAAGGTGCAGAAGCCTATAGTGATTTAGCAGAAGAGTTTCTATATTTGCAAGAGGGGGAGTTTTAATTGACAACAAAAAAAAGAGGTCTTGGAAAAGGATTATCGGCGTTAATACCAGATGAGCCACTTGCTGATTTATTTAATGAAGAGGGGAACAAGGACTCTATATTAAATATAAAATTATCTTTAATAGAACCCAATGAAAGCCAACCAAGGAAAGAGTTTGAAAAGGACTCTTTAGATGAGTTGAAGACTTCCATAGAACAATATGGAATTATACAACCAATAGTAGTTAGAAAAAAAGAGGATAAATATGAAATAATAGTGGGGGAGAGAAGGTGGAGAGCTGCTAAGGCAGCTAAGCTAAAGGAGATACCCTGCATCATAAAAGAAGCAGATGATAGACAAGCTATGAAACTAGCTTTAATTGAGAATCTTCAAAGGCAAAATTTAAACCCAATTGAAGAAGCGTATGCTTTTAAGGGACTAATGGAAGATTATAATTTAACCCAGGAAGAAGCGGCAGAAGCAGTAGGTAAAAGCCGGTCTTATATTGCAAACACTGTTAGGTTGTTGAACTTAGATAGGGAAATTATGAATTATATGGCTAAAGGTAAAATAACTAGGGGTCATGGCAGAGCTTTGCTTGGTATAACTAGCAAAGAAGAACGGGTAAAGGCTGCAGAATCCATAGTTAACAATAAAATAAATGTGCGTGAAACTGAAAACATGGTGAAGAAAAAAAACAAAAATAAACATAAAAGCAAGGAGATTAAAAAGGATCCTTTTGTGAGTGAAATTGAGGAAAACCTAATGAGGTCTTTAGGGACTAAAGTCAAACTAACAGCTAGGAAAAATGGCGGGAAGATTGAAATTGAATTTTATGGTCATGAGGATTTAGAGAGGATTATAGAAATTATTACAACTTAAAATGAAATGTTTCACGTGAAACATTTATATAAGGGAGTGTACTATATGGAAGTAAATATTTATCAAGTAGATGCATTTTCAGACAAACCTT
>CAZRSG010000131.1:0-2237 GCA_964602705.1 uncultured Oscillospiraceae bacterium
TAAGATTAGAAAGAGATATAGAAAAAGATATAGTTGAAATACAAGAGATACGTAAGTACCATTTACAAACTTTTAAAGAAGGTAAATTAAAAAGATTGCTTGAGATAAAATTTAATGCATGGGAGTGTCTGGCGATAGAAATAAGTAGGCTCTTCACAAAGAAAGATAGGTATAATAATGAGCTGATATATTATAAAGTAATGGCTGTTATTGAGTTGTGTTTTAAGGATGTACGGCAAAAGTTAATGGAGGAGTGTATATCCAAAAGGTGTATTAAAACCTTTGATAAACTAAACCAGGCTAAAGTGGTAAAATGGCTCCAAACCGTAGAGGAAATTTGTTTCTTAAACCAACCGATAGAAATAAAAAAACAAAAACTAATTGATGGTATTATAGTTGTATTATATCAAATTATTATTGATGCAAGGAAACAAAGTGGCTTGGAATCAGCAATTAGTAGTGAAGATCAGCCTTTGGAATAATTTATTGGCTTTTATATATAAAGTATGGTTATATTTAATAGTAGTTTTAATGAAAGTTTAGAGTTTTGCAAATATAAATGGTTTACAAATTTATTGGCTTTGTTTATATTATTAATATATTTAATAGATTAATAGTATTGTGAGGTTATAATATTGAAAATTAATATTAAAGATTTAATTTTGACTGCCTTATTTGCATCATTAGCGGCAGTGGGAGGTTTTATTAACATTAGGGTGCTAACAGTACCTCTTACCCTACAACTGTTTTTTTGTTCTTTTGCAGGAATTATTTTAGGGGCTCGTTTAGGGGCATTATCTCAAGCCCTATACTTGATATTAGGATTAATGGGATTGCCTATTTTTGCAAATGGTGGGGGACCAAATTATATATTTAACCCAACATTTGGGTATATAATAGGTTTTGTACTTGCAGCATATGTTATAGGAAGAGTATTTGAAAGGTTTAATAGACCGAATATATTAAATATAAGTATTTCTATATTAATTGGTTTAGTTTGCGATTATCTTGTAGGAATTTTGTATTTTTATTTTATTTATAATAATTATCTTGGTAAGGCAATGACTATATATAATTCGCTTGTAATTATGCTTCCTTATATATTAAAAGATATTATTCTAAGCTTTCTTGTTGCTTTTATTATAAACCGAATGTTACCAGTCATTAATAAGTAGGGGCGGACGACTCTGTCCGCCCGAATAAAATATAGAACCTTAATATTATTCTTATTTACCTTTGCCAAAACCGAACCTTTCTCATTAGATAAGGCATAATATAATGATCCAATCCAAATGCCCTACCTGCCCCAGCTAACATTGGTATATGTGCAATTAAAAGGCCTGCTTCCCCTGTACCGGATAGGAAGAAATTAATATTCATAAATATAGCTGCAAGGGCTCCTATAAATGTGAAAGCACCACTTAAAAAAGTAATAGCTATAAATAGCTCTGTTAATGTAATTGTAGCTTGAAACAATAATGGGTTGGGCTGGATTGCATTTTCTACAAACCAGGCATAAAATTGTGGTGTATTTGGCCCAATAAGTTGCAAGCTTGCACCGGATACTAATTTATCACCTGTTAGGAGCCAACCATCTTTAATTTTATCCAAGGCTGAAAATAACCATATAAAGCCTAATGATATTCGTGCAATTGCTAACCAAAATGAACGTGAGCGTGCATTAAAATGGTCTATTAACATTTCTAAAAATAAAGGTTTACGCCGTGCCCTTGTTAGGAAATGGTCATAAACATATTCAATGCAGGATTCAAAACCACCTACCCCAAAAATATAATGCAGGTTAACGAAATGTTTGATTATTATAGCAAGAATTCCGCTAATTCTTCTGCCCATTACATCAGCAACAGCATAGGAACTTCCTATAGAAACCATTAAACCATGGAAGTTAGGTTTAAATTGCTTTTGTTCATCTATACCCTTGATTTTATTAGTGATATTATCGGCAGCAATACTTGCTGTTTGTAATGCAGCCTCCACAAAAGGTTGAATAATTTCACCATTATCGTACATAATTAAAGCATTGTCACCTACGGCATATATATTTGAATATTCAGGTGTTTGTAAATACTTATTAACTTTTAACCTGTTTTTTCTCTCTAAGGTAAGGCCTGTTTCTTTTACAAAACCATTTGCCTCTACTCCGGAAGTCCATATTAAGGTTTTAGTTTTAAGTGTTTGCCCGGTTTGCAATATTACCTCATTTTCAGTTAATTTAG
>CAZRSG010000132.1:0-2200 GCA_964602705.1 uncultured Oscillospiraceae bacterium
CTATAGTGTTGATGTAGTTATATTTTATTATATATATACCTAATATTATTGTAGCTGTTATCATTATCGGTGTTAATATGCTATTTATTATGATAATTCCTTTTGCATCTTTTAAGAATATTAATAAGCATAAAAGTGCCATTATTACTATGCCTATATTTTTACTTATAGAAAATTGTTGGTTAAAGAAGGCACCGCTTCCTGCAATCATAATAAAAAATGATGATACCATAAATAAGTATGCAAGTATTTCAAATATTTTGCCTAATCTTTTTCCCAATAAGAGATTAATATATTTATCGTATGTATATATCTTTTGCGAATAAATTTTATTTAAAACAATTATACCGATTATCATAAATAATAAGCCGGAAATTAGGATACCGTATATGCTTTTGTAACCATATATAAGAAAGAATTGATTAATCTCTTGACCTGTTGCGAAACCTGCCCCTAAGATAGTGCCTACATATACACTTGATATTTTAAATATATTTTTTATATCTTTACGCATCATTTTCCCCCAAGGTTTGTGTTTTGTTTATAACTATTTTATGTTATGATAAGTTGATTGAAAATATACCTTGTTGTATAATATACATTAATATATCAGGTTTAAGAATATAATTTTCAAGGAGGAATAATTTTAATAATGAAAAATACTGATAAGACTATGGATAAGATTGTTGCCTTATGTAAAAATAGGGGCTTCGTTTTCCCGGGTTCTGAAATCTACGGTGGTTTATCTAACACTTGGGATTATGGCCCCATTGGTGTTGAGCTTAAGAATAATGTTAAAAAGGCATGGTGGAAAAAGTTTATACAAGAGTCCCCTTATAATGTTGGCTTGGATTCTGCTATACTTATGAACCCATTAACTTGGGAGGCTTCCGGTCATATAGGCGGATTTAGTGATCCCTTAATGGATTGTAAAAACTGTAAGTCTCGCTATAGGGCAGATACCTTAATTGAGGATAGTGAGAAATTAAAGGGTAAGACTGTAACAGTTGATGGTTGGGATAACGATAAGATGCTTGCTTATATTAATGAAAATCAAATTTCATGCCCTAAATGTGGTTCAAATGACTTTACCGATATAAGAAAGTTTAACCTTATGTTTAAGACTTTTCAGGGTGTTACAGAAGATTCTCAATCGGAAATATATCTTCGCCCTGAAACTGCACAAGGTATATTTGTTAATTTTAAAAATGTTTTAAGAACATCCCGAAAAAGAATTCCTTTTGGTATCGGCCAGGTAGGTAAGTCCTTCCGTAATGAAATTACACCGGGAAATTTTATTTTTAGGACACGTGAATTTGAACAATTAGAACTTGAATTTTTCTGTGCACCGGATGAAGATTTAAAATGGTTTCAATATTGGAAGGATTTTTGTGTTAATTGGTTAATAGATTTGGGTATAAAGAGGGATAATTTACAGTTACGTGACCACATTAAGGAGGAATTGTCTCATTATAGTAAGGCTACTACTGATATTGACTTTCTCTTCCCATTTGGTTGGGGTGAATTATGGGGTATTGCCGATAGAACTGATTATGATTTAAAACAACATAGTGAACATTCCGGTGAAAAAATGGACTATCTGGATCCTATTACTAATGAAAGGTATGTTCCCTATTGCATTGAGCCTTCTCTTGGTGTAGACCGCATGGTTTTAGCCTTCCTTGTAGAGGCTTATGATGAAGAAGAGTTAGATAATAATGATTGTCGAACTGTTTTAAGATTTCACCCTTCACTTGCTCCTGTTAAGGCTGCTATTCTTCCCTTATCAAAAAAGCTTGCTGATGAGGCTTTTAAGATTTATGAAAATTTATCTAAAAAGTATATGTGTCAATATGATGATACGGGTAGTATAGGTAAAAGGTATAGAAGACAGGATGAAATAGGTACGCCTTTCTGTATAACTTTTGATTTTGATTCCTTGGATGATAAGTCTGTGACAATAAGAAATAGGGATACCATGGATCAGGTTAGGGTAAAAATCTCTGAATTAGAAGATTTTTTATCTGAAATGATTTAAATCCTTATATACTCCTTCGGTTTTTTTATAATTAACCGGGGGAGTTTTTTTATTGGTATTTTTAATAATTTTTTATTATGGTTTTTAAAATTTCTTCATATTCTTGATATGTATTTGTCAAGTGAAAAATCCCCCAAATTATATTTGAAAAGTCCCCCACCT
>CAZRSG010000133.1:0-2146 GCA_964602705.1 uncultured Oscillospiraceae bacterium
CATGGTCTTTAATGGGTGTATTGTTAAAGGAACCTCTATGTACTGAAAAAAGTAGATTATATGGTTTTACTAATGAGGGTGGTTTTCAGGGGGAAATACGATTTTTAAAAAACATAATGGGACTTTGGATACTTCAATCAGTTAGAAAAGAATTAGGCACTGATATTAGTTTTGATGAACTTGAGGATCTTGCTGCAGCTTCTAAATATCCTTATCCTATTGATGTAAATAATCAAATCTTTTTTTCGCCTAAGAAGATGATACAAGCAATATATGATAATTTATCGGAAAGTGGTGCAGAAAAGCCAAATAATATTGGTGATTTGGTACGCAGTATTTTTCTTGGTTTAGTTAAAAGCTATGAAGAAACAGTTGAAGAATTAGAAGAATTATCGGGGAACTCATATCCCTCAATTTATATTATAGGTGGTGGGGGAAAAAATAAAGTTTTAAATAAAATGATTGCAGAAAAGACAAAGAAAAATGTTTATGCCGGACCTATTGAAGCAACTGCTATAGGTAATATTATTGTGCAAATGATGGGAAAGAAAGAATTAAAAAATATCGGTGAAGCTAAAAGATGTATTTCTAATTCTTTTGAAATACAAAAATATTAATATCATATAGATTAAAAGAAGAAGAGTTAAGAGAGGGACGGGTTAGGGCTAATAATTTGACATTTGTATAAAATATAGTTATACTTTAGAAGAAATTGCTTTTTAATCTCTTATATAAATGAGGGGTCTATATGACAATTATTTTGCTTTTGCTTTTTTTACTTTCTATTTATGCAGTGCTTAAAAATTATAAAAGTAAATATGCTTGGTACTTTTTAGTTATTTGTTGGTCACTTATTATTATTTTATATGCTTCTTTTTTGCGTTTATCAATTCAGGGTAATTATAGACCTATTGGATACATTTTTACTAATTGGGATAGGAATATATTTTTAGAACTAACAAGAAGCAAACAATCTTTTTTTGGGGTCAAACGTCTTTTAAATACCTCTTCAACAGTGTATTTTATAGCCCTACCATTACTTATGTTATCTTATTTTAAAGAAAAGAGTACAATTAGTTTTTTAAATAAGCCAATAGTTAAAATTATTATAATAATACTTCCTGTTTTATCATATATATTTTATGACCCAAATATTACTCTTCGTCTTTACTCACTGGTTAGTTTTCACAAACCGATAGTATATAATATTATTTCTATTATTGATATGATATTTTTCTTGATGATTTGTTTTTATATAATTATGCCTTTTCTTCTTTTTTTATTTAAAAGGAAAAGTTTATTTACCTTATATAAAAAACGTCAGATTATAGGGGTAGGTTTTTTTGTTACCTTAAGTAATCTTATTTATATAGTGTCTGCAACAACTATGGTGCCACGTAGTTTATATGTTTTAAGTGACCCTATTGCTATGATTAGTGTATATAATCCGCCCCTTCCGATTAAAAATGATAACTTTTTATATTTCTCAGTTACTATACTTATGCTATTAGCTATGTTGAGTATGTTTGTTATGATTACTAAAACCGCCTTTCTTAGCCATAGTGGTTTTATTGATAGAATTTTAGTTAAACGTCATTACAAGTTTGTTAATAAAAACCTTAGGGGTGTTTTTCATTCAATAAAAAATACTGTTTATTCACATAAGGTTATTTTAGATGAAGCGGTTAATTCTTCCGGAGATGAACGTGAGAAATTACTTGCCAGCTTATCTGTAAATATGGATAAGTATGTATCACAACTTTCTGCAATGATTTCCGCAAATGATAAACAAGTTGATTTTGCACCGGAAGTTATATATGTTTCTGATGTTATTGATGAAGTTCTTAATACTTTTAATCCAAAGTTTAGAATAAAGATTGTAAGGGATTATGAAACGCATATTGAAAAAATATATGCAGATGCTTTTTATCTTGGAGAGGCATTTAGAAACATATTACAAAATGCTATGGAGGCTTTAGTAGATAAAGATAATGCCTGTATTGAGGTATCTATACGTCGGGAGTTTGAATTTGTAGTTATTGTTTTTAAGGATAATGGTATTGGTATTGATAAAAAGATATTAAAGAAGGTATTTACCCCATATTATACTACAAAATCTCGTATTAATAATTGGGGTATAGGTTTA
>CAZRSG010000134.1:0-2108 GCA_964602705.1 uncultured Oscillospiraceae bacterium
ATTCTAACACCCTTTTTGTTCGTGGAGTTAAGCCCAAAGGAGCTTTTTTCGTGGCATTTGAAACCCCTAATAGCTGTGATATTTTCTCTATAACTTTTTCAGCTGTGACATTTTGAGCCTGCAAAACACGTCCGGCAATGCCACCATTTTCTTTAATTAGGCCCAATAAAATATGCTCGGTACCAACATAATCATGCCCTAATTCTTCTGCACTTTCATGACTTAACCTTAATGCATCTTCCGCTCTTTGTGTAAATCTATTGTTAAATGTAGCCATTATATTCATCTCCTTTTACTGTTTATCTATTAAGTTTTTCCCTGATTATTTCTGCCCTAAGTATATCTCTTTTTTCAGCACTTACATTTGTTTTAGCATTTCTTTTTATAATATTAGCCGGTTGGGTAATAACCATAAGTTCATTTAATGTTTCCATAGATATATCCTTTATTATACCCATATCCACACCTAATCTAACATTGGATAAAACCTTCATAAATTCTTCGGACGTCATAACCCTTGAATTTGATAAGATGCCATATGAGCGATATATCCTATCTTCCACCTGCATTCTATTTTGTTTTAAAAGCTTATCTCTAATATTTCTTTCTTGATCTAATATTTGTTTTACTACACTTTTTAAATTTTCAATAGTTTCTTCCTCAGAGATGCCTAAGGTTACCTGGTTTGATATTTGAAAAATATCACCCCTAACCGAGCTTCCTTCACCATATAAACCTCTTACAGCAATCCCCAGCTTATTTACAGCATTTAATAAATTATTTAATTGCCCTGTCATTGATAGGGCTGCCAAGTGTAACATAAGAGATGCACGTAAACCGGTACCGACATTAGTAGGGCAACATGTTAAATAACCATAATTTTCATCAAAAGCATATTCTATAGCTTCTTCTATAATATTATCTACTTTATTTGCCTCTTCCAAAGCTTTACCTAATTGCATTCCCGGATAAATACTTTGAATTCTTAGATGATCTTCTTCATTTATCATTACACTAATTTTTTTATCATTACTGAGCATAACAGCCTTTAAATTAATATCTTTTAACATTTCAGGGCTTATAAAGTGTTTTTCTACCATAACTTGCCTATCCAAAGTAGTCAGCTTTTCTATATCTATAAATTCAAATTTATTCGCTAATGTCTTGTTTTTATTTAATATTATGTCTTGAAGTTTATCTATTACCCCTTTTCCTTGTTCTTGGTTCATATGTCCCGGGAAAGGAACATCTTTTAAATTTCGTGCAAGTCGTATTCTACTACTTATTATAATATCATTCTCAGGACCTTTTCCTTCATACCATGTAGCCATATTATTAAGCCTCCTTAATTTCTTGCTCCAAAGCTTTAATTTTATCTCTTAAAACTGCTGCCTCTTCATATTCTTCTTTTTGAACAGCTCTTAATAAATCTCCTCTTAAAGTCTCTAATTCTCGTTTACTACGTATTCCGCCTCCTACACTATGTGGCATTTTCCCATTATGATAAATACCACCATGAACTCTTTTAAATACTGATTCAAGGGCACTTTTGAATGTATTATAACAATTTGCACAACCTAATTTCCCGCCTTTCGAAAATTCATCCAGGGTCATGCCACATACACTACATTTTTCTACCGGTAGAGGTTTTTCTGTTTTAATTGTGTAGGGCTGTAGATTAGTAGCTAAAAGTCCCTTTAAGAAGTCACTAATACCAAATGATGTATCAATTTTTATAGGATTAACAAAATTAATTTGTTGAGTTTCACGTGCACAGCTTTCACACAAGAACATTTCCTTTTTTTCATTATTAATTATTTGCATAATATGAACATTTGCCGATCTTTCTTGGCACCTTTGACATAACATATATATCACGCTCCTTTATTAAATTAAACTTAATACCATATTTTTTAAAATTCTTGCCCTAACCTTATCTTTAATAGAATGATGAAGATTTAATACCTTATCACTTGTTGCCATCTTCATAAGTTTAGCCTCCCGCAAGGAAATTCTTTCATAGTCTAAAAAATTATTTATAAAAGCCTCGGATGTTTGTTGTGAAATTGATTCTCCTATACTGTTTACTATATGCATCAGATAATTAC
>CAZRSG010000135.1:0-1966 GCA_964602705.1 uncultured Oscillospiraceae bacterium
ATAAAAGCATTTGACATATCAGAAAGAATGTATAGTATATACTCATTAAGAGGCTATCAAGACAAATTATTTTTAAAAGACAATACTTATAAAATAAAAAGAAACGATTACATACCTATATCAATCGGACTAATAATTATAACAATGGCGGTGATAACTTGGCAGAAATAATAAAAATAAAATGTATAAAACACGTATATCCGGATAAAACAGAAGTAAGTATCTGTGGTTTAGACTTTGTAGTAAATAAAGGTGAAAGAGTAGTAATATTAGGACCAAATGGCACAGGCAAGACAACCTTACTCTTACATATATTAGGAATTTTAAAACCTGTTGAAGGGGAAATAAACGTATTAGGCTTAAATCCGATAAAAGACTTTAAAAAGCTACGAAAAAAAATAGGTGTAGTCTTTCAAAATGTAGACGAACAAATAATAGGTCCCACAGTATATGAAGACATAGCATTTTCATTATCAAATTATGGTAAAGATAAAACATATATTGAAAACAAGGTAAAAGAAATTGCAAGACAATTAAAAATAGAAGAAATACTTGATAAAATTCCACACTATTTAAGCGGGGGTCAAAAAAAGAAAGTAGCCTTAGCAGGAGCAATGGTTATGGGACCGGAACTTTTAATAATGGATGAACCATTTGACGGTTTAGATCCAAAATCAAAAAGAGAAATGATTGAAACAATTAACAAACTAAACAAACAGGGAATAACTACCGTAATAACAACACATGACATTAATATAGTACCGGATATAGCAGACAAGATATATATAATTAATAAAGGCTTAATTGTAGGCAAGGGTAGTCCAGATGAAATATTTAAACAAGTAAAAATAATAAAAGAAGCAAACTTAGAACCACCAATATTAGTGCAACTATTTAGTAGGCTTAAAGAAAAAGGATTACAAGTACAAATACCACTAACTATAGAAGTTGCAGAAAAAGAATTAATATCATTATCAAAGAGGCAGGATATATAACTATCCACTATTTTTCACACGGATGATTAGCCCATATGCTCCCTAAATATAAAATCTTCATGTTTGCTTACTTGCTTTTCTATCCTATCCAGCTTGTCAGAATTTTGTTGATATCCATCAAATAATGCAGAAAGTTTACGCCCATGTTCATCCTCAATTTTAATTACAGCTGCATTAATTGACTTGATATCTGATTTCATATCTTTAAAATCAGATAATAAATTAGTTACCTGAGCAGCAGTCATTTCTAAAAGAGTACGGTCAGACTGTTGTTCCTGTTCCAAAGTCTTCTGCCCTTCTTTTAATTCAGCCACTTCAGAAGTTAAAATCTTTTGCCCTTCCTTTAAGTCAGCCACTTCAGAAGTTAAAATCTTTTGCCCTTCCTTTAAGTCAGCTACTTCAGAAGTTAAAATCTTTTGCCCTTCTTTTAGGCTCACTACTTCAGAAGTTAAAGCTACTTGCCCTTGTTCCAAAGCCTTTTGCCCTTCCTTCAGACTTGAAACTTCAGCAACCAAGACACCTTGTCCCTGTTCTAAAGCCTTTTGTCCCTGTTCTAAATTTGTTATTTTTTCAAGTATTAGATTTAAAGCATTTTCATTTTTCATTTAATCTAACCCCCTATATAATCCTATATTACACTTTTATACAAGTCCCATAATAGTTAATTTACACAAATAACCAGATTAAGCATTAAACATTCCTTAATAATCTAAATAAATTCTATCATAATTCAATATAAAAGTCTATACCTTTTGAAATCATTTTTTGACATTTATGTAATGAATACACAACCCCTGTAAAATTAAAAAGTCTTTTCAAAAACTTTTGTGAAATAAATGTGACATATTTTAAAAGCATCCACTAAGACAAGGGCTTGCTACAACTTAGCAAACCCTTGTCTTAGTGGCGGAGAGAGAGGGATTCGAACCCTCGTTACGCTATTAACGTAAACACGATTTCCAGTCGTGCGC
>CAZRSG010000136.1:0-1869 GCA_964602705.1 uncultured Oscillospiraceae bacterium
TCTGCCATCTCTATCGCTTTTGCTACTATATTACCACAATCTCGTGAACTTACACTTCCCCAACCTTCATTCTGAACTATATCGTACACTCCAAGTTCTTTCGCAATCTCAGTTTTTAACTGATCTGACATTATAGAACCATTCTTTGCCATAGATTAGCCTCCTTCGATTAGCGTCCACCATTATTATTTGCATATATAGATTTATTATACAATTGTATGCTACAAATATTTGCTCCTATAATTTATATTAATGTCCCTCTTATTGTTGCATGACTTTTTTACTTTCTGAAAGATTTTTTAAGTTGGCATACCCGTCCCAAATAAATAGTTTAACACTTTTGGAGCCTTGGTCCGGTATGTTTGCATATTTTGTTACTATGGCTGTTAACTCCTTAGAAATATCTATATCATTTATAGGGATTAGGTCAAATAATTGCCCATCTTCATACGTTGCAAGGATTACCGTTGCCTTATCTGAACCTTTTAATTCTTTATCTATATTTAATATTGCCCTTGCTCTGTTTTTATTATTTGTAGGTTATATTGACCTGTGCCATATAAACCAGTATAACCACCAATGTCTTTTGTACTAATATTTGTACATCTTTTTATTGTTTCTAATAAATTAGGGGTTTCTGCTATAATACTTATTGTAGCTTATGATTTTGTAACCTATTATATATATATGAATATTATATTAATAGCAAAATTAATGTAATTAGAGGTGATTTAATGTTAGAGTCTATACTTTTGGTGGCTGCTTTATCTTTAGATGCATTTGTTGCAAGTATTGCCTATGGTACTAATAGAATAAAAATTCCTTTTTCTTCACTTATAATTATTAATTTTATTTGTGCTTTTTTTCTGGCAATATCTATAAGCTTTGCTTCTATTATAAAAAATTTGATACCCGGTAATATTACTTCAATAATAAGTTTTATGATTTTAATGCTATTGGGTACTTATTATTTGTTTGAAAGTATTATTAAAAGTTATTTAAAAAAGAAATTTGCTTTACGTAAAAAATTAAAATTGAATATATTTAATTTGCGTTTTATTATAAATGTTTATATAGATGAGACTAAGGCGGATTTAAATAATTCTAAACATCTTAATTCTAAGGAGGCACTCTACCTTGCAATTGCACTCTCTTTAGATTCATTAGCTATTGGTTTTGGGTGCAGCTTGGGATCTATTAATTATATACAAGTTATTTTATTTTCCTTAATTGCTGATATGATAGCAATAATCGTAGGCTTATTTATAGGAAGAAAGTTCGTTGAAAGGACAAAGATTGATTTATCTTGGCTTGCAGGTGCCATTTTAATAATTTTAGCTTTTTTAAAATTTATGTAATGGTTTTAATAAAGCTTTAAATAAAAACAATTTATTTAATGTTAAACACATCTGTACTGCATGGGATGAAAAGGTTAAAGGCTAAAGATTAGTGAGAGAACAGTTGCCTTAAGTTTTTTATCTTTTTGATATTATATTAGCAAGAAGATAAAAAGCTTGGCAACACATCCTTATCTTTATTATATCTTTTCGAGACCCAATGTATTGCTCCTATTATAATATCTAAATCTTGCATGTCTTCTTCTAAAACAGTTAGTTCCTCATCAGCATTCAAATCTATTTCTAAACCTAAGAGTATCTTATCACTTCTATACCTTTCCATATATTTTTTATATTGTTTCATCCTGTTAAATTCTGTATCCAGGTTTTCATTTATTATATTAGGGTTATTTACAACTTTTCCTGACCAATAATCTTCTGATGATACATATAATTGTCTGACATGGTTATATGTGCATGCGAGTTTGGTACATGTAGAAAGTCTAATTGAGATGCAATTTCTTTAGTAATT
>CAZRSG010000137.1:0-1810 GCA_964602705.1 uncultured Oscillospiraceae bacterium
TATCTCCTGTAAAGTGTAAGTTTATATCTTCCATGGGTATAACTTGTGCATAACCACCCCCAGCTGCACCTCCTTTAATACCCATTACAGGTCCAAGTGAGGGTTCTCTTAAGGCTATAGAGGCCTTACAACCTATTCTTTGCATGGCTTGTCCTAAACCAACTGTTACTGTTGTCTTGCCTTCACCTGCAGGGGTAGGTGTAATTGCTGTTACTAAAATAAGCCTACCGTCAGGATAGTCTTTTATCTTTTTTAATAATGAGTCTTTTATTTTAGCCTTGTAGTTGCCGTAATATTCCAAGTCATCTTCTTGTATATTTAACTTTTTTGCAACATCTTTTATTTCTTGCATTTTGGCTTGTTGAGCTATTTCTATATCAGTTAGCATGTGTTATTTCCTCCATTATGATTTCTAACCTTTAATTAAAAATAAGAATAACATTCTTATTATACCATGTCAACTATCATCTTACAGGCAATAAGATATAATTCTTCTACCATTTTCTTAGTATTATACCCATTTATTTTATCATTATAATTTCTAAAAGTAAAGAATATTGAGAGGCTAACCATTTAGTCATTTTTCCATTATTTATAGCTGGTATGTTTTAATATGTTTTTCGCTTAAGCTTAATTATGGCTTATTTCTAATAAGCCGGAAAAATTAAAAGAAGGTTTAAATCCCTTTAGAAATGACTGGCTTGGTAAAAATTATCCCGGTTTAAGGGAAAATGAAGATTTAATTTAATATAGATTTAATTTAATATAATTATAGGCAAAAAAATAAGGGGTCTTTTAAACCCCTTATTTTTTATGCACTTTTAAATAATTCTTCAAATTCATCTGCGTCTAATTTTTCTTTTTCTAATAATGTTTTAGCAACTTTATGCAATTTATCTATATTTTCTTCTATTATTTCTTGACATCTCTTGTAACTTGCATCTATAATATTTCTAACTTCTTCATCTATTTCAGCCGCTATTGATTCACTATAATTTCTTGATTGGGCATAATCACGTCCTATAAATATTTCATCCTGACTGGATCCATATGTTATTGGTCCTAATTTACCACTCATTCCATACTTGGTAATCATATTACGGGCAATTCCTGTCGCCCTTTGTATATCATTTTGTGCCCCTGTGCTTATATCATGTATCACAAGCTCTTCAGCTACACGACCGCCAAGAAGGGTTATAATTGATTCTAACATTTCTGTTTTTGAAACATAATTCTTATCTTCCGTTGGAAGTGATAAGGTATAGCCTCCTGCCCTTCCCCGTGGAATAATTGATACTTGGTGAACAGGGTCTTGTGTTGGTAAATATCTCGAAACTACAGCATGACCTGCTTCATGATAGGCTGTTAATTTCTTTTCCTTATCACTTATAACTCGTGTTCTTTTTTCCGGCCCTGCTATTACCTTAATTATTGCATCTTCTAATTCCGGCATATTTATTTGTTTTTTATTACGTCTTGCAGCCAATAAGGCAGCCTCATTCATCAAATTCTCAAGATCTGCTCCTGTAAACCCTGCTGTTGTCTTAGCTAAAACACTTAACTCTACATCAGAACCTAAGGGTTTTCCCTTGGAATGAACCTGCAATATTTCTTCTCTTCCTTTTATATCCGGTACACCGACAACAATTTGCCTATCGAAACGTCCGGGTCTTAATAAGGCTGGGTCAAGTATATCCGGCCTATTTGTAGCTGCTAATACAATAACACCTTCATTTACTCCAAAGCCGTCCATCTCAACTAATAGTTGGTTTAATGTTTGTTCTCTTTCATCATGCCCACCGCCAAGACC
>CAZRSG010000138.1:0-734 GCA_964602705.1 uncultured Oscillospiraceae bacterium
ATTTGTTTTATTTATTACAATCTTTAAACAAAGTATATTATATTTAATATTAAAAATCAATATATTGTTAATTTATTTGCTTTAGTATATAATTTAATAGAAAACCTACACTTTTGATATTTAGATTTTCGATAAGATAGATTAAACTTAAAAACTTGATTTAAATTAAAATACAAGCAGAGAAGGGATAGTCAGATGACAAAAATAGAATTTGAAGCACTTATCAAAGATAAGATAATAATCTTAGATGGGGCAACAGGTACACAATTACAAGAAAAGGGGATGCCAAAGGGGGTATCACCTGAACAATGGATTATTAATCATCCACAAATCATAATAGATATACAAGACAAGTATATAAATGCAGGGTCAAACATAATATATAGTCCTACCTTTTCTGCAAATAGAATTAAGTTAAAAGAGTTCGGTCTACAGGATAATGTTATAGAAATAAATAAGCAACTTGCAAGGCTTTCAAAAAAAACAGCCAAAGAGAAAGCTTTTGTTGCCGGTAATTTATCACCAACAGGTAAATTTATAAGTCCTATTGGTAATATTCCATTTGAAGATATAGTAGATACATATAAGGAGCAGGTTAAGGGCTTACTTTTGGGTGGGGTAGATTTATTTGTTATAGAAACAATGATAGATATACAAGAAGCACGGGCAGCATTATTGGCTGTTAAAGAAATGTCATCATTACCGGTTTTAGTAAGTATGAGTTTTGAAGCTGA
>CAZRSG010000138.1:744-1533 GCA_964602705.1 uncultured Oscillospiraceae bacterium
AATCCAAGAGCTGCATTGGTAACCCTCCAGAGTCTTGGGGCAGATGCTGTGGGTTGTAATTGCTCAACCGGACCAGAGGCAATGCTACAAATTATTAAGCAATTAAAAGTATATGCAAAGGTAGCTCTTTTTGCTAAACCTAATGCAGGACTTCCAACACTAATAGATGGAAAAACTGTTTTTAATATGGACTATAATGAGTTTGGGACCTATGCAAAAGAATTTGCTTTAGCAGGTGCTAATTTATTAGGTGGTTGTTGTGGAACTAATGAAAAATACATATCAAATATTGCTTATGAATTAAAGAATATTAAACCTATTCACAATAAAAATAATAATGTTAGTGTTTTATCCTCTGCAAGAAAGGCAGTTTTTATAGAAAAAGATGCACCATTAATGGTAGTTGGTGAAAGAATTAATCCTACCGGAAAAAAAGCATTACAAAAAGACCTAATAGAAGGTAGGAATAATGAAATTGTAGAATTGGGAATACAGCAAGTTAAAGACGGTGCCCATATATTAGATGTAAATGTAGGTATGCCGGGGATTAATGAAAAAGAAACCTTAAAAAGGGTAGTAGAAACTTTAAGTTATAAAGTTGAAGCTCCTTTATGTATAGACTCCTCTTCACCCGAGGCAATAGAAGCAGCATTACGCATATATCCGGGTCGTGCTCTTATAAATTCTATATCAGCAGAGGAAAATAAAATAAATAAATTATTAGCTATAGCAGCTAAGTATGGTTCAATGTTCATATTATTACCCTTAGACGATAATGGGGTTCCGGAA